>CANHXO010000007.1 GCA_947464595.1 Cytophagaceae bacterium
CATTGGGTGTTCAGGCGGTGATTGTCTTGAATAATATTTTGACCAAGGAAGATGAATCGGATGCCGTTTTTTTAGAGCGGATGCATGAGTTTATGGATTTGACTCCGGGTGTTCCCTTGGGAATTTATGAATGTCCTGTTCCGTATAAGCGATTAATTACGGTGGAGATTTTGGAAGATTTATTGCCAACGGGCCGTTTGGTTTACCATAAAGATACCAGCTTGGATATCGAAAAAGTGAGGGCTCGAGTGAAGGCTGGCGCTGGGTATAATTTTGGTTTGTATGATGCGTATATGGGCCATGCGCTTTTATCCTTGCAAGCCGGTGCCAAAGGACTTTCGTGTATACAAGGAAATTTATTTCCAGAATTAATTGTGTGGCTTTGCACGCATTTCAACGGTGCGGGGGAATTGGCGCAAGTCGCGAAGGTCCAAGCATTTTTTGCGGACAATATGGATGTGATGCACACATCTTATCCGACGGCCGCTAAATATGTGTTACAAAAAACGGGGTTTGAAATCGACCTGTATACGCGCCGCGATGTGGGTGAATTGACCGACGCGATGAAAGCGGATTTAGATCTTTTGATTGAGGAGTCAAAAAAGGTTTTGTAACAGCCGGGTATGTTGAAATTCGTTCAATGCGGAATTTAAGGTGTTGGTTTTTTCTGTAAACTGGCAAAGTATTTTCTTAACGTCAATGCGCTTAATTTTTTGATGACTATTTCCGCTTTTCTATTGACTAAGTAAAAAGTAGGGTTTGAAAAAGCATCATAGGTACTCCTAATGGGTGAGTTGGCCTGGAGATCCACATGAACGGCATTATGGGTCACCTTATATCGCGAGATAAAAATTTCAACGGAGTAAAGTTGGCGGACAGAATTCTTTACTTAAAAATCTGCCATCAGAAGGGATAAATAGATAGTGTTAAATGTTAGCTATGAAAGTCATTCGATTACGCAGGCCAAGTGAACACCATGTAAGTTTTGATTTCTTAACCGTCAAAGACATTGAAGGCCTAGTTTTTACGGCTAAAAAGAATCTAATCCACTTACATATTGATCATAAAAAACGAGGTATTATGCATTTTAGTACACATCAAGGATCTATTGATGATGTAGAATTATTGGATGCTCGTTGGAAACAATTCCAAACTAATGAGGCTATTTTTTTTGATTTAGCATGGTTTGAACCCATTATGAAATAAAGAATATAATTTAGAACACGGAGTAAACGAAACCCATGGATATTTTATCTGTGGGTTTTTTGTTGATGAATAGATACGTTCTAAAACTCCACAATAAATCCAATCGTAGGGGTGACAGAAGGCTTATCATTATTCAATAAAACCGGTATGCCATTGCTCCCATTAGTTTGTATCGGTTGACCGTTCGTCGTTGCAAAACCCTTATTATCATCTGTTCTTTTAAATGCGTAATAGGGAACTGCGTCGGCTGCCGCGATATACCAATTGGTCACATCTAAAAATAAATCAATGGTGATCGATTTTAAATTGTATTTCTTGTCAATTCGCACATCACTCGAATGGAAACTTCTTAATCTGCGTGTGTTTAGTTGAGCATAATCAAAAATCCCCGAGCCTTGTGTCATAAAATTAGCTTTGGAAGCTATGTTGTCAAAAGGTGTATAAGGTGCTCCTCCCTGGTATCTGAATCTTAGTCCGAGTTCCCAGTTACGAGGAAATTTATATCCCCAAGAAAGGCTAAGTAAGTGTCTGTTATCCCAACTACTTGGTTTTAAAACGTCATCTAATCCACTATATGAGCTGTTGTAATAGGTATAGGAAAGTATGCCAAAAAATTTATCCGTCAGTTTCTTTTGAGCAAAAAACTCAAATCCATAGGCCTCGCCTTTCCCTGTGGTGGTCACGGGTTCATTGCCAAGCACGTTAAAATCGCCTCCTAAATTGGCCAATGAAATCCCTTTGCTGATCGAAATAGGCACTTGGCTATAATTTTTCACAAATGCTTCTGCCGTAAATCGCAATCCATCGTTCACTAAATATTCAAGCCCCGCCACGTAATGATCACTCGCTTGGTATTTGGCATTTTTATTGACCAATTTCCCATTATTATCAGCAAAACCTAAAATAGTGTAAGGCGCTAATTTATAATAGCGGCCTATGGATCCATTTAAAGTCCATTTGTCGGATAAAACATAACTTAAAGATAACCTAGGGGATAAGGTTTGTAAAGGATCGCTGCCTTCATCTGTAAATGAATTCATATCGGTTCTCAAACCTGCACTGATGCCTAAACGGGTATCAAAAAAAGCTTTACTCACCTGGCCAAAAGCCCCATATTTTGCAAATGTCCCTAATGGGCTACTAAACGTATATTTAAGTTCAGGTTGAATGATATTTCCTACCGCATCGCTTAATTTTTTCCGAATCACAGTGCGCGTATTGTTTGTGAAGTCAACGATTTGGGCCGACAATCCATAACTAATTTTCCACCCATTTTGATTGGTATTAAAATCGAATCGCAATTTGTTTTCTGTTTCTCTCGACTGAAGGGATAAATTAACAAGATTTGGATCTTTTATCTGGTTGTCCTCGTATTTTCTGATATCGTTATCAAAAGCATTCCGACTAAGGGCCAAATTAAAATATCCGTTCTCCGTCAATCTTTTTAAACTTAACCCTGCTGTATAATTCCATTGGTTGATGATGGGATTTGAATTATAGACGTATAATTTTTCAGGAGTTTCTTTTTTGATGGTGGAAAAACTAAAGTCATCAATGGCCCCCAAAGCCATAAATGAAATGGAGGTTTTGCTGTCAATTTGATGCGTAATTTTGGTTTGAAAATCCCAAAAATTAGGTCTTATGGGGATGTCTAAAGCTTGGAAAAGGAACTGCAAATACGAGCGTCTCGCGGATGCCAAAAAAGTTGTTTTGCCATTTTTAGCTAAGGGACCTTCTGAAGTTAAGGCGAATTCAGTAGCACTTAAACGAACATTTCCTTGAAATTTATTGGGGTTCCCCGTTCTTTGGCGAAACTGAAAAACGGAACTTAGGGCATTATCATACCGAGCATCAAAAGCCGACGAGCTCAATTTAACATCTTCAATAAAGGAAACATTTAACATTCCTTGAGGTCCGCCGCTGGAACCCTGAGTTTGGAAGTGATTTAGTACTGGGATTTCAATTCCATCTAGGTAATAAACATTTTCATTGGGGCCTCCACCACGAATAATGATATCATTTCTGAAACCTCCACCTTGAGCGCCACCCCCCACACCTGGAAGCGCTTGAATTGCTTTACTTATATCAAAATTTCCTCCTGGATTACTTTTTATTTCCTCGGTTGTTAATCTCTGAACACTAAGGGGAGATTCAAGTGTGGCCACTTTAGCGGTTTTTCGGCTTTGAGTGACAATGACTTCATTTAACTCATTGTTGGCCGGCTCTAATTCTATATTGAAAAAGTTTTCGTTCCCTGCACTGACCACGATATTGAAAAGCGTTTGCTTTTTATATCCAATCATGGAAAGCACCAAATTATATGATTTGAAGTTTATACCAGTGATTCTAAATTTACCGAGGCTATCGGTTTGTCCTATTTTATTGGTCGATTCTAAATTTACATTAACTCCTTCAATAGGCTTTTGAGTAAATTTATCTACGATTTTTCCTGAAATTCTACCATTTGATTGTGCCCAACCAACATGATTAATGGTCAGTAAAAGGGAAAAAAGGAATAAAAGTTGAAGTTTTTTCATGCTCAGGTAACAAATTAATAGCCAAAATGTTTAATCAATATTTCTTACATTCAATTAACTGATAAAAGCTTAGGATATAGAATTAAAATTTTAAGTGAATTTGACCCCATAAACTTCTTCCTACACCATTGATACCAGATCCATGCATGCGGTAATCGACATCGCCAATATTTTGAGCTTGTAAAGAAATGCTAAAGTGAGAATTAAATAGGTAATTGGCCTGAACATTGATTATTGCCCACCCAGGTGTTCCTGAGGGGTTCATTCGATTATCTGCTTTATCTCCTGCACTTAACCTATTTTGAGTAGCAGCAAATAAAAGTTCAGAATTTAAAAACAGTTTTTTTCTTGAATAGCTTAGGTTAAAGCCACCATGAAACGGAGGTATGCGCCGCATGGGTTCGTTTAATGTTACGCTCTGGCCATAGACGTAGGAAATATTAGCTTTGGTAGAAATGGAATTTGAAAGATCAAATCGGCCACTCCATTCTGCTCCTCGTAAAAATGCTTGATCCACATTTCTTTTTTCGTACACTGAATAGCCCTGAATAACATTGGACGTTTTTATGCGGGTGATTAAATTTTCCAATTCAGTTTGGAAAAGGGTAAATTCCTGAAAAAAGGCAGCTTTTGAAATTTTGATACCCATCTCATAATTTTGAGAATACTCGGGCTTTAGATCAAAAGCAGGTAGCTCATACCTGAAATCTACAATACCCAGACTGCCCAAATCGTCCATATTTGGCGCCCTGAACCCTGAACTTGTATTTACATAGATGGAGATTCCTGAAGTGATAGCGCGGGCTATTCCTAATGAATAGACTAAAGCACTTGATTTTACCTTCGATAAACCCAGTGTGGTATCAGGCAAACTAGCCACGTTTTGGTGAAAGCGCAAACCGGTTTCCACTTGCCATGCATTGAAGTCTAAATGATGGATGGAATAGACGGATTGGTATTGATATCCAGCATTATTTGGGTAAAGTCCCCTTAAGGGTTTGATCAAATTACTAATTAAATTAATATCCTCCCGGGTACTGTTTATCCGGTCATTAAAATAATCGATGCCACTATGAGCGGACCATTTTGGAGAAAATTGACTTTGTATATCGGCCAAAATTCCAATAGTATTCACTAGGTCTCTTTCTGCACGAAGAGTTGAAGATGCATTTTTTTGAAGTTTTCTTTGTTCGATGCTGATTTGTTGGGATACGGAAAGCTCGATTTTTTTAAAAATGGGATTTTCGTATTGACCAATAGCTTTTAAATAGCTTCTTTGGAATTTTTGCAACTCCATTTCATTGATTTTGAAATTTTCCAATTTGATTTTATGAAAAACGGGGACTTGGGTTTGCTGAGTGGTTTGAATCAGACCTTCCAAAACCCATGTTTTTGAAACTTTTTGGCGAATTTTGCCAAAAAAATCCCACTCATTATAACCTGTTGGACCTTGCAACCCTAAACCACCCCCTCTTACTATATCACCAAATTTTTTATTAGCACCTACCAAAATGATACCCGTATTTTCTGATGCATAACTCATTTTTACCTGCTCGCTCAGCTCCATTCCTTGCGTGGTAATTCGCGCAGACAATTGGCCTCCAAAGGTTTTTTGAGCTGCAAATTCAGGCTGAAGCGTGAAGAAATTTACGACACCCGTTAATGCATCTGATCCATATTGGACGGATCCGCTCCCTTTTAACAATTCAATTTTGGAGATTATCGACGGGTCTATGGTATTCAAGTATTGGTTTGGACCGTAGCGAAATGTGGAATTATTAAATCGAATTCCGTCGATAATGAGTAGCGTTTGATTCCCTGTTAAGCCCCTGACAAATGCAGAACCACCTCCTAAATTCGTTTTTTGAATGAAGACTCCTGGGATATTCGAAAGCATATCTGGAGTAGCACGAGGTGCCAAATGATCAATATCTTTATGCGTGAAGACACTAACGGAATAGGGAGTTTTTAAAGCCGAAATTTGTTGCCGACTAGCACTAACAACAACATTTGCTAGGGTGTCGGGATTATTTATTTGTCCAAAACTCCCATATGGAAGAATCCAAGTAACTGATAAAATAAAAATGAGCCATTTTTTATGTCCTTTAGCTTTACTAACTTTTGAAAAGTTAGTAAAGCTTAGGACATACCCATAAAAATAAACCGGTGGAAACGGAATAAAAAACTTAATCGTCATCTCCTTCCGCAGTATTTAATAAAGCAGCTCTTCTTGGTGCCGGCATTTCTGAATCTTCCCCTCTAACAGCTTTCCAAATAACCTGATTAAGCTCTAAATCTGGAGCGGAATCTTCTTTAGAGAAATCAAACTTTTCGCTTAACCGCGAACTCGCATTCTCCTTGGTATTTTTTTCAAAGAGATCTACTTGTGGTAAAATATGTTTGAAAACAGATAGGTCAGCTTTGGAAGAAAAGCTTCTGAACATCGGTGTGGCAGAGGCATCATATTGACTCATTGGAGGCAAACCTAAAATTAACTCTATCGTTCTTAACATCGAAGAAGTGGAATATGGGGTATGATCCACAAATCCTCTTTTCACAAATCCCCCAGCAACATATGCCGTAGTACGGTGTGCATCTACGTGGTCAGAGCCATTTTGGGCGTCATCTTCGACAATAAAAATGGCCGTTTCTTTCCAAATCGGAGATTTAGATAAATGTTCAACAAACAAGCCGATGGCATAGTCATTGTCCGCAACATAGGCATAAGGCGTTTTTGCGCCAATTTTTTGTCCTTCGGTGTGATCATTTGGGAAACGCAAAGAATTAAAATGAGGAACTTGGCCTTTGACTAATAAGGAGTCGAAGTCTCTGCGCCAACGGTTAAACCTGAGCGTATCCATAATTTGTTGATCAAATGATGGGAAATACGTGCAAAAATGTCCAGCGATAGAAGGGATGTTGGGCTTAAAGTCATCCGCAAATTCTCCATAGGTCCGATAGCTGACCCCTGCTTTTTTACAGTAATCCCAAATAAAACCATTTTTAGGATTCGCAATTTCGCGATTCCCCTCGCCATCGTATTTCCCGCCACGGCCACCATAGGAAGTTGGCCATGTTTTTTCTAAATAGTCTGTGGCGTGAGCCGATGTAGACCAATTGTGCCCATCGGAACTTACTTCACCATCCACATAAAAATTATCCAAAAGCACGAAATCCTTAACAAGTTTATGTTGGTTAGGCGTGTATTTTTCGCCAAATAATAACAAAGTGGTATCGCCATTTCCTCCTTTTACATCCGCTAATACTTGGTCATAAGTTCTATTTTCTTTCAGGATATAAAAGACATATTTGATGGGTGACTTATCGCCTACTTTCATCGGGATTGGATTCCCTTTTTCTCCTTTTGCGTTAAGTTCTCCGGCTTTAGTGTAAGGGGTATTTTGGTAAACAGCTTTAGATAATACAGCCATTTCAGCGGATGAGGGTTCTTTAAAGATCGACATAGTCCCCTTCATTAATCCTCCAATGTATTCATTTCTGACGGCCCGATTATTATCTGATTTTTGGTAGGTAACCGTTTGGGTTTTGGCGACAGGGTTTGGTCCCTTCGGATTTGCAAATGAGGAAAACCCCTTTCCATTAGCCACATAGACCATGCCATTCACTATTTTTACTTGGGTAGGATACCAGCCAACGGGGATAAATCCGAGGGATTTTGACTTGCCTATATCTTCTACTTCAAAAACGGCTAAGCAGTTATTATCAGCATTTGCGATGTATAATTTTTCCTCATCCTCTGAAAGTGCAATCCCGTTTGTTGAAGATCCCTCTAGGGAGTTTGGGAATAATGCTGCATTTAACACTTCGATCTCTTTTCCTTTTTCTAAATCAATCACTGAAACGGAGTTATCATTTGCATTGGCTACAAACAGATGTTTCCCATTTTTAGTCAATACCATTTCGTTCGGATGATCTCCTACTTGAATGGCTTTTAAGAATTTTTTTGAACGCGTATCAAAAGGCAAAATTTGGCGTGCACCCCAAATTGAAATGTATAGAATTCCCTTATTTTTATCCAATATACACGTATATCCTTCCGCAGGTAGAGCGAAGGATTCCTGAACTTTTTGTTGGCGCGTATCGACCAAATAGAGTTTATTGTTATCCTTCGTAACGACATACAGTATTCCAGTGGCATCATCTAAATCCAATCCTGCTGGTGAAATAATGTCTTTAGGAATATTGCTGAGTGCGATTTTTCCTTTGGACACAAGTTGGTCATTTTCTATTTCAAAATGTAAAATAACATTGTCATTTCCTCCAGAGGCATAAATTGTTTTATTGTCAGCGGCAATTTTAAGCCCATACCAAGATTTTGGTATTTCTTTGCTGTCTACAATTTCTCCCTTTTTCACATTAAACAACTGGAGGCTTTGTACACTTTGGCCATTATTGGTTGCCAACAGGTAGGATTTGTTAGGCGATACCACTAGGTTGAGCGGCAAGTCACCCAAAGAGACGGACTTTCCATGTGGGGAAAGTTTCCAGCCGTTAGGCAATTTTACGCGTTTTGCTGCTAATTGAGAATTAAGTGATTTAGATTGCCCTGATCCTAAAAAAGGAATGATTAGACAAAAGAAGATTCCGATGGATTTTGAAATTTTCATATGGTTTAGCGAATAGGAATTTGTTTATGTCAATTTTTGAAACTACAAGGTACTAAAGACTAAAAAAATATTTGTTAACAAAGTGTAATTTCTTTAAGATGTGTATTTTTGAACGCATTAAATTAATAGCAATAATTTCTATGAAAATTGAATATCAACTAAATCCATCGTTATCCGTTCACGATTTAATTAGGATACTAGATACATCTACCTTGGGCTTGAGAAGGCCTTTGTCGGACATGAAGGCGATGGAAAGTATGTTGGCGCATGCCAACTACTACATTGCGGCGTATGAAAATGGGGAGTTGGTTGGTTTAGCGCGCGCGATGACTGATTTTGTTTATACGACTTACTTGGCAGACTTGGCCGTGGACGAGAAATATCAACACAAAGGCATAGGGAAGGAATTAATTAGATTGTTGAAAATTAATATACCAAGAGCAAAATTGATTTTATTAGCGGCTCCCGCAGCTGAAGGCTATTATCCTAAAATTGGAATGCAAAACCATCCACATTGCTATTTTATCAATGATGTGGGGGAAATTAATGGATAACCAGACGCTTGGAAGAATATTGTCCCTCTAGGTTAGTGAATTTAATAAAGTAGTTTGCCTTAGGAAATTTAGATAAATCGATCGACTTAGATCTTTGTCCTAAAACATCTTCTTCATAAAAAATATGGCCACTCATATCATAAATAGTCAATTTTCCATGAGTGAATTTTGGCCAATCAATTTTAAGTTTATCTATCGAGGGATTTGGGTAAATTAAAAATTCGGTAGAAACACTCTCAGTTTCTACAGGGAAATATGAAAAACCTAAAGCTCGCATTCCTAAAGAATTTTTTATGTAAGGCCCAGGAAATGGATATTCACTTTTATTAGTAACAAAGCCTCTATGATAGTCAGGCATATAGCCTATAAAGCCTTCGAATTCGCCTTTAAAAGAAATTAAAATTTTATTTTTATTTAATGTTTCAATATTTACAATATAGCTAGCTAGACTTGCGGAATTAAATGTGTCCCAAAAAAACTGATCTTTTATTGAGGATATATGAGAATTCCCGTTGGTATCTTTAACGGTTGTGTCACTTGGAACAACTAGATTTTGTCCCTCATCGAATTCTAAAACTACTTTATTGTGTTCTTTGGGAGAAAGAAAATATATTCTTTGTATGCTCGGGCTATAAACTTCATTTGATAAATTTCGCTTATAAACATCTTTTGAAATTAATCTAAATACCTCATTTGCAGAATACCTATATCCATAATTACTATAGTGCAGGCGATCAAATCCGGGTAATCCTGCCGTAGCAAATGTCCTTACAAAAGGATCATTTAGTTGCTGTTTCCTTAGATCCTCTCTTAATAAGGCAGCCTGCGGATACCCATACTCTAATACATTGTTTTGGGCTGCAAAAATATACTGAAATGATGGAAAATACTTTTTATATTTTTGTTTTAAAGACTCAAATTTGGCCCCCCATTCATATTTCGTTCCGGGTGATGCTGCAGCTTCAGCTTCTCCTTGTCTAAAAATTAATCCTTTAACGTGTTTTATGGTACCCGATTTTATGGCTTTGTATAGCATGATATTTCCACCATCGGGTGCTGCAAGATTTCCATCTAAAATGGAGTGCCAATCTATACTAGAACCCCCAGCAGCAGAATTTATAATGGCTATTGGAATTTTTTCAGCCTCATAGAGTAGTTTGCCTATTTCAGAGGCCCAGGGTCCAACGCGAGCTCTTCCTATGGGCAATGACCATAATGTATCTGCTAAATTATAGGGTCCATAATTATCACTGCCTTGCACTAAGCCAAACGATCTAACCCATTCGCCTTGATAAACCAAATCGTCTATAGGTCCAATCCATGCATTGGATTGACCGGTTACATAAAATGCATCACCAACAACTATATTTTTTCTTTTAACAACCAAGCTAGAGTCTTTTCCTTTAAATCCATAAACTTCAAAATCGTACTCAACTAATTCTGCGGGGATTTGAAATTTAGCAGAAAATTTCGCTAATGATCCACTATATGTTAAGGTTGATTTTTGATACTTATTCGCTGCACCATTTCTTAAAACCCGAATAGAAACAGCAGAATAGTCGGCAGTTTTAGAAACACCTTCTACCGTAATGTCGGCCAAATTCGTGGACTCCCTTGGATATAATTGAAAATCTTGAGGTAATTTATTAAAAACAAAAGTGCCAAAAGTCTGAGCAGAAGTGGTTCCCCAATAAAATAAACTAAAGAATAAAAGGGAAATAATTTTTTGCATTTGAGGTAATAAGGCTTGGCTTTTAACAGTGCACAATTTACAACAAATCATTAAATTATTTTGAAATATTAACCCTAAATAAATTTTTAGCAAATCTCATTTCAGCAAAAACCATTAACTTTGAAAATTATCAGGTTTACTATGAACGTTGTTGTTTTTACGGGCGGAAATGGAAATGCAAATTTTATCAAGCATTTAAAAGATTTATCCTATGTTAATTTAAGCCTTTTAATTAATGGGTACGACGACGGACTTTCAACGGGGGTCATTCGAAGTGCCAACCAAGGCATGCTTGGGCCTTCGGACTATCGCAAGAATTTCACCTATATCTTAGACGATTTCACGGATTACAACCGTAATCTTAAAAAGCTTTTTGAACATCGATTAAGCGAGGAAGAAACGAGGATACTTCTTAATAATCCAGATGAGTTGATCAAAAAACTCATTAAAGAAAATTATGTGTTAGATCGCCGTTCGGAAAATTTTATCACGCGTTACTTTGAATTTGGAACTCAAAAGCTTTTAAAGTTTACCCATAATTTTTCCATATTAAATGGCTTTAGCGTTGGAAATATTATTATTGGTGGTATTTATGCGGAAACCAATGACTTTAATCTTGCGCTTTATCTATTAACGACCCAATTCGAATTAACAGCGAAAATTATCAATATATCGACGGCCGATGATTCTAAATTAGTGGCCTTTGATGGGGAGGGTAATTTTTTGTCCAATGAAGCTGATATTGTTAATTTTGTCGGGGATAAACCTCTTTCAGATTTTTATCTATTGCCGCTTGATGAACTTAATGCACTCGATAAGCAAAGTAATTATAACCAAGTAGAAATTGAAAGAATTTCAAAAATACCAGCCGTTTCTAAAGAGGCGTTGAAAGCATTAAAAGAAGCGGATTTAATCATTTTTGGCTCAGGGACTCAGTTTTCATCCCTACTTCCTTCTTACCGAATTTGCAAAAATGCAATCTTGAAATCGAAAGCCCAAAAAGTTCTTATTGTCAATAATAACTACGATAATGACATTAGAAATATTCAATTTGACGAGTTTGTTCAAAAAATTCTTAAAGAAATAGACCAAGCAGAGATTGATTTTTTTGACTCCATCATCGTGGATACCCATTCAGTCATTAAACCATTAAAACCATTCCCTAATGTAACTCTTGCCAATGTGGCAGATCCAACGGGCAAGCATGATGGGCAAAAATTATGGACTTGGATTAATCGGTCTCTTGATTTAAAGGATGGCGAAGTTCCTGTGCTTATTTCATTTGCTAAGAATACAGAGAAATTTATTAAAGACTATTACCATAATGAAATGGAAAGTCTTAATAGTGATCCGACAAGAATTGTAAGATTCTATCAAGCAGGTGAAAATGAAACTTCATCCTACACATTACATTTAGATGCATCTGGAAAAATTTCTCTCTATGAAATTGACGCATGGATTCGAATTATGCAACTAAACCAATTGGATGCCGTGATTGGATCAAGATTTGAATCAAGACGCCAACTCATCAACTCGTTTAAGCATTCTATCGTAGAATCTAATTTAATTTATTTATTTGCGCTTATTACCTCATATTGGGTCAGTATTGTCTACTTTATTCGCTTTTGGCGGATTATGCCTGATCCACTGAGTGGCATTTATTTAATTAAATCCAAACATGAAATCCCGTATAAAAGCCTTTCCTATTTCTTGAAAAAAATAAATAAGAAGAAGAATTTCGAATTTGTTTCCCTACCCATCAGTTACCGCACATTTAAAAAAGTTAAAATCTTAACCAAAATAAAAAATGTAATCGTCAACTTGCTTGGGCTCTATGTATAATCTCCTTTTTGATTTTGACGGAACACTTTTTGACACCGATTCGGCTCATGAATCAGCTTTTAAAAAAACATTTGCAGCATTTGAATTAGGGGAGTGCCCTGCTTATGAGTCACTGAAAGGAATTAAGACCAAAGAGGTATTTGCCAATTATGCAATCGATGAGGCCATCGTGAAAAAAATGGCTTCTTTTAAATCTAATACCTATCAGGCGGACCTAAATTCCATTCAAGCATTTGTTGACTTCAATCTTATTCGGCATTTAAAAAGCATCGGGCACCGCGTTTTTATTATTACCGGCGGAAGCCGACTATCCATTGATCTTTTGCTGAATATACATCAAGTGTCTGGATTGTTTGAAGGAATTATTTCAGCAGAAGATTATAAAAAATCTAAGCCAGATCCTGAACCATTTTTAACCTGTATCTCAAAATTCAATATATCAGGCTTAATGCATGGAATTGAAGACTCCATACAAGGAATTCAAAGTCTAAAAAATGCGGGTATATTTGCCATTGGAGTTCATAACAGTCAAATTGCTGAAAAATCAGACTTGTATTTCCCTGAAATAAATGAATATTTACACTATTTAATTGCTCAAGGATGAAAAAAGTGATTGTCATTCCTGCCGCCGGAAAAGGAAGTCGCCTTCAAAGCGATTTGCCTAAAATTTTCACTGCGGTATATCAGTCCAAATCTATTTTTGACTTGATTATCGAACAGGGGACATCCCATGTCGATGAAATGATTCTGTTGTTAAGTCCAACGGGAAAGGAATACTTTGACCTGTATGTGGCTCCCACCGCACCGAAAAATGTTCATGTATGGGTACAAAAATCTGCCACGGGAATGTTTGATGCCATGGATCAAATATTTAATACATTATTTGATCAATATGATCATTTCCAACTCATTGTACAATGGGGAGATCAGCCTTTTTGTGATTCGGATTTACACCAAACACTGTTTTCAGATTTAGATAAATACCAAGTTTCAGTGCCTCTTGTTTGGGTTTCTTCTCCTTATGTTCAGTTTAATTTAGGCAAATCACTATCCGTTTACGAAAGCCGAGAAGGTGAAAAATGTGACTCATATGGTTTTAAGGACATGGGGATTTTTGCCTTTAGTCGTGATTCTATTGAGTCTTCTTGGCCACTCTATAAAGCCAATGCCCCTTATGGTAAAGTTACGGGAGAGCGGAATTTTGTTAAATTTTTTGAAACCATCCAACAAAAAACGGAGATATTTTGGCGCTTGGATCAGCCCTATTATAAGTCCATAGGAATTAATACCCCTGAAGAACTTGAAGAGGCATATTTATTTTTAAGCCAAAAAGATCAAATTCATCAAGGTTCTAGGGATAAATTGTAAATTTGTCGATTAACACTGTATTATGCATTATTTGGTCACCGGCGGTGCCGGATTTATTGGAACTCACCTGTCTAATTACCTGATTTCTTTGGGTCATCATGTAACTATATTAGATGATATGTCTTTTGGAGATTCCACTAAAATTCATCCCAAAGCTAATTTAATTGTAGGTAAAATCGAAGATGCTAATTTGTGCCTAGAATCCACAAAAGATGTTGATGGCGTTTTTCACATGGCTGCCTTTTCTAGAAGTGGGCCTTCCTTTGATATGCCTGAACAATGTCATGAAAGCAATGCTTTAGGAACGTTAAACATACTTCAAGCGTGTAAAAAAAATCGAGTAAAACGAATCGTTTATTCAGGTTCTTCTACTTTTTATGGAAATAAAATAGGCGTCCAAAAAGAAGGAGATCCAGGTGATTTTCTGAATTTTTATGGCTTAACAAAACATGTAGGGGAACTTTATGTACAGCAATTTTATAGGAATTTTGGTCTTGAATGTAATATTTTGAGGTACTTTAATGTGTATGGTCCTGGCCAGCCATCGACCGGTGCTTATGCCTTAGTATTGGGCATTTTCATAGACCGATTTAAGAAAGGTGAAAAACTTGAAATACATGGTTCGGGGGAACAAAGACGTGATTTTATCCATGTCCAAGATATTGTGAAAGCAAATGTTGCCGCAATGAATTCCGAGACCGTAGGTGAAATTTTCAATGTAGGTTCGGGGATCAATTATTCCATTAAAGAATTAGCTAAATTTTTCCCCATCGAAAATTACCATACTGAAAGAAGATCTGGGGATGCCGAAGAAACATTAGCCGATATATCAAAAGCACAAAAATACTTAGATTGGAATCCTGAAATATCGCTTGAACAAGGAATAAGCCAACTCATCGAAGAATGAAATCCATTAGCATCGTCACTGCAGCCTTTAATGAATGCCCCGGAATCATCCAGCTGGCAAACGAATGGCTAGCTTTTTTTGATCAGCATCCTGATATATCAGAAGGGGAAGTAGTGATATGCGATGATCATAGTTCATTAGATCAATATGAATCTTTGCGCGATGCATTCAAAGAAAATCATCGAGTAATCATTCTCCGTAATGATGTAAATGAAGGACCTGGTTTTTCGTTACAAAAAGCAATTAAACAAGCAAAATACGCGTGGACTTTAATCACCGATTCGGATGGCCAATTTCCCATTGATAATGTAAATCAAATGCTTCAAGCATTAGAAAACCAAGACGCAGCCATTGTTTTTACACACAGAAATCGAAAGTACGACAATGAGTTTAATCGCTTTGGGCAAAAAGTATCCAATCAGCTTTGCAACTCAATCTTTAAATCCCAGCTTCAAGATTTTTCTTGCGCATTTAAATTAGTCAAAACCTCTTTGCTACAATCGCTTATGCTGGATGCGAGATACATGAATTATTCATTGGACCATACAGGTAAATTATTAAACTCCTCTGCTAAGTGGATTGAAACCCCAGTAACTTGTCGAGTAGCCGAAGCAAGAAAAAGAAATATTTCCAGTGAAATTAAACGAGCTAAAAATCGTTTTTTATATATTGTATATTTATTTTTGACCCAATACCTGAAAAAAAATAGAGTCATTTTTTAATAAGTTTACTTATAAAACCATGTTCTCAAAAATTCCATTATTTCTTAGTTTGGTCGTTTGGGGTTTTATGGCATTTCTCTTAATCACCCTATCTTTTTACAATCAGCCTAGTATCACGGATGACTTTTGCTTTGGTTTAATGGGAAGGGATTTTGGTATTTTTCACGGGGCATACCAATATTACATGGGGTGGAGCGACCGTTATTTCGCAGATCTTTTACTGCATCTCAACCCTTTAGTATTTAGCAATTCCTTTGAGCATTTCAAGTGGGTTACCACCATTTTGATAGTTTTGGGTTTTCTAAATGGATATTATTTTTTTAAAAATGTACTCCAACTTTCACATAATGACCCTAATCTCTGGATTCTTTCATTAGTTGGCCAAGCGGTTTGCTGGTATACCATCCCAGGTCTTTTTCAATTATTTTTTTGGTTTACTGGGCATTATTATTACCTATCTTTTCATTTTGTCCTCTTATTCATAAACATTTATTTTTACTGTTCAAGACCTATATTAAGGCTATCATTACTCTCTAGTCTTCTTTTTTGCCTAATCGGTTCCAGTGAAATAACTATGATTATGTTTTCTGGAATTTTTTGGCCTTTTCAATGCTATATTTATTGGAAGCATAAAAAAATTAATTCAGAGACCATTATTCTTTTTATCGTTTGGAGCATTTCCATTGGCTTAGTTCTACTTTCGCCTGGGAATAAAATTCGTGCCCCCAAAAACATTGATTACATAAAAGGCTTGACGGAGTCCATATTTAATTTTGGAATCCTCTTCAAAATTTATTTAAAATCACCTTTAATTTGGATTTTCAACTTGTTGCTTTTTTTCACTATTGAGAACCCCAAAAAGAAACTTATATTCTCTTTCAAGGAGTTTGGTCTCATTTTTTCAATGTTCATTTTTAGTTATTTTATGGCATTTATCCCCATTGCTTTTGGGCTTGGAGAAAAATTTATCCCAGAAAGAGTTCAGAGTTTAATTATCATGTATTTAATCCTGGGCATGAGTTACATAATTGTAAGGTTTACGTTTAGTTTTGCACCGTTAAATCAAATTAATAGAACAATTCCTCAAATCACCCTACTTATTACTTTCATAGTATGCTTGTTTTTCAATAAAAATTCAAAACAATTTTATGAGGAGTGGCGTTTCGACAAAGCAAAAAGTTATGCTAAAGAAAATACAGATAGGTTTGATCAGGTGTTAAAATCACAGGAAAAACATATAATAATTCCAGCGATAAAAAATAAGAATACCCTATTTTTTATGGAAGAATTGTCAACTGACCCTTCTCATCTTTGGTGTAAATGTATTGCTAATTATTATGGCAAAGCAGACATACATTTGTCTAACTAATTTTATTTTAATAAATCAACAATGAATTTAAAATCCTTCTGGGCGCTATCACTTATTTCTCTGTTTTTAGCTAACTCACTTTTCGCTCAAACGACTTATCCCACCAACGATGTGGCTACCCCTCGTTCTGGGCACTATGCATTGATCAATGCAAAAATTTATAAAGACGCAAAAACGAGTCTTAATTCAGCCACTTTGATTATCAAACAAGGTAAAATAGAAGCTGTGGGGGCTAATTTGCCTATACCCAAAGATGCCATCATTATTGATTGTAAAGGGAAATCTATTTATCCCTCCTTTATTGACATCTACAGTGATTATGGGATGAACCCAGCGCAGTCTTCCACGACTAACTATCGGTCTCCTTCCCAAATGCTTTCAAATACCAAAGGACCCTATGCTTGGAATCAAGCTTTAAAATCTGAGGTTTTACATGTTAAAAACTTTAACGTGAATGATGCTAGAGCCAAGGAGTACAGAAGATTGGGATTTGGTTCCGTGCTCACACATCAAATGGATGGGATTTCACGGGGCGCTGGTTTACTAGCAACCCTTGCCAGAGAAAAAGAAAACATGGTGATACTTAAAGAAAAAGCATCTGCTCACTTTTCTTTCGACAAGGGCTCTTCGACGCAAGAATACCCAAATTCTTTGATGGGGAGTATCGCTCTTTTACGCCAGCATTTTTTAGATGCCCAATGGTATAAAACCAAACCAAGCCAAGAAGGATTAAATCTTACCCTTCAGTCATTTAATGATCATGCGGGGCTACCACAAATTTTTGAAGTGTCAGATAAATGGTCCGTTTTTCGGGCAAATAAAATTGCGAATGAATTTGGTATTCAATACATCTACAAAGCGGGAGGAAATGAATATCAAAGAATAGAAGAAGTTAAGGCATTAAAAGGATCCTTTATTTTGCCTTTAAATTTTCCGCAAGCGATGGATGTGGAAGACCCCAATGACGCTCGATTTGTCAACGTTTCAGATTTAAAACATTGGGAGCTGGCACCGACCAACCCAGCAGCTTTTGAAAAAGCAGGGATTCCTTTTGCTTTAACGGCCAATGGGCTTAAAGACATAGGCCAATTTCTTCCTAATCTAAAAAAGGCTATTCAAAATGGTTTGTCGGAGGAAAAAGCGTTAGAAGCTTTAACAACTATTCCAGCCTCACTTTTAGGCGTGTCAAGCACCGTTGGCAGTCTAGAAGTAGGTAAGTGGGCCAATTTTCTAATAACCAATGGACCGATCTTTGCCGACAAAACAGTAATCATTGAAAACTGGATTCAAGGTTCAGCCTATGGTATCTCTACAGAAGCTAAATTGGACTTGGCTGGGAAATATAAATTTTCGATGGGAAGTCAAAGTGCTCAATTATCCGTAACAGGAGAATCGGGAAGCTACAAAGCTCAATTCATCGGAAAAGATACGTTAGCGGTGGAATTTAGTCATAAAGACCAATTGGTCAATTTAGCCTATACTTCTAAAGCTGATCAAGGAAAAAAAACACGCTTGTCTGGTGATTTTTATGGCAACGCGATTTTGGGTACGGGCCAATTAGCTAACGGAGAGTGGGTTTCTTGGAATGCCACTCGAGAAGCTAATCCAGATACAGCAAGCAACAAAAAGCGTTCCTTAAAATCAGAAGAAGTAGGTTCAGTCGTGTTTCCTTTTAATGGATATGGACAAAAATCGATTCCAAAATCAGAAACAATTTTGATCAAAAACACCACGGTTTGGACCAATGAGAAATCAGGCGTTTTAAAAGATTCAGACGTTTTAATTAAAAATGGGAAAATTGCCTCCATTGGGAAAGGCTTGAAAGACCCAACAGCCCGTGTGGTGAATGGTGTAGGGAAACACGTGACAGCAGGAATTATCGACGAGCATTCTCACGTGGCCGCGAGCGGTGGAATTAACGAATGCTCTCAATCTGTCACTGCAGAAGTACGAATTACGGATGTAATAGACCCTGAAGATGTAGACATGTATCGCCAGTTAAGCGGAGGAGTAACATCGAGCCATATTTTGCACGGTAGTTGTAATACAGTCGGAGGTCAAACTCAATTGTTGAAATTTCGCTGGGGCCAAACAGCCGAGGGCTTGAAGTTTGCTAATTGGGATCCATTCATCAAGTTTGCTTTAGGGGAAAATGTGAAACGATCATACAATCCATCAAACCAAAGGTTCCCAGATAGTAGAATGGGAGTCGAGCAGGTATTAACCGATGCATTTACGCGCGCCCGAGATTATGAAAAGCAGGGACCCGGAAAACGCATCGACTTAGAATTAGAGGCTTTGGTCGAAATCTTAAATCATAAAAGGTTTATTACTTGCCACTCCTACGTGCAAAGCGAAATTAATGCCATGATGAAAGTGGCAGATAAATTTGGATTCACCGTAAACACGTTTACACATATTTTGGAAGGCTATAAAGTCGCCGATAAGATGAATGCACATGGTGCTCATGCATCAACATTCTCAGACTGGTGGAATTACAAAATGGAAGTAGTCGATGCGATTCCTCAAAACGCCTTTTTGATGCAGAAAAATGGAGTAAATGTTGCTATCAATTCTGATGATGCAGAGATGGCACGTCACTTAAATCACGAAGCAGCTAAATCCATTAAGTATGCAGGGATGTCAGAGGAAGATGCACTTAAAATGGTGACTTTGAATCCAGCAAAAATGCTTCATGTCGCTGATCGAGTGGGTAGCATTAAAGAAGGGAAAGATGCCGACTTAGTTATTTGGTCCGATCATCCCTTAAGTATTTATGCAAAAACAGAAAAGACGATTGTAGATGGAGCGGTCGTTTTTGATCGAGAAGTGGATGCCAAATTGCAAATTGAATTGAAAAAAGAAAAACAAAGATTGATTCAGAAAATGATTTTGGCGAAAAAAGGAGGTGCTTCTACGAGGCCTATGGCCCCATCGTTTAGAGAAGAAAATATGTGCGAAGATGATCACGGACATGGAAAAAGTCTTTGGGATCGCATTTCCCAACGAATGATTTTAACAGAAAACTAAAATTGATACATCACATGAAAAATATATTATATATCGCAATATGCTTGGTTTCATTTCCTTTGTTTTCACAAGAAACCATGCATCCTTCGCCTGTACAATCCAAAAAAATCGTGATTACTGGGGGTACCTTACACATAGGCAATGGACAAGTTACCCCAGGCAATATCATTATTGAGAAAGGAAAATTGAAGATTGAAATGAGCGCACCTTCTTTAACAGGTGATATTGAGCACATTGATGCCACTGGAAAACATATTTATCCGGGCATTATTGCGCCTAATACCAACCTAGGTTTGGTGGAAGTAAGCTCCACAAAATCAACCGTTGATAATGTAGAAATAGGTGATATTCATCCTAATATTCGATCGATCGTTGCCTACAATACTGACAGTAAAGTGATCAATACGCTGCGCTCAAACGGAATTTTGTTGGCCCAAATTGTGCCGAGTGGAGGCTTAATGCCTGGCACTTCAACCGTGGTCCAATTAGATGCATGGAATTGGGAAGACGCAGTTTATGCTTTGGATAATGGCGTACATTTGACGATGCCTGCACTAATTAATCGGCCATCTTTTTGGGGTTCTCGTCGAAGAGACGGAGATGTTGACCAAGTTAAATTGGGACTCGAGCGCATCGATTTAGCCAGAAGTTTTTTCAAAGAAGCGCAAGCATATTTAAACGAAAAAACACATGCGGCGACAAATTTGAAATACGAAGCTTGCAAAGGATTGTTTGACCGATCTAAATCTTTGTATGTCAACTGCGATCTCGTGAAGGAGATGTTGGCCGCCATACATTTAGCTGCTGAATTTAACTTTAAATTAGTCATTGTCGGTGGTACGGATGCTTGGATGATTGGGGATATTTTGAAGGAGAATAAGGTCGCAGTTATATTAGCTGAGCCCCATAGCCTACCTGCTACGGATGATGATGCGGTAGACCAACCGTATAAAACGGGAGCGATGTTGCAAAAAGCGGGGGTCTTGTTTACGATTTGTCAAGATGGAACTGATGGACATAGCCAACAACGTAACCTCGTTTTTCAGGCAGGAACCATGGCGGCTTATGGCTTAACTAAAGAAGAAGCATTGCAAGCAATTACCTTAAATGTGGCTAAAATATTGGGTATTGATGCTCGGACCGGTAGTCTTGAAAATGGGAAAGATGCGAATATTGTCATCTCTAGTGGCGACTTATTAGACATGAAATCAAGTATTGTCACTCATGCCTTTATTCAAGGGAGGTCCATAAATTTAGATAATAAGCATAGCCAATTATTTGAAAGATATAAATATAAGTATTCGATTAAATAACGTTGGAATCCCTTTAATAAATGAAAGGAGTAGAATCTAAATTCTACTCCTTTTTTTATACAGCAAAATGAGAATGTCTTGTAATGACATTTGTGGATTTTAACTACATAAAAATGCTTCGTTGGCCTTATCTAAATCAGTATAGTTATTAAAAATCACTTTATTGTACCATTTTGTTGTTTATTTCAATAAGTATTTGAAATATGTATTCATTATTAACCACTAAACTTTTAAGACCATGAAAACCAAATTGAATTTCTCGGTACTTTTAATTAAATCCCGCAGAACGAAACGATTAACCCAACGTCAGGTGGCGACGGCCGTTGGAGTAAGCCAAAGTGCCTACAATTATTGGGAATCTGGAAAACATTATCCAAACGTCCAAAAGATTTTTTCACTGACGCGGGTTTTAAGTATTCCCATTGAAGAAATGATAGGCGGTTAACGAAATAATCCTTGGACTTAAACTCCAGGGATTTTTTTATTCCTTTGCTTAATATGATTACCTTTGATTGATGATGAATGATCTGAAAAAATTAGCAAGTTTTGTTTTTGTTTTAGGATTGCTGTTAAGTTGCAGCAGCTCTGAGGAATCGCTTCAGAAGAATACTTATTTTGGATGGTCGACTTTCTTGAAACAGCAAATTAATGGGTTAGCCAATTCAAATCAAAGGGTTCACAAGACAGCAGTGCTGGACGGGAAAAAAGAAGTAAAACTGGTATCCAATTTAGATTGGGAAAAGGAATTTGCTTTATACTTAGAGGCGGATCTAAATAAACCAGCTTATGAAAAGAGTTATGATAATCTTTCGGAGCCTGGATTTTATTGGTACTCCTTGAAAAAAGACGAAAATTTACCCGTTAAAAAGATGATTGTTCACTTAGATGCTGAGGAGCGTCCTTCCAAAGTGGAAATAGAAATTGCTCAAAAAAACTTTTTATTTGAGACGCGTAAAAAGCTATTTATGAATTTTTCGGAGGGTCGCATTCAAACCTATTACATTGAAGGGATGCAGCAGTTTTTTTTAGCAGAACCGACTTCCTATAAAATATTAGGCGTGTTAATCGCCAAATAATCCGCTCGATAAATACCGATCTCCACGATCACAGATAATACAAACAATCAAGCCTTCCTCCAATTCATTTGCAAGTCGAATGCTTGCTGAGACGCCTCCTCCACTACTCATTCCTCCAAAAACACCTTCCACCTTGGCTAGTTTTCTCGTCATCTCGACAGCCTCCTGTTCGGATACATCCATCACGCGATCGACTCTTTGGGGATCAAAAATTTTGGGTCTATATTCGATGGGCCAACGCCTAATTCCGGGTATTTTAGAGCCCTCCGTTGGTTGGCAACCTACAATTTGAATAGCAGGATTTTGCTCTTTTAAATACATGGAAGTGCCCATAATCGTTCCCGTGGTACCCATGGAGCTGACAAAATGAGTTATTTTCCCATGCGTATCTCGATAAATTTCCGGACCTGTTGTTCGGTAATGGGCTAAATAATTATCAGGATTTTCAAATTGATTTAGTAAGATGAATTCGCCTGATGCAGCCTTTTCTATGGCATAGTCTCGGGCGGATTCTATGGTTTCAGTTAAAGTTACCTTTGCTCCAAAAGCCTCCATCGTTAGAATTCGTTCTTTAGTCGAATTGGATGGCATAGCTAACTCTATTTCAATCCCATATAAACGCGCAATCATCGCCAAAGCAATTCCTGTATTTCCTGAAGTAGCTTCGATTAGCTTAGTTCCCGCTTTTATATCGCCTCGCGCTAATGCTCCCTGAATCATGCTTTTTGCCGCGCGATCTTTGACGGAACCACCGGGATTATCTCCCTCTAATTTCCCAAAAATTTTAACTTTAGGATTATTATGTAAACGAGTGAGTTCGACTAATGGGGTATTGCCAACCAAATCTAACAAGTTGCTCATCTTAGCCTTTGATTAATTTTGAATTTGCTTGATGGTAAATTTTTGTATGTGCAGGCACGCTGTGTGTCAACCAAACATTTCCTCCTATGATAGACTCTTTTCCCACAATCGTTTCTCCCCCTAGGATGGTTGCTCCTGAGTAAATCACCACGCCATCTTCAATACTTGGATGCCTTTTTATAGAGGCCATTTTCTTATCCACCGAAAGTGCACCCAGGGTTACACCTTGATATATTTTAACTCGCTCACCTATCATACACGTTTCTCCTATCACAATTCCAGTCCCATGATCCATGAAAAAATAACGTCCAATTTTTGCCCCCGGATGAATATCGATGCCCGTTTTTGAGTGGGCATATTCTGTTAATATCCTTGGAATCAACGGGATTGATAGTTGGTGCAGCCCATGAGCCAACCGGTAAAAAGCCATGGCATAAAATCCAGGATAGGTTCTAATTACTTCATAATCAGTACTTGCTGCGGGGTCACCTTGCACCATAGCCTCCACATCAGTCAATAATAATTCGTGGATTTCTGGAATTTTATGAAAGTATTCTTGGGCCAATTTTTCAGGAGATTCTTTCAACTCTCCTTTCATGGAATGTAAAATACTCTCAAGGCCAGTTTCTAAACTATCAAAAATGGATTTTAATTCTGCCTTAGTTTTACAATGCACTTTTGATTGCTCAGGGAATAGGGTTAAAACTATTTTAGTAAATAGATTTTTGATTTCAGACGTGGCTGGGAACGCTTGCGTCTGAATGTGTTTTTCCAAAATGTTTGTAATGAAGGACTCAGGCAGCATATACATATTTTTTAACTTTTAAATTTAGCTAGTTCATAAGCTAAAACCGAATTTACTTGCAAGTTTGTGTCTAAGGTATCCATTTCTAAACGTTCAATTTGAGCTTCATCCCTCTGCTTTAACCCATGTAGATATGCTTTGTCATAATAATTTAAGGTTATATCTGCCACTTCGCTAAAATCATCTATCTCTAGGCTCTCTACCGCTTTTTGAAAATGTTGGCCCCCTAAACGTTTCTTGATTTTTTCCAAGGCTCTTAATAAGTCTGCTTTTGGATATTGCGCATACACATTGACCAAATGTGGAAGTCGGTATTTGGCGTCTATATCCAAAAATAAACAAGGAGATTTTCTCAATCTCAGATAAAACGATTCCGTCATAAACACCTTGCCGATATGCCTACTTTCATCTTCAACCCAAATCGGTTTATTGAAATCCATTTGACGCAATTCACGATGCAATAAATTTTCAAAGTGCTCACTACTAGGTTGCTCTTCCAAACCTAAATGCCCAAAAGCTGAACCTCGATGATGCGCAAGTCCTTCCAAATCAATGACTTGAATTCCTCTTTTTTTCATCTCAATCAAAATTTCTGTCTTGCCACTTCCCGTTTTTCCACCCAATACTTGTAGTGGAATCTCTTTTTCTAATTCAGTTAAAACGGTTTTTCGGTAGGCTTTATAACCGCCAACTAAAATTTTAACTTCCAATCCTGCTGTTTCAAAAAGCCAGGCCATGCTCCCTGAGCGCATGCCGCCACGCCAACAATGTACCAAAATGACTCCGTTAGGGGCTAATTTTTTAACTTCTTTTACCCATCGGGCCAATTGTGGTCCCACGATTTCCAATCCTAATTCTATCGCTTCCTCCTTGCCTTTTTGCTTATAGGTGGTTCCTACCTGAGCTCGTTCCTCATTGCTAAAAATAGGAAATGAGATCGCTCCTGGAATATGTGCTCTTTCAAATTCACCGGGTGACCGAACATCGATGAGCGGATATTGATCGGCTTGCGCCAAAAATGATATAACATCTAGTTTTTCGGGCATATTTATGTCAAATTGATCGCATACATCTCAAAAAGAAGTGGATCAAATGTGTGTAATAATCGTTGTATGAAAGTCGGATGCTCTATATAATAATTTAAAAAATTCTCATGCCTTTCTTGCCATTGACCCTCCGGAAACAATTCAGCTTTTAGATTTGATAGTTGGCGAATCGACGCCTCATGATTTCTTTCTTCAGCTCTTTTTAGCTTTTTGCCTACCCGCTCAAGGCCATTTTCTAATCGCTTAAACTCAGCTTTTACACTAGCTTCCAAGGTAGAATCAATTAATTTCACTCGGCTCGCCAATTCAGTGAAAATGGGACTAAGCAAATTTAATTCAGTTTGACAGTCCAGCACATGCGCACTTTGACCCGCCACAAATTTGCGTTTTAATTGAAAGTCTTCTAAAAATAAATCGCTTAGGCCAATACCTAACTTACTTAATTTTTGTTGGTTTTTTTCGCTCAAGAGTAATGCAAAATTACGAGGCAATACAATAGGAAAAGGGATATGATGTAAATCAAAAATTCCTTTCAATTGGAGCCAGTAACCCACCTCGGCCGGACCACCTATGTAGGCCAAATTTGGCAGAATCACCTCTTGATATAAGGGCCTTAAAACGACGTTGGGGCTAAATCTTTCAGGAAACCCAGCCACTTCTTTTTGTAATTCTTCCGCAGAAAAAGTGATGGCTGTGTTTACTACTTGATAAAGATCTCCTCTTTTTTCAATGCGCTCACGGATTCCATCCATTAAATAAAACAGATTAATTTCTCGGGCATTAATGTGTGTTTTATACCCCATATCACTGAGTGACGTAGTCGCGCTTTCCACAGGTCCCAGATGTGAATTTTCAAATAAGTCAGCCGAAATAATTGGAGTAAAAATGGATTTTAATCTTGCATCATCCGCATCAAGACAGATTAAACCCTGTTCTCCAAACAGCTCATGCATGTACATTCGCACCGCTTGACTTAAGTTTTTAGCCTGAGAATATGCCTTCTGGAAGGCCGGAATCGTGCTAGGTAGATCTTTAAAAAATGATTCAAAATCGCTTATTGTAAACCTTCCTACTGCGCCTTTTTGGCTTGTACTTAATTCGAATTTTTTGCCTAGCCAATAAAAGTGATTGATTTCATCCCAATCATGATCTTCGGATGCCAACCAATAAACCGGGATAAAATTGGCTTTGGGATATTTTTCTTTTAATTTCTTGGCTAGATTGATCGTTGACACGATTTTATAAATCACATAAAGTGGCCCCGTACATATATTTAATTGGTGTCCAGTCGTAACCGTATATGTATGTTCTTCTAATATTGAATCGATGGCCACCTCATGACCGATTTCTTCATATTGACTCTTAATCACCTCCTGTAGAATGACTCTATTGGAAGAACTAAATGATTTTTTTTTCGCTATTTGTTTATCAAAACTATCTAAATCAGGGGCATTCTCGTAAAATGGGGATACGGCGGGATTGCCCGTTAAGTAATCAATGAGCAGTTTTGAGAATGAATGTAGACTTTCTAATGGGTAGCTTTTTACTTGCATGGATCAATGGACATCTTGGGTAGAATATTTAATACCAATTTTTTTTCCAAAAATATCTTACGAAATTAAATATATTTAACCGATTTTTGTGGTTCGAACCCCCAGTAATGAGATTTTTAATTCTTCTTTTTATCTTATTGATGTCATTTGTTGGCCTAGCCCAACAAACACCCCAATTTGGTCTCTACATGATGAATCGATATCTATATAATCCCGCCTTTACGGGATATGAGGATTATTGGGATATAAAAACGGGTTATCGCCAACAATGGACCGGATTTAACACCAATATGTCTAGCTTTTACGCAACAGTCAATATGGCATTTGATAAAACGGATCGGACCTCTTCAGGCAAAACGCCATTTATGTCAAAAACGATCAGGAGGACATTTACGCCTACAAGAAACCGAAAAAAAACCTACCGAGCTAATTTTCATCAAGGAGTAGGCCTGCAGGCCATGTCCGATAACTTTGGGCCGCTGTCAAGTATTTCCTTGGGAGCTTCTTACGGGTATCACCTTTCCTTAGGTGGGGAAGAAAAATTAGCCGTGGGCGCAACGATCGGCGCATACCAACGAAGCCTTAACATCGGTGGATTTACCGTCAAAGATGAGGGAGACCCTTACATGACCCAGTCAAAACTGAATGGAATCCAACCCCTGGTCAACGTGGGATTTCTATATTACAATCGAAAATTTCATATTGGCTTATCCGCTAATCAAATTGTCATGGACAATTTTAGTTTAATGCGTACTAATATAGCTGAAGATGACACGGTTCGAATTCTTTGGCTAGGCCAAACAAATCCCAATCTGTTTTTTCAGTTGGGAAGAGATATTAAAGTGGGTCGATATTGGACTTTTTCACCATCGGTATTGGCCAAATACATGAAAAGTGCCGTGTTAGGTGTAGAAGGGAATTTTAAAGTTAATTTTGATGATTTGTTTTGGATGGGGGCGTCCTATAGACATAAAGAAGCTATCGGAGCGATGTTTGGCGTGCATTTAAATCAAAATTTACACATGACCTACCTGTACGAAAACCATAGCTTAGGTTTGGCTCGGACCTCATTAGGGTCTCATGAAATAATGTTTGCCATCAAAATGAAGAATAAAGTATACTCCACCAATCCAAGGTGGTAACTATTTCGAGTTAGGTAAATACTTTTTGTATGCGTCTATCGGAACAGGGCTATTCATTTTTTCTGGCTCAGTCGAAGGCTTCTCCCACGTTAAATACCCCTTAATCCAAGCAAAGGCTAATCCTAATGCCAATATTCCTACAAAAATAAACATTTCCACTAAGGCATAAATGGGCCAATTCGGAGCCGTTGAGGCTAATTGTTCATTGCCAAAAACCACTGCCCAAGGAAATAAAAAGATCAATTCTACTTCAAACAAAACAAATAAAAGCGCAATCACATAAAACCTTGGGTTGAAGCGAATATTAGCATTTCCCATAGGCTCTTCCCCAGATTCATAGGTACTTAGCTTTTCAGGGTTTGGCCTAAATGGCCGTAGCGTTCGGGACAAAAATAGAATCAAGGCAATAAATAGTATCCCTGCCACTAAAAAAGCGATGACATATGTAAATTGCTCGATCATTGTTTGAACTTCAAATATCCTTTGATTACGGTATATGTAGTGACTCCTAAAAAAAACAAAATAATGTATTGAACATAGTTAATAATCCATGGAAAATGTTGCCCCATGTAATATCCGCCTGCGACTAAAATTCCTACCCACATAGCCCCACCCAAAATATTTAAAAATAAAAAACTATACCAAGACATTTTACTTATGCCAGCAAGGATGGGTGTGAAGGTTCGTACTACGGGTAAAAATCGGCTAAGAACCAAAGCCCCAAACCCATATTTTTCAAAGAAATCCCTTGTCGATTCTAAATGCTTTTTCTTAAAAAATAGACTATCGGGTCTCTTTTGAAGTGAATTGCCGAAAAATCGGCCGAGTAAATAACCACATAATGAACCGATGACTGCCGCTAGAAATATGGTGACTAAGATTGTTGACAAGGGTTCTTTTAAAACTCCTGTACCTCCGAAAACACCGGTTAAGAAAAGCAAGTAATCGCCTGGCAAGAAAAAGGCGAAAAATAGACCATTCTCAGCAAATACGATTAAGGTGATAACTAATAAGCCCGAACGGATGATGGTTTCCGAATCAGTCAAATGGTGCCATAAAAGATTTATTTCATCCATAAATAGGCGGTAGATCCCTTATATTAATCGTGTATAATGATGCTTTTGTCTCAATCTATTTTTTTTTCAAAGCATAAATATCCATTTAATTTTCGAAATTTCTGTACATTTAGGGAATGAAAAATGTAGCGGTCACTTTTCTTTTTGTTTTATTTATTTTTGGCAGTCTTCTTCCTAAAGTGGGTTTGGAACAATCTTTTAAGGCAAACGAACTATTAAAACATTTTCAAGACCACAAGAAGATCGAAAAATCAAATTTCAATTTTGCAGATTTTCTTTGGCTTCATTATGCTGCAGATTCAAAACATAGTAAAACAAGTCAGCATCCAAGTCTTCCTTCCCTAGATTTTAATGGAATTATAGGCTATGTACTACCTAGTTTATACTTTTTGTGTTTGTGGCCTATCTTAATCTTGATGTCGCGAAGGAAAGATCTTCAACGAACAAATCTGTATCATTTTTCTTTATCTCGCGTTTTGATCGCGCCTCCTAGAGCTTAAAAAATTGCTAAAGCATTTTTTAAGTAAATTTAAAGACATATGATCAATTCAATAATTTCATTTAGCATCCGCAATAAATTAGTTGTGGGAATTTTTATGATCGGCTTAATTGCTTGGGGAAGTTATTCTTTAAGCCAATTGCCCATCGACGCCTTGCCCGATATTACATCGAATCAAGTACAGGTAATCACTCAGTCGCCGGCATTGGCAGCGGCCGAAGTGGAAAAATTTGTCACCTATCCTTTAGAAATTTCATTACGAACGATTCCTAATGTACGTGATATACGTTCAATTTCACGGATGGGACTTTCTATCATTACTGTCGTCTTTGAGGATGAGGTGGCGATGGAAGTGGCGCGCCAACAAGTTTCTGAAAAGTTAAAGGGAGCTGAGCCATATTTATTGAAGGGTGCTGGAGTGCCTGAAATGGCTCCTATTACCACCGGCCTTGGAGAATTTTATCAATATACCTTGGAAGTTGACCCTGCTTTTGAAAATCAATATTCATTAGCTGATTTAAGAACCTACCAAGATTGGATCGTTAAGCGCCAATTATTAGGAATTAAAGGGGTTGTTGAAGTAAGTTCTTTTGGGGGGAATTTAAAACAATATGAGGTTGCCATCAATCCTGAAAGGATAAGCGCTGCTCATGTGTCCATGAATCAGATTTTTTCAGCACTCGAAAATAATAATTCAAATTCGGGTGGAAGTTATTTGGAAAAAGGGACCGATGTATATTTCATTAGGTCAGAGGGGATGTTGAACTCTTTAGATGACATTGAAAATACAGTTGTAGCGCAAAGGGGTCCTGGCGGTTTACCTATTTTAGTCAAAGATGTTGCAACCGTTCAGTTTGGTAAGGCCGTACGCTATGGGGCAATGACCAGAAATGGGAAAGGAGAGGTGGTCGGCGCCGTGATGCTTTTATTGAAAGGGGCCAATGCTAATAATGTCGTTAAAGATGTGAAGTTGAGATTGGAATCGATCCAAAAAACAATGCCTCAAGGGATTAAAATCGTGCCTTACTTAGATCGAAGTGTCTTAATCGGGAAATCCATTTCTACCGTAGAAAAGAACTTGTTGGAAGGGGGATTGATTGTCGTTTTTATTTTGGTATTGCTTCTTGGAAATCTTAGGGCGGGTCTAATTGTCGCTTCTGTGATTCCACTCTGTCTTCTTTTTGCATTTGCGATGATGCATTTATTCGGCGTATCCGCTAATTTGATGAGCCTTGGAGCGATAGATTTCGGCTTAATTGTGGACGGTGCAGTCATCATTGTCGAGTCCATTATCCATCGATTGCATCTGCATCGAAAGGGAGAGGTATTGAGTCAACATGCCATGGATGAAGAAGTGACCGTCTCATCACAATCCATTTTTAAGTCGGCGGCTTTTGGCGTCATCATCATTTTAATTGTTTATTTGCCCATTATGGCCCTAGGGGGGATTGAAGGTAAGATGTTTAGGCCTATGGCACAAACAGTGAGCTTTGCCATTTTTGGAGCCTTATTACTTTCTTTGACCTACGTCCCAATGATGTCAGCCTTGTTTTTGAATAAAAAAATAAGTCATAAATTGACCATTGCGGATCGAATCATGCACTTGTTGTACCGGGGCTATAAACCCATAGTTGATTGGGCCTTGAAGTCGAGAAGATGGGTGATTTTAAGTTCGGGGATTTTATTTTTTGGTAGTATTTGGCTTTTCACAACCTTAGGTGGGGAGTTTATCCCCGAATTAAATGAAGGTGATTTTGCGGTGGAGGCGATTTTGCCCACAAACGCCAGCTTATCTCAAAGTATTCACATGAATACGGAGGCGCAAAAACTATTGATGAAAAAGTTTCCAAATGAAATAAAGCAAGTGGTATCTCGTATTGGTGCTTCCGAAATCCCTACAGATCCTATGGGAATTAATGCATGTGATCTTCTAATTATTTTAAAGGAACCCTCCGAGTGGAAGGCTGCAAAGACACCTCAAGAATTAGAAGAAAAAATGGACCGCGCATTAGATGTTTTTCCAGAAGTTAATTTCGAATTTACGCAGCCTATTCAAATGCGATTTAATGAATTGATTGCCGGAGTTAAGTCCGACATTGCCGTAAAAATATTTGGAGAAGACCTAGATGAGCTTTTTTCTCACGCGACAGAAGCGGCTAGATACATTCGAAAAATTGACGGAGTCGGAGATATTAAGGTGCAACAAATTGATGGGATTCCTCAGCTTCTTGTTAAGTTTAATCGCAACAAAATGGCGCAATATGGACTTCAAATTCAGGACGTCAATCGAATGATTAAAATGACATTTGCTGGGGAGACGGCAGGAATTGTCATGGAAGGGGAAAAACGTTTTGATCTAGTTGTTAGAATGGATTCTGCGCATCGAACAGATATTCAAAATCTGAGGGAACTGTATATCGATTTACCGAATGGCTCTCACATTCCCTTGCAGGAAGTAGCTGAAGTAGATTATGAAAATGCGCCTGTTGAAATTGCCCGTGATAACACGCACCGTAGAATTACCATTGGGATCAATGTCCGAAATCGGGATGTGGAAAGCGTAGTTTCCGATATCCAAACCGTGATGAAAAATAAGGTAGTTTTACCTGCCGGTTATTATGTGACTTATGGAGGTACGTTTGAAAATTTAGTTGCTGCAAAGTCCCGACTTTCATTGGTGGTTCCCGTCGCATTAGCGCTTATTTTTATTTTGCTCTTTTTTACATTTCAATCTTTTGTAGAAGCATCCATCATATATTTAGCCATACCGCTTTCTGCCATTGGAGGTATTTGGGCTCTTTGGATACGAGATATGCCATTTTCTGTTTCCGCCGGCATTGGATTTATTGCACTCTTTGGAGTAGCCGTGCTGAATGGAATCGTATTGCTTTCGTTCTTTAAAACGCTAGCAAATGAAGGATTAAGTGTCAAAGAACGATTGGCCAAAGGACTTGAGTTGCGATTCAGACCCGTGATCATGACAGCTTCTGTTGCTTCTTTAGGTTTTCTGCCGATGGCCCTCAGCCAATCACCAGGTGCTGAAGTCCAAAGGCCATTAGCGACGGTGGTTATAGGAGGGTTAATTACAGCTACTTTTTTAACATTAGTTGTAATTCCCGTTGTTTATTCAATCATTATGACAAGAAAAGAACGAAAATTGAAGGAAAAGTCTTTGGGACTTATTGCATTACTGTTTTGTTTTAGCTTTAATATGATCGCTCAAAATCCAACAAAATTGAGTCTCCAAAATTGCCTTGATTACGCTCAAAAAAACAATAAGTTAATTCAAACAGGAAATATAGAGGTGCAAGCAGCGGAGGCATTAATTGGCACCGGTCGCGAATTACCCAAAGGATCCGTTGATTTTCAATATGGTAAAACCCAGACCTACTTTAGCCAAGACTATACCATCATAGCTAATCAAAATATCCCATGGCCAAGCATTTTAAAAGCCCAAGTTAAAGCGCTTAGTTCCCAAAAAATAGTGGCTGAAAAAAGACTCAAGATCACTCAAAATTTAGTCGCTTCTTCCGTAAAATGGTATTATTATTTATTGATGGGCCAACAAAAAAACCACGAATTTCTTCAAAAGCAGGATAGTATTTATTCGCAAATGAAAAAAGCTGCGGCCTTAAAATTTAAGGAGGGGGAAACCAATCGATTGGAAATGATTGCTGCGGAATCGAGGTTGCGCGAGTTCCAACAGAAACGAATCGCCTTGGAATCTGACATGAAAATTAGCCTTCAAAATCTAGCGTATTGGATGAATTATCCACAAGCATTTGAGATATTGGCTAATGAAAAATTAAATCGCGAGATTAACTTATTGGCCCATCAGGTTTCTAATAACCCTCAAATGCAATTGATTGACCAACAAATTGACGCGGGAAAATTGCAAGTGCAGGTGGAGCGCGAAAAATTAAAGCCTGATTTACGTTTTGGTGTGGTGTCTCAAAGTATTGAAAATTTTGGGGGCCAAAATTATGTGCAAGCAGGTATCGGAATTCCAATTTTTGCTAAGGGGCAAAAGGCCAGAGTTACCGCATCCGAGAAACAAGTTCAAGTGTTGGAAAGCCAGAAAGATCAAAATTTAGATCAATTATCTAGGGAATATACTTCCTATTTGGCTCAGTTAAACAAGTACTCCAACTCACTCACCTATTTTCAAGAAACTGCTTTGCCTCAGGCAAATTGGTTGGAATCTACGGCATTAAAAAGCTATAAGGCGGGGGAAATTGAGTACGTTGAAATGTTGCAAAATGCCCAACAAGCGTGGCAGATTAGAGAACAATATGTACAAGAGATTCTGGCTTACAATCAAACAGTCATTCAAATCGAAACAATCTTAGGCAATGAATAATCAAATAAAAATACTCGTATTGGGGATCATCCTTTTAAGTGCGTGTGATTCAAAAAAAAGTGAATCAACGGAGCAACCTGCTGCAACAGCTGCCCAAGAAATTAAATTAACAGTTGAGCAAAAACAAAACGCAGGAATTAATTTAGGCGAAATAATCCAACACGAGATGGGGGAGGATATCAAATGTGCCGGATTAGTTGACGTGCCTCCCGTCTCCATCGCCTCAGTTTCCCTACCTATCGCCGGCTATGTGAAGTCTACATTTGAACTTTTGCCAGGCAAAAAGGTTAGTAAAGGACAAGCATTAGCGACCATTAATAGTTTGGATTACATTCAGATGCAGCAAGAATATTTGCAAGCCCTGAGTGCATTAGGCTTGTCAAATTTAGAAAAATCACGCCAACAAGTTTTAAGTGATGAGGAGGTTGGTTCCAAGAAAAAATTTCAGCAGGCGGAGGCAGATCAGGTTAATTTACAGACTCAGGTCAATTCGCTGAGATTAAAACTTGAGGTGATAGGGTGTGATTTGAAGGCATTAGCCAAGGGCAATATGAGCGCTGTATTAGTAGTCAAATCACCCATTGACGGTTACATTGAAGAGCAATATTTGGCTATTGGAAAGTACGTAACACCTGCTGATATCTTAGTAAAAATTGTAGGTACGCTGGATAAGCATGTTGAAATAAAAGTATTTGAGAAAGATTTACCTAGATTAAAATTGGGTCAAACCATTTTAGTTGAATCAGAAGGATTAACGGCAAAAGCAAAAATATTTTTGATTGGCCAACAAGTTAATTTGGAGACAAGGACGACTTCCGTCCACGGACATTTCGAGAAGCTATCAGATGAAAAATTATTTACTGTGGGCCAGTTTATTAATGCAAAAGTCACTGTGGGCTCTAAATTAGTTTCCGCTGTTCCTCAATCCGCTTTGGCGCGCGTAGGCAGGGCTGGATTTATTTATATTGAAAGTCCAACGGGAATGATGAAACAAATACCGGTGGAAATTTTAAGTTCGACAAAAGAATTTGTAGGCATTAAGCCGCTCGTTAAATTACCCGAGGGCAAACTAGTTATCAGTGGTGCATCAGCGTTAGAAGCTATTTTTGCGAAAGATTAAGGAATTAATCCTTCCCATGTAACGAAGTTAGCCCATGAATCTTTTGGACTAACTTCGTTTTCGAACAGGCCGAATATAGTCGATCCAGATCCGCTCATCGCAGCATAAATTGCTCCTAAATCGTACATATTTTGCTTAATTTCAGCCAGCAAAGGAAATTCAATAAATAAGTTTTTCTCAAAATCATTTTTTATCGTATCCTTCCATGTAGATAGAGGCATTTCTAATAAATCAGGTAGAAATCCTGGAGCAGGATTAGGCTGAATTCCGGCGTAAGCCTTTTGGGTTGATATGCCAAAATTGGGATATAAAATAAGGGCATACAAGCCACTTAAACTAGTTTCTATGGGTGTCAGCACATCTCCTTTGCCTGTCCCAAATTGGGCATGTTTGTGAAGAAAAAAAGCACAGTCGCTTCCTAATTTTTGTGCATATGGGATTAAATCGTGATTTGTCAAGGGCAATTCGAATAAATCCCTTAAGCCCATTAAAGTAAATGCAGCATCTGAAGACCCACCACCCATTCCTGCACCCATAGGAATTATTTTATGTAGGTGTATGTGAACATTTGGGATTTTATATTCTTTGGATAAAATGACAAAGGCTTTATAGCATAAATTATCTTGAATTTCGCCTGAAATCGGCAAGCCACTCGAGCTAAATTGGAACGATTCAGCTGGCGTAATCTCTAAAACATCAGACCAAGGAATATGGAAAAAGCAGGTTTCTAATTCATGAAAGCCATCCATTCTTTTTTTAGTAATGAATAAGCCCAAATTTATTTTAGCGTTTGGAAATAGGACCATATCAATCTTCTAAAATATTTGAAATAGGGGTTAATTTGAGCAAAATACTGATGCAAAAAAACAGGAAAGCAAGCTTAATAAAAATGGGTTTTACGTCTTCATGTATTTCAGTACTCACTTGCAAGGTGCGGGATTTTTCTAGAAAATCAATCTCTTTAAATATGGCATTAAGCGTTTTTGTATCAGTGGCTCTGTAAAATTGGCCATTGGATTTTTCAGCCATTAAACGCAGGGTTGATTCGTCAACAGGATCAAGTGAAGGTTTATTGCTTCCCACTGCAATGGTGTAAACCTTTATCCCAAAGGATTTAGCTAAAGTAGCCGCAGTGATAGGATCTAAATTACCTGTCGTATTATTTCCATCGCTAATGACAATGGCTACTTTTTTGGGATTTTTCTCTTCTCTTATTTGATTAATGGACATGCCTAATGCGTCACCTAATGCGGTACCTTCCTCTTTTATTTGCTTCGTTTCTAGTAAAGAAAGTGACTTGGTTACATAAGTTAAATCGCTGGTTAACGGACTTGCTAAATAGGGTGCACCTGCGAATGCGACGATGGATATTTGGTCTTGGATTCTATTTTTAGCAAATGAAATGGCTAATTTTTTAGCAACCTCAAGGCGCGAAGGTAAAACATCTTGGGTCAGCATGGAACTTGACAAGTCGAGTGCTATCACCATATCGACTCCCCCTTGCTTAATTTCCGTACGTATAATTTTTTTATATGGGCTGGCAATAGCTAAAATAATACATAAAAGGCAAATGAATTCGACTGTTTTAGGAATGTAACTAATGAATAAGGACCATTTGTTTTGTTTTAAAGGAACCGAAAAGGACAAAGATATTTGGGACCTTCTTTTTCTATTGAGTAGGGATGAAATTAAGATAATGACTAAAGGCAATGGGATCAAATATAGGAAAAAAGGATTTTCCCAATCATAGGTCAAGATTGTTTTTAGTTTCAGCCAAGAATAATAAAGGTCAAATTTCATTTTTTCTTTCGCTCAAGTTTTATTTTTCTTCTCTCAGTTTGATATGCAGCATTAGCAATTTCTACCATGATGTTCACAGAATCCATTGTTTTTTCAGAAAAGTTTCCTCCATAAATAGCTGAGTCAATCGCTTTTAAAGCTTTTGCAAGTCTCCTGTCCTTTAAATTGTCCACCATCTCGGTAGTCGTGAAAGTTGAAAAGGGGGTTTTCGTTAATTTCTCAATATATTTTTTCCAAACCAAGGTTGCATTTTCAAGTCGTTGAATACCCTTGGGATCTTGGGAGATCGACCTTGATTGCCTTTGAAAAGCCCGTCTAAATTCGAGGTTTTTCCTCCAAAGCTTATAATAACGAAAAGCCCTGCTAATGTTGGCCCCAAAAACCCAATAAATGATTCCAGTAATGAGTAGAATTTCAACTCCTCCAATAAACAAATTTTTAATATTTGCTTTTGGTTTGATCAAGGGGATTTCGACGTTGCCTATAAGAGTATCTACATTAATTAATTCTGGATGTGGTACTAATCTTTTTAGAAATATGGTATCGACTTTAGGATAAATTTGTGTGCAATCTGACGCATTGATGACATAAATGGGCAAACTGAGGGTTTGATAATCTGAGATATCAAAAAATTTAAACGTATAGATAGCAGAATCTAAACTTCCTTTTTCAGTGGTTTGAGTGGAGAAATATTCTTTTTTTATAGGTTCAAAATGGCCAATCTTAGTATTGTTGCCTGGGAAAAAAAGTTCTTGATTTTTTGAATGCAGCGCTTTTAGAACATAGCGAACCGGTTGGCCAATTTTTGCTGAATCCTCAATAAATGAACCATATATTTGAATGGGCTTCTCCTGCATTATTTTCTGATTCTGAAAAGTTTGATCAAACTAGGCACAAAATCGTCTCCTGCTTTTATTTGCATGTAACTAGCCTTCCATTGCTTACATTGGTCGTTTAGGTTTTGAGAATTAGTCTGTATTTCATCAGTTAAAAAAGTTTTAAAGGACTTCGTTGACGTATTCACCCAAGTAGTCTTTCTTTTTTCTGGATCATAAATGGGGATTATGCCCATAGCGGGCAACTTTAATTCTATGTTTGAATTAATTTGAATGATAACTAAATCATGCTTTTTTGACATGGCACGTAATAAGTCATGATAGTCCGAGTCGATAAAATCAGATAAAACAAAAATTAGACTCTTTCTTTTTAATACTTGAAGGGTGAATTTTAATGCTTGTTTTAAATCGGTTCCTGTATTTTCTGGGGTTAATTTGAACAGTTCATTGATGACTTGATACCCATGTTTTTTTCCAGCACCAGGGGCAATAAATTTTTCATTTTTATCTGAATAACAGCAAAGACCAATATTTCCAGCTTCTTGCATCGCAGAAAATGTTAATACTCCTGCTACTTCTTTCAGCGTTTCCAGCTTTGAATCGTCACCGGAACGAATGTTTTGTGATGCACTGACATCCAATAAGAAAAAAACAGTTTGCTCTTTTTCCTCTTTAAATAATTTAATGAACGTACCGTGTCCTTTTGCGGTTGAATTCCAATCAATATGTCGGACATCATCTCCGTATTGATATTGCCTTAAATCACTAAATTCCAAACCAGATCCCTTGAAAACGGATGAAAAATTCCCGTGCATTTGAGTATTAATCGCTTTTCTGATGCGAATGTCCAACTGTACAATATGGGAAAGAAATGCACGAATATCCATTTCTAAATGAGATATTTATTAGGTATATGCTCGCTAAATTACCTATTTTTTGAGCAATCTATGCGAAATCCCACAAAAGCTTTCTAATTTGTGCGTAAATTTGGTTCATGAAATACCTTTTTGCCTTCCTTCCTTTGCTTATTTTTTCTTGTCAAAATGATCAACATCGAAATCGTTTAGATCAAGAGAAAATGGCTGAAATTTTGGTTGACATTCATCTGGATGAAGTTAAAATTAGTAGCATGGAAATCATTAGTCCTGACACCAATTTATTACTTTATCACCAATTGGAAAAAGCGACTTTCAAAAAACATGCGATCGATTCAGCGACTTTTGTTAAGAGCTTTAATTCATATGTTAGAGAGCCTAAGGATTTTATCGATTTGTATGAACGGGTAAATGAAATCATGAGGGATCGAAAAAAATTAAATGAAAACTCTCATCGATGAAGTTCATAGTTAGCATTTTAGTTCTACTCATTCAAATTTCGCTTATGGCTCAAAAGCCAATTATTCAAGGTCATAGGGGTTGTCGGGGGGAGTTCCCAGAAAACACTTTGCCTGCTTTTCAGCATGCCTTAGAGCTAGGCATTACAGTTCTCGAAATGGATGTTTGTATTTCTGCAGATGGCCAAGTACTTGTTTCGCATGAACCTTATATGAATGCATTATATGCGTTAAAGCCAGATGGAACACCCGTTTTAAAATCAGAGGAAAAGGCCTTTAATGTGTATAAAATGACTTATGATGCGGTCCGAAAATTTGATGTGGGATCGCGTGGAAATGCATTATTCCCAGAACAGAAAAAAGTTTTTGCCCATAAGCCTTTGCTGCAAGAAGTATTTCAATTGGCCGAAGATTTTCGTCAAAAAACGGGGAAACATATATATTACAATATTGAAATCAAATCGGATCCTAAGGAATACGGTGTGTCCCAACCGGCTACCGTGGAAGAGTTTTCAGAGAAAGTCTGGGCGGTGATGGCCAAGCATGTTGCTCCTGAATACCTCATTTTACAAAGTTTTGATTTTAATGTCTTAAAATATTGGCATAAATCGATTCAATCTGGCCACTTCTCTCAGGTTCGTTTATCGGCTTTGGTCACCAGGAAAGGTCCGGAAAACACGTGTGCTGAATTAGGATTTATTCCGGCTATTTATAGCCCCAACTTCACATCTTTGAATAAGGCTGTGGTAGACGAATGTAATTCAAAAGGCATGAAAGTGATTCCATGGACGGTTAACGAACGGACAGATTTCCAAGCCATGATTCAAATGGGGGTGGATGAGGTCATCACAGATTATCCTAGCCGCATGTTAAAAAACCTATAAAATGTCCTTGTTCAATGAGACTTTATTGTGGTTAATGAAAAGGCGAATGCCTCGAATAGAAGCGCATTTTAAAAATCCGCTGGAACTTCAACACAACAGTCTGAATGATTTGATATTTTCTGGAAGAAATACGGAATGGGGAAAGAAATTTGGGTATTCAGAAATTGCTACGTACGAACAATTCAAAGTCAAAGTTCCCATTTCAACCTATGAGGAAATGTTTCCATACATTGATCGAATGATGCATGGGGAACAAAATGTACTTTGGTCGAGTCCAATCTCATGGTTTTCAAAATCTTCAGGAACGACCAATGCGCGAAGCAAATTTATCCCGGTTTCAAAAGAATCATTAGAAAACTGCCACATGATGGGTGGAAAAGATATGATTACGTTGTTGATCAATAATAAACCAGAGACCAGGATTTTTGAAGGCAAGGGCTTGTCCATTGGAGGAAGTTTGTCAAATAACCCATTGAATTCAAGTCTTCTTTTGGGGGATGTTTCAGCAGTGGTCATGAAAAATTTGCCCATTTGGGCCCAAATAATTCGCACTCCATCTCTTGATGTGGCATTGATGGACGATTGGGACCAGAAAATTGAAAAAATGGCCATTGAAACTTCCAAAGAAAATGTCACCAGCATTTTAGGGGTGCCGACTTGGACTTTAGTGCTCATTGAAAAAATATTGGAGATAACGGGCAAGAAATCAATTTTAGAGGTTTGGCCCAATTTTGAATTTTTAGTACATGGAGCAGTGGCTTTTGGTCCGTACCGAGAGATGTTTCAGCATTTAGTATTCCCAAGCTCAGAGGTTCGATTTTTGGAAATTTACAATGCTTCTGAAGGATTTTTCGCGATACAGGACGACTTAAGTTTGCCTGATGAAATGCTTTTAATGCTTGATTATGGCATTTTTTATGAATTTATTCCACTAGGTGTAGGTGGGGAAGAGGTAGATCGAGTAGTTTCTTTGGATCAAGTAAGGTTGGGGATTAATTATGCGGTTTTAATTACCACCAATTCAGGACTTTGGAGATATAAAATTGGCGATACGATTAAATTCACCTCTATTTTACCCTATCGGATTAAAATTTCTGGACGAACAAAGCATTTTATCAATGCCTTTGGAGAGGAGCTGATTATTGAAAATGCAGAAAAAGCAATCGCTGTAGCTTGCATTCAAACACATTCAGAGATTAAAGATTATACCGCAGCTCCCACTTATATGGAAGGAGGTAAAAAGGGAAGTCATGAATGGGTCGTGGAGTTTTCAAAAGCCCCAAAAGATTTACGTATCTTTGTCGATATTTTGGACCGGACGCTTCGCGAAGTAAACTCAGATTATGATGCAAAGCGCTCATATGATTTAGTTTTAGAATCTCCGCAGGTATTAGTTGCACCCAAAGGTACATTTTATGCATGGATGAGATCTAGAGGTAAATTAGGGGGCCAACATAAAGTTCCAAGATTGAGTAATAACAGAGAGTTTATAGACGGGGTGAAGGCCCATTTTCAAAATTAAAATCCTATGGCATTAAAATTAACTATTGAAAACGGCATCAAAGATGCCATGAGAGCGAAAGATGCAGATCGTTTACGCGCTTTAAGGGCAATAAAGTCCATGATTTTACTTGAAGAAACCTCAGGGTCAAATACCGGTGAGATTTCGACGGAAGCCGAAATGAAAATTTTAATGAAAGCCGCCAAACAGCGTAAAGATTCATTAGAAGTATATATCGCACAAAATCGACCCGATTTAGCGGAAAAAGAGCAAGTAGAATTAACTATAATTGAGGAGTTTTTACCCAAACAATTATCTGATTCCGAGTTAACAGAACGTATTTCTGCTATTATCGCTCAATTGGGCGCCAACAGTCCCGCTGATATGGGGAAAGTGATGGGGGTTGCGTCTAAGGAGCTAGCCGGTTTAGCAGAAGGCAGAGCCATTTCTAGTAAAGTGGGAGAATTGTTGAAAAAATAATGGTGGAAATGGAATTAGTGCCCAAGTTGAAGGCAATCAGAAATTTAACTTTAGAAGAGTTGCGGCAAGAAATGCTCGAACACAATGAGCCGGGGTTTCGTGCTAAACAAGTCTATGAGTGGATTTGGAAAAAATCGGTTCGGTCTTTTGACCAAATGGCGAATATTCCGAAAGAAACAAGGAGCTGGCTGGGGACCAACTACTCACTTCAGTGTGTAGAAACGGCAGAATGCCAAATAAGTTCTGATCGCACCATAAAATCTAGTTTTTCGCTGCATGACGGAAATTTGATTGAAGGAGTTTTAATCCCTACTCGTGAAAGAATGACGGCCTGTGTGTCATCTCAAGTGGGATGTTCGCTTACTTGTAGTTTTTGTGCCACAGGTTACATGGATCGAAAAAGGAATTTAGAGGCCTTCGAGATATATGACCAAGTGGTATTGATTCGAGATCAAGCTCAAGAAAAATATGGCATTCCTTTGACAAATATTGTCTATATGGGAATGGGAGAGCCTCTTTTGAATTATTCCAATGTGTTGAAGTCTGTTGAAATGATAACGTCCCCTGAGGGATTAGGTATGGCTTCGCGCAGAATTACAGTGTCAACAGCCGGGATCGCCAAAATGATTAAGAAGTTAGGGGATGATCAAGTGAAGTTTAATCTTGCGCTATCGCTTCATGCGGCAAATGATACCAAAAGAAATCAGATTATGCCCATCAACGAATCCAATACGTTGGAGGCTTTGTCAGAGGCTTTGCGTTATTTTTATGATAAAACAGAAAATGAAATAACCTTGGAGTATATTATGTTTAATAAATTTAATGATACGGTCGATGATGCTCGCGAACTCTATGATTTTGCGAAGAAATTGCCATGTAAAATTAACATTATTGAATATAACCCCATTGCTCAAGCCAATTTTGTGAATGCAGAAGCAGATGCATTAGCTAAATTTGTCGCTTTTTTAGAGAGTAAAAAAATGATTGTCAATGTTCGTCGTTCTCGTGGCAAAGATATTGATGCCGCTTGTGGGCAGTTGGCCGGTAAAAAATAAATAATGGCGAATACTCTATTTCCTATTTTTTTAAAGCTTGACCAATTGAACACCTTGGTCGTTGGCGGGGGAAATGTAGCCCTAGAAAAAGTCTCTGCTATTTTGCGAAATGCACCAAATGCTCGCGTGACCATGATAGCCCCATTTTTTAGGGAAGATACCTTGGAATTTATCAAGAAGTTCCCTTTGGTTAGTTTTGAAATTCGCGAATTTTTAGAGGGGGATTTAGATGGCCGCGATTTAATTATTTGCGCGACTGATAATGTTCAATTGCATCAAAAAATCAAGATCTTAGCCGCCAGCCAACATTTACTTTGCAATGTGGCTGATACTCCAGATTTATGTGATTTTTATTTAGGTTCGATTGTTCAAAAAGGCGACTTAAAGATAGCTATATCAACGAATGGGAAGTCACCTACATTAGCTAAACGGATTAGAGCGTTTTTGGAAGATTTAATCCCTATGGACATTCAAGAATCCATGGATGGCTTAGAAGCTTATCGAAAATCACTGAAAGGCGATTTTGAGGCAAAAATTAAGGCTTTAAATGAACTCACTAAGGGCTTGACTTTCAGGAAATAACTGTATCTTTTTTTACTCCTTTCGCTAAGCTTTACTAACTTTTCAAAAGTTAGTAAAGCTAAAGCGAAAGAAATTAAAACAAACACCTAGATAAATTAAATCACTTTATTGATAATCATATACTTGCATTATTTTAAACCAGGCAAACAGTGTATATTTTGAAAAAATCAAAATGGCTCATCTGGAACATTATCATACGAAATTTGAGCAAGGTAAATTTTACCATATATACAATCGGTCAATAGACAAAAAATTACTGTTTAAGTCTAGTGAAAATTATGAGTTCTTTTTAAGAAGGTGGATGAAGTATATGGGTGAATGTTTTGATGTTTATGCGTATTGCTTGATGGGAAATCATTATCATTTTTTGGTAAATGTTAGATTTACTAAAAATACTGGATCTACGCATGATTATATAGCCCATAATTTACAAAGGTTGTTTCAATCTTACGCATTAGCATTTAATCTTCAACATTCCAGGACAGGCACGCTTTTCCAAAAGCCTTATAAACGTGTACATGTGGATAGTGATGAATATGTAAGCAAGCTTATTCATTATATACATAATAATCCGCAAAAACATGAAGTTGTTTATGATTTTCGTACTTGGAAGTGGAGTTCGTATCATGCAATTTTAAAGAA
>CANHXO010000008.1 GCA_947464595.1 Cytophagaceae bacterium
ATTCACAGAAGTCAGCAATCAAAAATTAAGTTACTCAGCCTACGCACTTTATGCCGAGTCGGTCGACTATAAAAATGTTCGCGATACGCCGACCAAATTATCGCAGTTCTCCAACGATGCTGGTTACTTAATATCAAAAGACTTAGAACCTATTAAAGCAGATATTCAAAGCAATACAAGCCAAATAAAAATCACTCATCAAACCATTGATGATAATAAAAAGAAAAGTGATGCCGCATTTTTTATTGTCAATCAAAGTATTTCGAGCCTCGATAGCCAATTAATTGAGAATTCGACAGCTATAAAAGACCATAAAAATTCCATTAGTACAATCAATACAAAACTATCAGAGCAACAAAATCAGATTTCGGCTACCAACAATAATTTAAATGCACAGATCGGAGGCTTACAGGGACAAATCAGGGAAACAAAAGAAAATGTAAATAACCTTTCGGGAATTGCGGAGGTCGTCTCCAACAAATCAACAGAGGTTAATTTAGGAGGAGTCAATCCCTCAGACCAATTTTACCCTAGCCAAAAAGCAACCAAAACCTATGTAGACCAAAATATCGCCAGCCTTGTAGCTGGTAATATTCCTGATGCCACAACACTTGCGCCAGGCAAAATCCAATTAGCCGGTGACTTAAGTGGAACCGCCGCGAATCCAACCGTTCCCGCTTTGGCCAACAAAGAAAATACGAGTAATAAATCAATGAATATTCTAGGTGATGCTGGATCCGACAGCAAGTATCCCTCCGTGAAAGCGGTTAAAACTTATGTGGACCAAGCTACAATGGGAACTGCTTTGCAAGCGACCGTGGATGGGAAAGCCGATAAAAATTCACCCACCTTTACCGGAACTCCTGTGCTGCCTGAAGGAACTACTGGTGTTACCCAATCTGCCGCAGATAATTCAACAAAATTAGCGACCACTGCCTTTGTCCAACTAGCTACCGCCGGGATTGCGTTGCAAGCAAATGTCGACGCGAAAGCTGATAAAAATTCGCCCACCTTTACGGGGACTCCTGTGTTGCCAACAGGAACCATAGCCGTCACTCAGTCTTCGGGAGATAATAGCACTAACATAGCCACTACCGCTTTTGTCCAACAAGCCACCGTGGCAGGGGTCATCGACGCCAGTACAAGTCTAAAAGGAAAACTTAAATTAGCCGGAGACTTAGCTGGTACCGCTGATTTACCCACCGTTCCAGGATTATCCTTAAAGGCTAATGCCACCGATGTTATCAATTCTCTCGCCTTAAAAGAAGATGCAACCAATAAATCAAATGCACCTTTGGGAACAAGTACAACCCTTTTCCCTACGCAAAATGCTGTCAAAACTTATGTAGACGCACAGGTCATTTCAGGAACTGTTGTGGACGCGGATGCAACCACCAAAGGCAAAATTCAATTAGCCGGTGATCTAACTGGATCTGCTGCATTCCCTAACATAGCAACAGATGCTGTAAACTCAGCGAAAATATTAGATGAAACCATTGCGACAGTCGATCTTGCAAATGCCTCAGTCACCGATGCTAAAATTTCTGGAGTCACAGGATCCAAGGTTTCTGGAAACATTACAGGCAATGCTGCCAATGTAACGGGAATAGTGGTAGTAGCTAACGGAGGAACAGGAGCCATCACTAAGTTTGCAGGCTTCAATGCATTGTCACCAATGACTTCTAAAGGTGATTTAATTTATGGAGGGGACTCCGGAGAAGGTATTCGATTAGCAGTAGGAAGTGAAGGACAAGTATTAACTATAAAAACCGGCGTGCCAACGTGGCAAAATTCGACCAATAATAATTCAGATGATGATGATGATGATGATGACGACGACGACGATGATGACGACGACGATGATGATGAAAGAAAAATAAATGATGCAGATTCAAATACTAAAGGTATATTAAGGCTATCTGGGGATTTATCTGGAACAGCCTCTTCACCTACTGTAGCCACAGGAGCCATAAACTCTGCCAAGATATTGAATGGAAGTATTGAAACTGTGGACTTAGCCGATGGCTCCGTAACTGATGCTAAAATAGCAACCGTTGCAGGCAGCAAAGTCACCGGAAATATTACAGGAAATGCAGCAAATGTCAGTGGAATTGTAGCAGTGCCCAACGGTGGAACTGGAGCTAGCACATTAACTGGTTACGTCAAAGGAACAGGGGCATCTGCCTTGTCTGCAAGCCCAAGCATCCCTATTGCGGATGTCACAGGAGCAGCCCCAATAAATTCACCCACATTTACAGGTACTCCTTCATTGCCAACGGGAACTACAGCATTCACACAGACCTCCACTGATAATTCTAATAAATTAGCGACTACGGCATTTGTCCAACAAGTTACTTCAGCAGGGGTTATTGATGCTAGTACGACTGAAAAAGGAAAGCTAAAATTAGCAGGTGACTTGGCCGGTACTGCAGATTTGCCAACCGTACCAGGATTAGCCCTTAAAGCCAATACAGCAACAGTTACCAGTTCACTCGCTCTTAAAGAAGATGCATCCAATAAATCAAATGCACCTTTGGGAACTAGCACCACACTATTCCCGACCCAAAGTGCCGTAAAAACATATGTTGATGCACAAAATATAGATGCTAACAATTCTACAAAAGGTAAAATTCAACTCGCCGGAGATTTAACCGGAACTGCCGCATCACCCGCCATTGCCACAGGTGCAGTAAACTCATCTAAAATTTCGGATGGAAGCATTGCCACCGCCGACTTAGACAATGGATCCGTTACCGATGCTAAAATAGCAACGGTATCAGGAAGCAAAGTCACAGGAAATATTTCAGGAAATGCAGCGAATGTTAGTGGAACTGTCGCAGTGGCCAACGGTGGAACGGGGGCAAATACACTCGCCATTAACCAAGTACTTTTAGGCAATGGAACGAATGCCATTCAAACCGTGGCACCCGGAACCTCTGGTAATGTATTAATGTCAAACGGAACTACATGGATTTCCTCTTCAAATACTTCTGATAATACTACTCATGCTATCGGGGAATCATACGGTGGTGGAATTATTTTTTATGTCTATGACGGTGGGAAACATGGCCTTATTGCCGCAACGAGCGATCAAAGTAGTGATGCCAAATGGGATTTAAGTAAAGGCAATGAAACTCGAGCAAAGGCAAATGGAATAGGTGCTGGAATCAGAAATACAACAACAATTATTATATCGAGTGAAATAAGTCAACGAAAGTCCTCAGATGATAAAGTTTGGTCGTTTGATAGCGAAGATTTTGCAGCCGTCATTTGCAATGAGTACTCCAAAAGTGAAACCGTAAACTCCTTGGAAACCACCTACGGAGACTGGTACTTACCCAGCAAATATGAGCTAAATTTACTTTACCTAAAAAGAACTACCGTTGGAAATTTTGCTGCCGATAAATATTGGAGTTCCTCCGAATCAGATAAGGACAAAGCCTGGTCAATCAATTTCAATACTTCTTCCGATTCGGCAGAAGACAAAACAAATAAAAATCGAGTTCGTGCAATACGAAACTTTTAACATATAATTAAAAGGTGAAAATCTGAAAAGAGTCTTAGAAAAAACAACTCATTAAAAATAAATTCCCGTACCTATCATCAATTGCAGGCTGGTCAAGTTCAAATTTGCGGATGAATAATCCGCCGTATTTTTTAAGGCATAAGGAGTAAAAGCTTCTTTGGAGGCTCTTTGATAAGCTGTCAAATCAATATAAAACTGGTTGGTCCGAAAACCTAAACCCCCGGAAATTTGAACCACAGTGCGATCGATCGAATCATACGTAGGCGCATAACTATTTCCCCAAGTGGCTACCCCAGCCCGAAGATTGAAATTAGCATTCAATTTGATTTCAGTCCCTAACTTCATATTGAGTGCTGATTGGAAATTTTTCTTGGTTTGCCCATTGTACTTATTCTCAAAATTTATATTGTCTGCAGCAGACAATTCAACAGAGGAAACTTGCATGCCTGGAAAATTAACATATTCCAAATCAAGACTTAATAGGCCCCTTTTTCCAAAAAAATAAGCCGCACCTCCTGATAGCTTCAATGGGGTTATCAATTGGTACGTGAATTCATTCGGGGTCAACTTCACCGCACCTACCCTCGTAATAGTGATCGGATTTCCTTTTGAATCGAACGATGGAATCCCCAAAACCCTAGGATTTAATGTAGCATCATAACGCTCGTTCATTTGATCAAAAAACATAGGGGTATTAAAAGCGAATGATACACGAAGATTGGAATTCAACTTATAAATCATACCTAAAGTTGCAGAAAGACCTGAACCCGTATTAACCAATTTTTCTTGATATTGTAATCCTGATACATATTTTGCCCCTTCAAATTCTTCCTGCCAAAATGTGGTTGACGTCGCATTAATTTTAGAAAAGTGCAAACCTAAACCCAAATAAAATTTATTTAAATAGGATGCCCCATAACTGATATCCCATTGACTCAATGCCCCTTCATTGTCGGCGGAACCTAGTTGGCGCGTCGGCAAATTCGGCTCATATCGCTGAAAAGGAGCACCCCCTGTTTTATTATTGGGATTAATTAAATAGGCTTGATAGGCCACCGCTTCTGGACTATCAGCCGTTTTACTAAAATCATTAAATTCGTCATCCAAACTTTGACCTGTTGCCCCCTTTTCATTGGCTTTTTCGATGAACTTGTCCAACAAAGAACTTCGATTATTTACTCCTGAAATAGAAATGGGTTGGGCAAAAATGACTTGTCTAGAATAACCAATCCCAAAACTCCCATGCCATTGAGAGGCCGAAAGCTCCGGTGGACTTGCTAACACTAAACCAAAAATCGGTAGTTGGACAAATGAATTGTTCCTCGAAGAAGTTTCTGAAAGATAGCTAGCTTGCGTCGTAGCTGAAACATAACCTATGCCTAGGCCAACTTCAGACCTATTATAAAAACCTAAACCAGCTGGATTACCTGAAATAGAACTTATATCAGCACCCAGTGTACTATGTACGCCCCCCATCGCCTGCATACGCGGCGAACTCGTTGAATAGGCCGTTGAAAAACTCTTGGCTAAATTTGAATAGGAATAAATCTGTGCATTTGACGCCGTTAGGCTACCTAGGCCTATTAAGACAATCCATAAAATACGATTCATAACTTACCTAGGACCTCTTGTTGAACCTCCCCCACCTGAACTTCCGCCAAAACTCCCACCACTAGAATTCCCATAATTGGTCGTTGGCGCACTGTAAGTCTCCGTTCGATTTTGGTATTGAGGCACTGAGTTATTTTGTGGAGCCGCGCGATACTCATAATTAGAATTTCTTCGGCTTGGCGCTGTAAAAGCCTCTCCGCCTACTTGCGTTGCACTCGAATTGACTCTTTGTTGGTTTGACCCATTCGAATTATACGAGTTGCTATTGCCCCTTGGCGCATTGTTGTAATTCTCTCCTCCATACCGATTTGACATTCCATGTTCTCTAGCTCCGCGTCTGCTGGATTGAACAGGATCCACCCCATTATAATTGTTCGAATTATACGTGGCATAACTTGAATTTAAAGCCCCATAATAGTTGTAAATATTAGTAGAACCGAACATCCCAAAACCATACATTCCACCATTCATGGAATTAAATGGATTTGAAAATGCAGACATCCGATAAAAAGGATCATAAAAATATGGATTCATCATGAAACTAGATTGATAAGCAAAACCAGAATACATCATAGGTCCATACATAGAGGACATGGATCCATAATAAAAAGGATCAGATAAACGCCAAGAAGCTAATGGGGAAGCCCAACGAGAGCCAAAACCAGTGCCAAAAGAGATGAATGGATTCGCATACCAACTATTCCAAGGATTCGCATTCATAAAACCAGTTGAAAATCCATTCGCAAATCCTTGTTCATATTGATTCGCGTAAACGGCTCTAGAATTTAAATAATTAGGTTCAACTGAAGCAGCTGCTAAGCCATCCTCTTCCTCAATTAATGTCGCATCATCCTCGAAATCCAAATAATCAGATTTCTTCTTTTTCTTAGTCACTACAGTAGATTTCACGGGATTATCATAAAGGTCATCTGTAACCCATTTTGATTGACTTGAAACATCCGAAGAATTATTTTGAACAACCGTACAAGCTTGTATAAAAAATAAACCAACAAGCAACAAAAACAAAATCGAGTGATTTTTCATTGGATTTGAATGTTATACATGTTAAAAACCTAGTACAAAACTGTATCTTTGTTCTCAACAAATTTGAGACCAAAAAAGTTTACAAATAAAACAATAAATATCTTTAAAATACGATTTCAAACTATTTATATGAGTAAATCCCTACCAAGTCGCGCCGATAATTATTCTGAGTGGTATAATGAATTAGTCAAAAGAGCTGATTTAGCTGAAAATTCTGCCGTAAGAGGCTGTATGATCATCAAACCCTATGGCTATTCGATTTGGGAAAAAATGCAAAGAGCCTTAGATGACATGTTTAAAGAAACAGGACATACTAACGCTTATTTCCCTCTATTTATTCCGAAGTCTTTCCTTTCCAAAGAAGCTTCACATGTCGAAGGATTTGCCAAAGAATGCGCTGTAGTGACTCATTACCGATTAAAAAATGACCCCAATGGTGGAGGAGTTATTGTGGATCCAGACGCAAAATTGGAAGAAGAATTAATCGTCCGGCCAACCTCCGAAACGGTGATTTGGTCTACCTATAAAAATTGGATTCAATCGTATCGCGATTTACCCCTATTGATCAACCAATGGGCCAATGTGGTTCGTTGGGAAATGCGTACGCGACTTTTCTTACGAACAGCTGAATTTTTATGGCAAGAGGGCCATACGGCCCATGCGACTAAAAAAGAAGCCATTGGGGAAACCGAACAAATGTTGGAGGTATATGCTGAATTTGCCGAAAACTATATGGCCATGCCCGTTTTAAAAGGAATAAAAACGGCTAATGAGCGATTTGCAGGAGCAGAGGAAACCTATTGTATTGAGGCATTGATGCAGGATGGGAAAGCATTGCAGGCCGGCACCTCTCATTTTTTAGGTCAAAATTTCGCAAAAGCTTTCGACGTAAAATTCCTAAGCAAAGAAAATCAATTGGACTATGTTTGGGGGACCTCTTGGGGGGTTTCTACTCGACTAATGGGTGCTTTGATTATGGCACACTCGGATGATCAAGGATTAGTGCTTCCTCCTAAATTAGCTCCTATTCAAGTGGTTATCGTACCTATTTATAAAGGGGAAGATCAATTAAACGCAATCAAAGAGAAAATCAATCCATTGGTTAAGGCTTTGAAGAAAGAAGGTATATCAGTGAAATTTGATACGTCAGAGAATCAAAGTCCTGGATTCAAATTTGCAGAATATGAATTAAAAGGTGTCCCTATCCGCTTGGCCATCGGAAATCGAGATATGGAAAATGGTACGATTGAATTAGCTCGCCGTGATACTCGGGAAAAAACGAGCATGCCCTTCGAAGGAATTGAGACAGTCATTATCGATACACTTGCTGATATTCAAGAGAAGATTTATGCCAAATCGTTCGCCTTTCGCGAATCCAATACACATGAGGTAAATAGCTGGGAAGAATTTCAAATCAAAATCGAAGAAGGCGGATTTTTATCAGCCCACTGGGATGGCACCTCAGAAACAGAAGAAAAAATCAAAGAATTGACCAAAGCTACCATTCGATGTATTCCTTTGGGAGTTAAAAAAGAATCAGGCACTTGTATTTTAACAGGTGCACCCTCTGAACACCGTGTCATTTTTGCCCGCGCCTATTAAAAGATTGTAGGGAACGGGTTTACCTCTTCCCTTCACAAAATCAGGTGATTATTTTGTTCAAAACCTCTAATACTCGGTCGATTTCTTCCCGGGTATTATTTTTTGAAAATGAAAATCTGACTGCCGCACCGGTAGCATTGGGATTTAAAGCAGTCAATACATGTGAGCCTACCGAAGTTCCGCTAGAACAGGCACTTCCGCCTGACGCTGAAATCTTTTCAATATCCAATTTAAATAATAACATATCTCCATCTTGAATTTGAGGGAAACGCACATTCAAGACGGTATACAAACTTTTTTCAAGGTCTCCCGAGAGCCCATTAAATTCAATGCTAGGAAAATTATTTTGTAAGCCTTGGATCAAATAGGACTTCAGGTCTTTGATGTGATTTTCGTGGGCAGCCATTTCATCATAAGCTATAGATAAAGCTTTGGCTATTCCCACCATTCCATATACATTTTCTGTGCCCCCCCGTTGGTTTCTTTCTTGGGCTCCTCCATGCATCAAGGGAGAAAACTTGACCCCAGATTTGGCATAAAGAAATCCAATTCCTTTGGGGCCATGGAATTTATGTCCTGCGCCAACTAAAAAATGAACGGGCAAGTTTTGAACATCATGTACATAATGACCCATGGTTTGAACGGTATCAGAATGAAATAGAGCTCCATGTTTTACGCATAGCTCGCCAACAGCCTGTAGATCCAATAAGTTTCCGATTTCATTATTTCCCTGCATTAAACTAACTAAAGCCTTGGGTGATGTCGATAACAAAAGTTCTAAATCAGCTAAATCAATAACTCCACTTGCATCAATTTTAACCATTTTCAGGTCAATCATCCCTAATTTATCCCATGCCTCAGCCGTATGTAAAACAGCATGATGTTCCAAGGGAGAGGTGATAATGGTTTTTATTCCACCATAAAGTACGCAAGATTGTAACACCGTATTATCGGCTTCCGTGCCACCTGAGGTAAAAAATATTTCCGAAGGAGACGCATTTAATAAACTTGCAATGGTTTTACGCGCTTTTTCAACAACGACTTTAGCTTGTCGGCCATGCGAATGAATCGAAGATGGATTTGCCGTAAAATTTTCAAAATAGGGCTGCATTTCCTTCCAAACCTCAGGATCGATAGGAGTGCTAGCCGCATTATCTAAATAGATCGGCAAAGTAGTTGAAGTCATAAATTTTATTTGGCGGCAATTTCTTCAATTACCTGTATAATTTGTTGTGCAAGTGTATTGGCTTCATTCTCGTTCGGTGCCTCCGCATAAATCCGAATGATGGGTTCGGTATTTGATTTTCTTAAATGAACCCAACGATCAGGAAAATCTATTTTGACTCCATCGATCGTGTTCACTTGTTGGCCCTTATATTGCTCAGCCACCGTCGATAAGATCAAATCCACATTCAAATCTGCAGATAATTCTATTTTGTTTTTAGAAATCACGTACGAGGGAAAGCTAGCTCTCAGCGCTGAAGTCTTTACCCCTTTTTGCGCTAAATAGGTTAAAAACAAGCCTATCCCGACTAAAGCATCCCGACCATAATGAGATTCAGGGAAAATAACACCCCCATTTCCTTCTCCACCAATCACTGCATGTTGAGCCTTCATTTGGTTGACCACATTGACCTCACCTACTGCGGCTGCAAAATAGGTTCCGCCATGCTTTTCGGTGATATCACGCAATGCTCGAGTCGATGATAAATTCGAAACCGTATTTCCTTTGCCTAAAGACAAGATATAATCTGCGATAGCCACTAAGGTATATTCCTCGCCAAAAGGTGTTCCATCTTCCGATATAAAACATAATCGGTCCACATCGGGATCCACGACAATACCAATATCATAATTTCCTTCCTTCATTTTTGAAATCATGGCAGTTAAATTCTCTGGCAATGGCTCTGGATTATGTGAAAAATGGCCCGTAGGTTCTCCAAAAATAACGTCCACTTCTTTCACTCCTAAGGCATGTAAAAGGTCAGGTACAACAATCCCACCGGTCGAATTCACCGCATCCACCAACACCCTAAAATTTGCTTTTGCTATTTGGTCTGAATGTACACCACGAAGACTTAAAACATGCTGAATATGTTGGTCTAAGAATGAATGATCCTCCGTATATGTCCCCAAGTCATGCACCTCTGAAAATGAAAAATCTTGGTTTTCTGCAATGCCTAAAAGATCTTTGCCATCAGCATCCGATATAAATTCCCCTAAATGATTCAATAATTTAAGTGCATTCCACTGGGCTGGGTTATGGCTAGCTGTGATAATAATTCCTCCAGCCGCCTTCGTCCATGGGACTGCTAATTCAACTGTAGGAGTCGTAGACAAGCCAATATCTAAGACATCCCAACCTAAACCGATCAAAGTATTTGCCACTAAAGAAGAAACCATTCGACCAGAAATTCTAGCATCTCTGCCTAAAACGATCGTGTTGGATGGATTTCCGACTCGCTTAAGCCAAGTCCCATAAGCGGCTGCAAATGTAACGATATCGACGGGACTAAGGCCTTTGCCTGGTTTACCTCCGATGGTACCTCGGATGCCTGAAATTGATTTAATTAAAGCCAATGGTCAAAAAATTAATTTTCTAAAATTCGAAATATAAAATTACGCAAAAATACTTATTTCCTTTCTGAGAAAATATCCTTATTTTTAGAGGCATTTTTAAACCTATGTATATGAATTCCCTAAGGCTTAAAGAGATCTTAAGTCAAATACAAAAAATCAAAATCGCCGTTATTGGTGATTTTGCAGTTGATTTTTATTTTCAAGAAAATACCTCAACAACAGAATTTTCGGTGGAGACCGGAAAAAATGTTTTTTGGGGATATCAACCTAAGGGTTATTTGGGTGGTGCTGGAAATGTGACTAAAAATTTGTCTATTTTAGGAGCGAAAGCTTTCGCTTTTGGGGCGATAGGCCCAGATTTATTTGGCAGAGAAATGCTCTTTCAATGTCAACAATTAGCTATTGATACGACTCATTTATTTCCCTTTTCTGATATTGACACCCCTACTTACTCTAAACCCATGTGGGATCAAGTGGAGTTAAATCGCATTGATTTTGGAACTCAGAATAAGCAATTTCAATCAAAATCTGAAATATTAATTCAACATTTAGAAACTGAAATCGGCCAATACGACTGGATCGTTATCAATGAACAATTTCAAAATCCATTGTTAAACAAGGCTAGTATAAAAAAGCTGCAAAAGCTCATTCATCAGCATCACAAAAGTTCATTAGCTGACTTACGAAATCTGGGTGGCGAAGCAACGGACATTCCTTTGAAGGTCAATGAATCTGAGTTGGCAGCGATCTTAAAATTAAGCCCCAAGCAATTAGCTTTAGATGAAACCTTGATCGCCATCATTAAGAATTGGGTTGCTGAACGAAAAACAGGAGCCTTAGTCACCTTAGGAGAGCGAGGATTAATCTACGCAAGTCCCCATGAGTTTCATTGGCAACCTGGCATTAAACCCCAAGGAGAAATTGATACCGTGGGAGCTGGAGATATGGTTGTAGCTGCATTTTCAGCTGCCAAAGCTGCCGGAGCTAGTATCTCCGAATGCTGTGAATTTGCCAACATATGCGCCCATATATCCATCCATAAAATCGGGGAAACGGGTGCTGCCAGTCCTGAAGAAATAGAAAAATTAAACCTAACATTTTTATGAACAAAGAAGCATTAAATTCACTTCGCGAAGAAATCAAACAGTATACTGAAAACCATTTGTTGCCATTTTGGATTAAAAGAACCATGGATAAAACGTATGGTGGATTTATAACACATTACAATGAATTTGGGGAAGATTCTGGTCAAGATGAAAAATCCTTGATTTCGCAATCAAGATCTGTATTTACCTATTCACAAGCATACCGGCATGGTTTTGGTGGTCCGATCATGAAGGAGATGGCGGAACATGGCGTAAGATTCATGTTAGAAAAGATGTGGGACAATGAAAATGAAGGGTTTTATTGGATGATGAATCGTAAAGGAGAAGCCACCAATAAACAGAAAATTGGATATGGCCACAGCTTTGCTATCTATAGTTTAAGTGAATATACTTTAGCCACTGGAGATCCAGTAGGTCTAGAATATGCGGAAAAGTGCTTTGATTTATTGCAAAAATATGCGGTGGATACCAATTTAGGAGGGTATTGGGAGTTCTTTTCTGAAGATTGGAAATTGATGGGTCCAGGAGCTCCTGGGGGTGACAGGAAAACGCTAGACGTTCACATGCACCTAATGGAAGCATTCACCACTTTATATGAAGCCAGCGGCAAAGAGTTACATAGGAGAAAACTAAAAGAGTCTATTGATATCTTAATTCAGAAAATAATGCATGCAGAAACTGGGACAGGAATTCCTCAGTTTTGGGCTGATTGGTCTGTGGCACCACAAATAAAATTTGATATTGTTTGGGGCTGGGATCGATTTGCTGAGGGTGGACAGAAAGCTTCAGCCACGGATAATACTTCCTATGGCCACAATTCTGAATTTGGCTGGTTATTAATGCATGCACTTAAAGTCGGTGGATTTTCCATCGAAGACTACCGTATTAATTTAGAGAAGGCATTTTACCATTCAATGAATCATGGGATTGATTGGGAATATGGCGGTGTTTATGTGGAGGGTTCACATGAAGGCGTGGTATATGATAAAGAAAAAGAATTTTGGCAACAGGCTGAAATGCTAATCGGCATGCTGGATGCGTATTTACTAACAGGAGATGAAAAATTCTTGGCCGCGCACCAACAAGTACATCGCTTTGTCTTTGACAAAATGATCAATTATAATACGGGAGAGTGGTGGCCTTTATTGACCCGCGAAGGCGAGCCGATCTGGCGACATATGGCTACATCTTGGAAAATAAATTACCATAATGTGCGTTCGATGATTTTAAGCTATGAAAAATTAGGGGCTATTATTACATCGTAAAAATGAAAATAAGGAAAGCGTGTGATTTGATTTTGCTTGTTAATTATTCGTTCATGTCTCAGCCAGTGTAAATCATCAGCAAAAAGTCTATCGATAGAGACTAAAACTTAGGGATTTTTTTCAAACACACTCCATCATTACTTGAATAAATTTTTGATTTAGCCCCTCATTTTGACATTTTAACACCACCCCCTATTGCCTCCACTATTGGCAGCATAAAGCATTGAAGTTGTCTAGTAAAAGGACGCTAATTACCAAGAGTAACACCTGATAAGACAAGTATTCTACTGCTTCAGAGGTGCTTGCATCTACTTATTTATATGAATAGCAATCCAATGATTCAAAAAGAGAATCGCATTAATCGAACCGGGTGGGTAAGGTTTACTGATTCCAAAATTCAAAATACCCAAGAATCTTTATTAAAGGTGAACCTGCTTGAAAAGTAATACTTTAAATTCAGTAATATCTAGTACGTTTTGCCATTAAATCTTACAGCTTATTTTTGAAAGGGGCAATAGGCTCACCCTAACTATTTAATGGAATTTATCTAAAAAGAGAGACACCTCAGAGACTCACGAACCTAAGACCACAAAAAAAGCCTATACAATGAAGTATAGGCTATCTTTTTAAATAGGTGGTTGACCTACTAGGATTCGAACCTAGAAAACCAGAACCAAAAACTGGTGTGTTACCTTTACACCATAGGTCAATCTTAACAGAGTGCAAAATTAAGCGCTTGTACTCTAAATATCAAACATTGAATCAAAATAATTGAATTATTTCTCTAGAATTATGTTCAAGCTCTGTAAATCAAGCTATTAATTTTGATTTTTCTAATTAACTAACTAATTCCATAGAAGAAACAATTACCTCTGCATTGATTTTCTTAACTAAACCTTGTAAAACTTTACCAGGTCCACATTCAATAAAATCAGTAGCACCTGCTGAAACCATCGCTTCAATGGATTGGGTCCAACGAACCGGTCCGGTCAACTGAGCAATTAAATTGGCCTTAATTTCATCTGGACTTTGGGAAGCCTTTGCGTTCACATTCTGAAATATCGGGCAAATTGGGCGATCAATACTGGCAGCTTCAATGGCAGCTGCTAATTCTAATCTAGCCGGTTCCATAAAAGGAGAGTGAAATGCACCGCCTACAGGTAATAATAAAACTCTTTTTGCACCGGCCTCTTTTAGTTTTTCACCAACTAATTCAACTCCTGTGATACTCCCTGAAATAACCACTTGGCCTGGGCAATTAAAATTTGCGGCTACTACTTGGCCGTCAAATTCAGCACAAATTTTTTCAATTTGCACATCATCTAATCCCAAAACTGCAGCCATTGTGCTGGGCTCAATTTCACATGCTTTTTGCATCGCTATTGCACGCTTGGATACTAAAGATAAACCATCTTGCCAACTTAATCCCCCTGAGGCTACTAAGGCAGAAAATTCACCTAATGAATGTCCTGCCACCATATCGGGTTTGAAATTTTTACCCAATTTCGCTATTAAAATAGCATGTAAATATATTGCTGGCTGAGTTACTTTTGTTTGCTTTAATTCATCTTCAGTGCCATTAAACATAATGTCAGATAAGGAGAAACCTAATTGTTCGTCTGCTTCAGAAAATATTTCCCTAGCTAACGAATACGATTCAAACAAATCTTTTCCCATTCCGGGAAATTGTGATCCTTGACCAGGAAAAATATATGCCTTCATTTTTAAATTAATTATTTAATGTAAATTTGTTTACAAAGATAAAAAAATGAAGCGTTTTCTGAAATAAATGAAGAAAACACATATCCCATTAACCCATGATTAAAATTTTATCAATTTTACCTTTAATGGGCCTAATTGTTCTACTAAACGGTTGCAAATCGGAAGACATTACACCTAAATTTCAGAATAATTCAAGGGTTATCATTGATAAAGTAAAAAGCATTGATTTTGCTCAAAGAAATGTAAACAACGAAGGTTCAATCACCATTACCGGTAAATCTGATAAAATTTTTCAAACTGCCAAAATAAAGTTCCATAGTTCATTTAGTGGAGTTTCAACAGATTGGTTGACGCTCGCCATAGACCCAAAAACAAATGAATTCAAAGGTAAGTATAGTTTAAAAGCAGGGGGATATTACCCACAAATTCAACTTTTTAACGACAATAAACTTTACACGGATACCCTATTATCTTGGAATGTTAAAGTAGGTGAAGTATTGGCAGTTATTGGGCATTCCCTTGTTGAAGGGCAAAAGCCTTACACCATTGAGAATTTTGACCCAACATGGTGCGACATCATTGTTTGGCAATATGACGGTGCAATAAATAATTACTGGGGACGTTTAGCCGAAAAACTCAAAGTAAAATTGAATGTACCTATTCGTATATATAATACAGGCATTGGAGGTTCCAGCTCTGAACAATGGGGACTTTCTGCTTATGGCTTACCATTCCAGCACCCATTTTTTGATTGGAAATTAAGATATCCCTACTCTTTATTTGAAAGTCGATTATTGAATGAAATTTCCAAAACAGGATTAAGAGGCATTTTGGTTGCGCACGGTGAAAATGATGGTTTGTTATCAGAAAACAATATTGTGGAATCTACTAAAATGTATATCCAAAAAACAAGAGATCTTTTAGATGCTCCACAATTAACTTTTTCTATTGCCAAAAGTAACACAGGTGGAACCTCAGAACCCATCATGAAAGTTAAATCTGCTCAAAAAAGAATCGTAGCTGAAATTAAAAATACAACTTTGGGAGCAGATTTAGAAACATTAATTGGCGAAAAATACCGTTGGGATGGAATTCATTTTAACAGCTTTGGCCTTGAACAAGCGGCAATACGTTGGGATGAGTCATTGCCCATTTCTTATTTCTCCCAAACGATCCCATATACCCCTAAATAACCTCGCATTTTTCTCCTTTCCCCAGAAAATATCGATTCTTTGCTACAAAATCATACAAAGCATCGAGTAAAAATCTAGGCAACATAAAGAAAATACGCAAAGGCTGGAAGTACCAGTGCGCGCCAACCATTAATGTTGATATAGCCTTTGACTTCATTAATAGCTGATCACCATCTACCAATTTAATACTATCAACGGACCAATCAGAAGCATTAAACTGATTTTGATAAACAGAATATTCGGGATCATATTGCGTAATTACATGCAATTGAACCTTAATCATACGCCTCAATAATTTAGTTGACGCAAGACAAAAACGGCAATCTCCATCAATAATTACCTGCATTTTTTGTTATTTAACTAACTCTACCCAACCCTTTAATGACTTACTCTTTAAAGCCTCATTCTTCACATCAAACTTCACATCACATGTATAAAAATAAGTGGATGCCGCTAATATATTTCCATTTAAGTCCTTCCCATTCCAACCAAATCCATTGATATCACCTGAATATTGATACACCAATTGGCCATTTCGATCCACTATTTTAACATTTACTTCCGTTACAAATCTTGGACACCTCATTGCCTGAAACACGTCATTTTTCCCATCACCATTGGGACTAAATAAATTAGGCAACTCAAAAGACGGGCAATTATCTTGACAAACTATTTCACTCTTGGCGGATTCCTTCCCTAATTGGCTTATCGCGGTCACATAATAGCAGCCAATAAAGGAGTCGGTTTTTTGATGTAAATATTTCAAATCCGACACCTCAGAAAGCTTGGAATAGGTGGTTCCATCCTTCGAATAATAAATACGATAACTGGCAATACTTTGATCGCAACTTCCACTCAACGTAGGAGTCCAAACGAGCGTATTGGTAAAACTAGAAAACTGGCAATTTAAGCTTGCATCTAAAGCTTCACAATTTAATGCTGCCAAACTCAATTTAGGTGCACAAGGGTTTACATCCGATTGAGGCTTAATGCAAACAATTTGAGATGCATTGATCAAACCCAATTTAGGTAATCCTTCGCCATAAGTTCCCACCGTTTCTACATAATAACAATAGGTAGAATCTGGGGAGATCACCACGTCAAATTTGCCATCTACTGTGAAAAAATCAATTCCTTGGTCCGTAAAAGTATAGGTATTAGGGCCTCCAACAGATACCTCTGTGATTTGATTAAACTTTCCAGAACCCCTAGGAGTCTCTCGATAGACCCGATGCACTTGGAAATCATTGGACCAAGGTACATTGGCTGACCAGGCCAATTTCACAGATTTTACAGCCGCTTGGCCCAATAAAAACACAGAACTGGCTGGACTTGGCGAATCAAGTAATTTAAATTGCTTGTTTTGAGAATAATAAAAGTCCACTTTATAGCGATGCGCACCCGCTACTGTATTTAAATTCTTGTCCGTAAAAACAGTATCCAATTTAGCCGGTGAAATTTGAGCCGGAATTCCTGAGGTGATCGCAGTAAAATTAGTTCCACTTTGACCATCTGCCCTTTGAACGATGTACTGGTAAGGTCCCGGATAAAAAACCGTGTCTAGTTTCAATGGCCTTGTCCACCTTACTAACATTTCCCCTACTTTGGCATCCGTTTTTAATATGGAAACATTCGTCATTAAAGGGGCTGCTGATGGAATCAAAACACAAGATGATTCCGACATAGGGCTGTAATCGTCAGATCCTTTGCTATTCGTGAATATCACCACTAAAACATAGGTGTAATTCGCATTTTTCAATAAACCTGCGCCTCCATTCGTATCCTCAAAAGATGTCTTTGTTACATCTACTCGACCAATCTCCGAAAACCCAGTTAATGCCATGCCGGTTTGACATGTTTTATTTACCACAGGGTTACAGGCGGCTTGTCTCCGATAAATAATAATTTTTGAATTGGGAAGCGCACAAGCGTACGAATTCCAAGTTAGTAATGCATTGGAAGTCCCTGTTTTAATAGTAGCCTTCAGGCCTTTTACTGAGGGAGCAATTACCCGCACCTTCCAGATTTTACTGTCGACCAATCTCACACCGCCCCCAACACTGATAGGTGGGTTATCCTCCACTTTAAAGAAAATATCGTACGTTTCTTTTCGAATATGCTGGCAGGCTGTTTGCCACTTAAATACGCCAATAGCCGGACTCGATTGCCTAGGAGAAGTTGAAAAAGTAGCATAAGGTTGTTTAACAGCATAAACAGTATCCATCATATACACATTGCCAAAACTATAAATCGTAATAGGGTCCAATCGGCCCGATTTAGATACTAGGTCTGTCGCAGAAATCGTTTCATTTAAAAAAGCCCCAGCCTGTACACACACATCTGGAGGAACTGTAATTTTAGGGGCTTTATTATCCACATCCTTGACTTCAATCTGCATATCTCGAACCGTTTCAGAGATTTTAACGCCATTCCTCCATTCTTCGATAATGAATGCACAGTTGTATAATCCCACCTCTTGAGGCGAATTCCAAATCAAATCTCCATTTAATGCATTAATTGTAAACGAAGATGGCGTGGCAGCTACTTCATTAGGTTGCCGAAAATTAGGCGCCGGCAATCCCCTACTCGAAGAAGAACAAGTCTCATAATCCCCCGATTTCGAAACAGATAACCGATAGGCCAAACTATCTCCCTCCGCATCCACCGCATTAGGATTATGTATAAAGGGTTGGCCTATCAAGGCTGTCAAATCGACCGCTGGATTTAAAAGTAAGGGAGTTGAGTTTTGACCTAAACCTGAATTAATGGAAAAAGTAGTTTCCACATAAAAAGGAACCTCCACAGAGCGCGTAATATTTCTTACGCCATCATTCCGATTAGGTATAGCGACAGATACTCGATAAAAAAGGGCTGGAGCAGGGTAGGTATATTCAATCTTGTAAATATTTTTCATGGTCCCATTGCCTATATCCACGGGAGTGCCACAACATCTTTTTGCTTTGAATATAGCCGTACCATCGCCAAAACAAAAATTAACATCTCCTTGATCTTGATTGGCCCGATTATTTTCTGTGTACGTAGTGAGCGTAAACTCATAGGTCAATGTTCTATCAGAAATACGCTTGACGGTAATTTCTCCTCCCTTTAAATGGGTCGCTCTACTAGAGAAATAACCTAGAAAAAAAACTAAAAAATAAAAAGCAATTTTTCTTTTCAACATAAAAACCATTTGTGATTAGGAAAGTTAATAAGGCAAATCCAATTATTTAAAAAAAATGGATTTTTTAATCGATTAATTTGAAGAACCCACGTTTGAATTGTAGTTTTGAATGCTAAAATTCATTCGCTTAGTAAAAAAACAAAACGCTTGAGTAATTTTAATTTTAACAAATACATTTATTTATGGCTTGGTTAACAAAATCATTTAATTCATCTCTCGGGAAAAAGCTCCTGATGGCCATTACAGGCCTGTTTTTAATCAGCTTCCTTATTGTACATTGTGGATTGAATGCCACCATCTTTTTGAATGATGGCGGTGTGGCCTTTAATGAAGGAGCTGAATTCATGGGAACAAATCCTGTGATCCGCACGATGGAAATTGTATTATTTGCCGGTTTGCTCCTTCACATTGTGGATGGCTTACGTTTATGGCTAGATAATAAAAAGAAACGTCCAGTGGCTTATGCCGTGGTTGACGGGTCGGCCAATAGCAAATGGTATTCTAGATCCATGGGCTTGCTAGGTACTTTATTGTTGCTTTTCTTAATCATTCATTTAAAACATTTTTGGTATTTTTCTCGCCTTACGAATGATTTGACTGAAGCACATACCTTGTACAACGAAATGCAAATCGTGTTTGCAAGTCCTATTGTAGTTATTATTTATGTATTAGGTTGTATCTCTTTGGGGTATCACTTGCTGCATGGATTTCAGAGTGCTTTTCAGTCACTAGGATGGAACCATCCTAAATATTCACCCACCATAAAATGTATTGGAGCTATTTATGCAGTCGTTATCTCGGCCACTTTCGCTTCCATGCCGATTGCATTTTATTTTCATTTGATTCATTAATATCAGCCGATAAGAAATTATGACAAAAATAGACGCCAAAATCCCTGATGGAAATTTAGCCGAGAAATGGACCAAGTTCAAATCGAGTGTTCCTTTGGTCAACCCGTCCAACAAACGTAGCTTGGAAATCATTGTTGTTGGCTCCGGCCTAGCAGGTGCCTCAGCAGCTGCCTCTTTAGCTGAATTAGGATATAAAGTAAAAGTATTTTGCTTCCAAGATTCTCCACGCCGTGCACATTCCATTGCCGCACAAGGAGGTATCAACGCAGCCAAAAACTATCAAAATGATGGAGATTCTGTTTACCGGCTGTTTTATGATACCATCAAAGGGGGTGATTATAGAGCACGTGAGGCAAATGTCCATCGCTTAGCTGAGGTTTCTGGAAGTATTATTGACCAATGTGTAGCTCAAGGTGTTCCTTTTGCACGTGAATATGGTGGATTGCTTTCAAACCGTTCCTTTGGTGGTACCCAAGTTCAAAGGACTTTTTACGCGGCGGGTCAAACAGGCCAACAATTATTATTAGGAGCTTATTCAGCTTTGCAACGCCAAGTAGGCATGGGCAATGTTCAGTTATTTACCCGACATGAAATGCTTGATGTAGTGACCATTGACGGAAAAGCACGCGGAATTATCGCCCGTGATTCGGTTAGTGGCGCCTTAGAAAGACATTTTGGACATGCCGTTTTATTATGTACTGGTGGATATGGCAACGTGTTTTATTTGTCGACGAACGCCATGGGATCCAATGTGACCGCGGCATGGAAAGCACATAAAAAAGGAGCATTCTTCGCAAATCCTTGTTATACGCAAATCCACCCTACCTGCATTCCAGTTTCGGGCGATCATCAGTCTAAGTTGACCTTAATGTCTGAGTCATTACGTAATGATGGCCGCATTTGGGTTCCCAAAAAAGAAAATGATACCCGAAAGGCCAATGAAATACCTGAGGATGAAAGAGATTATTATTTAGAACGTCGATACCCTGCTTTTGGAAATTTAGTTCCTAGAGATATCGCTTCAAGAGCTGCTAAGGAGCGTTGTGATGCAGGATTTGGAGTAGGTTCTTCAAAAATGGCTGTTTACTTAGATTACGCAGCTGCCATCATTCGGTATGGAAAAGGAGAAGCGAATAAACATAATATGCATAGCCCAACGGACGAAGAAATTCAATCGATGGGAAAAGCGGTCGTGAAAGAAAAATATGGCAACCTTTTTGACATGTACAAGCAGATCACGGGAGAAGATCCATATGAAGTTCCGATGCGCATTTATCCAGCCGTTCACTATACGATGGGAGGACTTTGGGTTGATTATAATTTAATGACTACAGTTCCTGGTTTATACGCTTTAGGAGAAGCTAATTTCTCGGATCATGGGGCTAACCGGTTAGGAGCTTCGGCATTAATGCAAGGTTTAGCGGATGGTTATTTCGTCATTCCTTACACAATCGGTGCTTATTTAGCTGCAGAGATTCGTACACCGTCTATGTCAACCGATTCGGAAGATTTTGTCAAAGCTGAAAAAGCTGTTCGTGACCGTTTAGAGACCTTAATGAACATCAAAGGTTCAAAGCCCGTTGATTATTTCCACAAACGTTTAGGAAAAATTATGTGGGATGAATGTGGTATGGCTAGAAGTGAGAAAGGCTTAAAAGCCTCAATTAAAGAAATTCAAGCACTTCAAAAGGAGTTTTGGTCAGACGTCAAAATACCGGGTGAAATAGATAATTTAAATCCTGAATTAGAAAAAGCAGGTCGTGTGGCCGACTTCCTAGAATTGGGAGAATTGATGTGCATTGACGCCTTAGACAGAAATGAAAGTTGTGGGGGTCACTTCCGTGTAGAATATCAAACGGAAGATGGAGAAGCCTTACGCGATGACGACAAATTCGCCTACGTAGCCGCTTGGGAATACGAAAAACAATCAAGTTTCAAGCTTCATAAAGAAGAATTGAAATATGAAAATATAAAAATTGCTCAAAGATCTTATAAATAAATCGATACAATGGAAGGACATTTAAACCTGACACTCAAAATTTGGAGACAAAAAAATACCCAAACTGCTGGTAAATTCGAAACGTATCAGGTCAGTGGTATTTCAACCGATATGTCATTTTTGGAAATGATTGACGTGTTAAACAACCGTTTGATCGAAGAAGGAGATGATCCCGTTGCATTTGACCATGATTGCCGCGAAGGAATTTGCGGGATGTGTTCGATGTACATCAACGGTCGGCCCCATGGCCCTAATCGTGGCGTGACCACCTGTCAGTTGCACATGCGCTCATTCAAAGATGGGGAAACCATTACCGTAGAGCCTTGGAGAGCGAGTGCTTTTCCTGTCATCAAGGATTTAGTGGTGAATAGATCTGCATTTGATCGAATCATTGCCGCTGGTGGTTTTATTTCGGTCAATACAGGGAATGCACAAGATGCAAATAACCTGCCGATCAATAAAGATAATGCAGACGATGCTTTTGCAGCAGCAGCTTGCATCGGTTGTGGCGCTTGCGTGGCAGCTTGTAAAAACGCATCCGCCATGCTATTCACTTCAGCAAAGATATCTCAATTAGCTTTATTGCCTCAAGGTCAAATTGAGGCCGCTACACGGGCTCAAGCCATGGTGGCCCAAATGGATGAAGAGGGATTTGGTGCTTGCTCCAATACCGGTGCTTGTGAAGCAGAATGTCCAAAAGGCATTTCGATCGAAAACATCGCTCGAATGAACCGTGAATACTTCTCGGCTACATTCAGTTCAAAATAATTTAACCTAAATAGGCCCCTAAATTAATTTTTAGGGGCTTTTTACGCCCTTGTTTTTAGAACCCAATCATTCCAAATCGACTCAAAAGACTAGTTCCACAGGCTGGATAGAAGTGATATGCGGTTCCATGTTTTCTGGAAAAACAGAAGAACTTATCCGAAGGCTAAAAAGGGCAAAAATAGCCCAGTTGCAAGTGGAAATTTTTAAACCTGCATCAGATACCCGTTACCATGATGAAGATATTGTTTCCCATAATCAAAATACCATTCGGTCCACCCCCGTGCATAGTGCGGTAGAAATACTATTGCTTGCTGGGGATTGTGATGTAATAGGTTTAGATGAAGTACAATTTTTCGATCAAAGCATTGTGGACGTTTGTAATTCATTGGCTAATCAAGGCAAAAGAGTGATTGTAGCTGGATTAGATATGGATTTTAAAGGCCTTCCCTTCGGTCCCATGCCTAACTTAATGTCCATTGCAGAATATGTAACAAAGGTACATGCCGTTTGCGTTTCTTGTGGTGGAGTGGCCCAATATTCCTATCGAACGGCTGCCAATCAAGATACGGTCTTGTTGGGAGAATCAGATACCTACGAAGCCCGTTGCCGTGCCTGCTTCCCCCCGCTTTCATAAATTATGCCCAAGGATCCATCTTTTAAAAAAGTATTTCAAAAAATCAGAGCTAAAAAACCGAAGGATTTAGACAAGCAATTTGGGGAGGCTCATGAGGAGGTTTTTGAAAAAATGGATTGTTTGACTTGTGGAAATTGCTGCAAAACGACAAGTCCCATGTGGAATGAAACGGATATTCAGCGAGTCGCCCATTTATTTAAAATGAAAGTTTCCACTTTTTTGGATGCTTATCTAGTTCAAGATTCCGACGGAGACTGGGTATACCCAGCGGCACCTTGCCCTTTCTTAACGATGGAAGACAATACCTGTCAGATTTACGAGCATCGACCGAAAGCCTGTCGGGAATACCCACATACGAATCGAAAAAATATGATGGGAATATTACAGTTAACTGCAAAAAATACACTCATATGCCCCGCTGTAGGTCAAATTATGGAAAAATTAGAACGAATTTACCTGAGCTAAAATTAGATTTGAATATCACGTCAAAATTGAGGAAATTCGTATATTAAACATTAAAATAGAATTCAATGCCAACAACTGAATACCTAGGAATCGATGTCGGAGGAACCGGTGTTAAAATGGGAATTGTTCATGCCGATACAGGCCAAATAAATAATTTTCAAAGCTACGATACCGCTACTTGGCGTGAGTCAAATCATTTTTTAGATCGATTGGCGGATGCGATAGCTTTGCATTTATACCAACATAAAAACGTTCAAAAAGTGGGTATTGGCTTACCCGGAATTTTAACAAAAGACCGAAGGACCTTAATTGAAATCACAGCCATACCTGAAATTGACGGTTCCCCCATGATTGATATGTTGGAAAAGCGCTTTCCTGAACATCAATTTTTCATAGAAAATGATGCCAATGCAGCGGCACTCGGTGAGTTTTACTTTTCACCAGAAAAATCAAGCATGCCCGAAGATTTTGTTTTCATCACCTTAGGCACGGGCGTGGGTGGCGCCGCCGTGATTGACCGTAAAATATTTTTAGGAGGAGATGGAAATGCCATGGAACCAGGACATGTCCCTTCCAAAAATGGCAAAGTATTGGAAAGAAATGTTGGAAAAAAAGAGTTGCTTCAATTGGCCAACCAAATGAGGGCTAATTACAAGGGAGAAACAAGTTTGCCCATGGACGGAACAATTTCGACAACCGCCTTGGTCGTTGCAGCAGAAGAAGGAGATGCCTTAGCCCAAGCCATTTGGGATGAAGTAGGTACCCTGTTAGGTGATATGCTTGTGTCGCTTATTCGCATTTTGGACATTAAAAATATTTTTATTGGAGGTGGATTATCTGCATCCTTTGATTTTATTGTCCCTAGTATGGAAAAGCAATTAAACTATTGGCTTACCCCTGCTTACCTGGAAAAATTGACGATCAAAAAAGCTTTGCTAGGGAATGATGCGGGATTATTAGGTGCGGCTTCCCTGTGTTTTTAAGAAAAAATAGTCGTAAAGCTTAATTTTTCTAAGATTTACACACATAGAATAGAATAAATTATATATATTGTTTATAAAATGCTATTTGGAATAAAAATTGTTTGATAATCCAATTTAAAATTCTAATATTTGCATCGTTTTTCAACCCAAAAATTTTTAATAAAATGTCAGATATTGCAGAAAAAGTAAAAAGCATCATCGTAGAGAAATTAGGTGTAGAAGCTTCAGAGGTTACTCCGGAGGCATCATTCACAAATGATTTGGGAGCTGACTCCTTAGATACGGTTGAATTGATCATGGAATTTGAAAAAGAATTTAGCGTTTCTATTCCAGATGACCAAGCTGAAAATATCCAAACAGTAGGTCAAGCAATTGCCTATTTGGAAAACGCGAAGTAATCGAATCAAGATAATTAAATATGTCAATTAGTACTAGTCAAAGAATGAGGGATTTATCCAACATGATTTCTAGGACTAATTGACTTTTTTTTTGAACGATTAAAAAAAAATCACATGGAATTAAAACGAGTTGTAGTCACAGGGCTTGGAGCCCTTACTCCCATCGGAAATACCGTTGGCGACTTCTGGGACGGTTTATCTACAGGCAAAAGTGGTTGTGGACCCATCACAAAATTTGACGCAGAAAAATTTAGAACTCGTTTTGCCTGTGAATTAAAAGATTTCAAGGTTGAGGATTTTATCAACCCCAAAGAGGCTCGTAAAATGGATCCATTTACCCAATATGCAGTCGTGGCAGCTGATCAAGCTATCGCAGATGCAGGTTTTGATATGGAAACATTGAATAAAAATAAAGTGGGCGTAATATGGGGTTCTGGGATCGGTGGTTTAAAAACCTTTGAGGACGAAATGATTTATTTTGGCCAAGGAGATGGAACGCCAAAAATCAATCCTTTTTTTATTCCTAAAATGATTGCAGATTCGAGCTCGGGACAAATTTCGATACGTAATGGATTTAGAGGTCCCAATTATGTCACCGTTTCAGCATGCTCATCAGCAAATAATGCCATTATTGACGCATTCAATTACATACGAACAGGTAGAATCCATGTTTGTGTGACCGGCGGCTCAGAAGCTCCTGTAACTATTGCATCTGTGGGTGGTTTTACCGCCATGCATGCCATGTCCACTCGAAACGATGATCCAGCTACGGCATCTCGACCCTATGATGTAGACCGCGATGGTTTTGTGGTAGGAGAAGGTGCTGGAGCATTAATTTTAGAAGAGTATGAACATGCAAAAGCAAGAGGTGCCAAAATATACGCTGAATTAATTGGCGGGGGTTTCTCTTCCGATGCCCACCATATCACAGCTCCACACCCAGAGGGTTATGGAGCCTTATTGTCGATGCTTGACGCGTTAGAAGATGCGGGAATCAAGCCTGAAGAGGTAGACTACATCAATACGCACGGAACGTCGACTCCCATTGGCGATCCACAGGAGATCAAAGCTATTGTGGATTGTTTTGGGGAACATGCCTACAAGATGTCCATCTCGTCAACTAAATCGATGACAGGACATTTATTGGGCGGTGCGGGTGCCGTAGAAGCTGTAGCGTCCGTCTTGGCTATACAAAATCAATTTGTACCCCCTACCATCAATATTTTCAATCGAGATCCAGAAATTGACCAGAGAATTGATTTAACGGAAAATAAAGGAAAAGCGAGAAAAATAGAAGTGGCATTAAGTAATGGATTTGGATTTGGAGGTCATAATGCGACTGTCATTTTTAGAAAAATATAATTTATGCCCCTTAAAACTCTTTTAAGTTGGATTAACCCTAATGCCGCAGACCTAAGAGAGAAATTTCTAAAAAAATCAGTGACTCATTTATTAGGGTCAACGCCCAATAATCTAAATTTATATCGATTAGCATTTTTGCACGCTTCAGCCTCGAAGGACAGCGTGGCCAAAACATATAAAGAGTCTAACGAAAGACTCGAATTCTTGGGCGACTCGGTCCTTGGGATGATTACTGCAGCCTATTTGTTTAAAAAATTCCCCTTTAAAGATGAAGGATTTTTGACGGAAATTAGGTCTAGAATGGTTAGCCGAGAATCATTGAATGTACTAGGCAGAAAATTAGGACTTGATGAAGTCATTGAGTACGAAAATCAGAAAAAAACTATTTTATCTCGGTCGAGTATGTACGGAGATGCACTAGAAGCCTTTATTGGCGCCGTGTATTTAGATAAAGGTTTTGCCTTCACTCAAAATTTTATCATTAGCAAAATATTGACGCAATATTTTGATTTAGAGATTGTCGTTCAGAATAACCCTAATTTTAAATCTTTGCTCATCGAATGGGCACAAAAAGAGGGAAAGAAAGCACAATTCACGCTGGAGGAGGAAGGATTACACCACAATAAAGAATTTACCGCTTACGTTCTTCTCGACGGTGAAAAAATCTCTGAAGGAAAAGGATATTCAAAAAAGAAAGCCGAACAAACAGCAGCGATGAAAGCTTGTGAAGCGTTGGGCATAAAATAAACTCCCATGAAAACACCTAGTTTATTTGCACACTATTGGTCCGAGAATGAAACCTTAACCACTTTCCAAGAAGTTATGCATTGGGATATCAATCCCATCATGATAGAAATTATACAAACTGAGCTCACGCTCCAACTCAATTCAGATTTCGCCCAACATAATTTCCCGAATTTCAATTGGGAATCCGATAGGTTTGTAGAGAAATGGGGGGCTGCTATGCAAAGCATCCTATATAATGTAAGCCTTCCAGAAAAAATTTGGTTGGACTGGATACACGATTTAACGAATAAAACCATTAATACTTCGGAGGAGAATAAACCAGCAAGCTTGGAAGAAATCTATCCGTCTTTTGACGAATTATTGAACGCGGAGGTGTATTACAGTTCGCCAGCTGATTCATTAGATGAGATGAAAGAAGATGACGCCGTCATGGAGGAGAACATCGAGGTTCATGAAGAAATTACAATCAGTTTAGAAGAAGAGGAAGTAGAGGATATAGATGAAGAGGTAGATATAGAAGAAGAAGAAGAAGAAGAAGAAGAAGATGAAGAAGAAAATGATGCTAACCTGGAGGATCACGAAATAGCGGAAGGCCAACCTAGTATGGAAGTTAGCGAATTCAATTTCATCCTAGAAAAAACCCTTGATCAGGATCCAGACTTTGCAAGCAATGAAGACTTCCATCAAGAAAATCATTCTGAATTAATTCAAGAAGAAGAAGTCCATAACACGCAGACGCCTTTGGAAAATAATGACATAGAATTTTCTGTCCTAAACTTAGAAATTGGATCCAAGGCTCCTTCCGAGAAAAAAATATTAGATCTATTGGGCGATTCACCTGAAGAGAAAGTTTTCGAAACCCTTCAAAGCAATCAAGACAACTCACTTAAAGATCGAATTCATACCGAAATGACTTCTTCCTTAGCTGAAACGTTACCCCTTTTCCAAAAGATCAACTTTATTCAAAATTTATTTGATGGAGAATCTAGCTATTTGGACCAAGTCATTCAATATATCGACCATGAAGCTCACAAGTCTACAGATTGGAAAGCAGTTTTGCAATCAAAATATGCGACTTTCCAACGAGCCGACAATCAAGAACTGTGGAATGAACTTTATGAATTAATCGAAAGGAAATTCAGTTAATTGATCTAAATAATCAGTTTTTAGCCCATCATTCGGGAATATACTCAGTAGTTTCATTGAATAATGAAACTACTTTTTATTTTCCTATTCTTCCTAACTGATTATGGTGCCTGGTCCCAGCAAGCGGATGTTTATTCCGAGGAAGAAAAGCAATCCAATGTTAATTATTTTTTACAACATCCCCTGCAAATTAATCAAGTCACCTCGGATGAACTTTTGACTTTGGGAGTGCTGACTCCATCCCAAATCATAAACTTTATTTCGCATAGAACACTGATTCATTCCTTTGAATCGATTTACGAACTCCAAACCATTCAAGGCTGGGATTTGGTACTTTTAAAAAAGATCAAACCCTTCATAAGATGTGATCAAATAAATAGGAAATGGCATGCGTTTATTGGCGACAAACATCAATTACTCATCCGAAACGAGACAACTTTAGAAGAAAAAAAAGGATTTAGCCCAAAAGACACACGCAGTAAAACGAGGTATTTGGGCAATTCCTGGGGACATTTACTGCGCTATCGAGGCCAATTAAATACCTATCTGCGCCTAGGTGCCTTAATCCAAAAAGATGTAGGAGAAGTCAATTACCTTGATTTCAAAAGCTTTTTTATCGAAATAAAACCCAACCAATGGCTTGATAAAATCATCATTGGAGATTTCATGAATCAATGGGGCCAAGGACTAGTTCAATCCGGTGGTTTCTCACTAGGCAAAAGTTTCGAAAGCATCAAAGCCACACAAAAATTTCATTTGGGCGCTATTCCATATACATCGAGCGGAGAAACATCTTTTTATCGGGGGGTAAATGTGCAGTTCCATTTGCTTGCATTCACCTTTCAAACCTATAGCTCCTTTCGATCTTTGGACGCAAGTCTCAGTTCAGACTCCACGAATAATTCAAAACAAATTAATGCATGGATCGAAGATGGCTATCATAGAACATCGACCGAAATTTCGCATCAATCCAACGTGAAGGAAATAGCCTGGGGAGGAAGTATGCAATGGTTTCATAAACCAAGTAGCTTCGCTATTCAATTCAATCTGTCCAAGACCTTATTTTCATTAAACAAAGCAGCTTCACCATTGGCTTACAAAGCAAATTCTTGGTTTGGTCATCAGGTTCACAATTATTCCATAAGTTTTCAAGCGCCCATTTATACGATTCAGTTCACCGGTGAACTCGCCTGGATGCCTGAAAATCATTTCGCACTCATCCAAGGCGGAGCCTTAGCAGCTTCTAAAAAAATTGATTTTTCTTATCTGCTTCGGTATTATGCCCCTTCATATTACAGTCCAAAAGCTCAAGGATTAGGAGAAAGTGCAGAAACAACAAATGAGATCGGTATATTTATCGGAAATCAAATCACTTTTGACAAAAGAAATAAAGTAGCTAGCTACCTAGATTTCTTTAAATTTCCAGGATTAAAATACGAGGTGTCCCAACTTAACTCATGGGGATGGGAGTTGTTAAGTCGGTACCAATGGGAAAAAAGAGGTCAATACACGTTTTTTGGCCAATTAAAATGGACCTCCAAACAACATGATATAAGTCGAGATAATCCTACACTCACTCGAAATCATTTAATTCAAACAAGTCTAGACTTGCATCAATTTCGATCTAGGAAACTGGACCTTCATACACGCGTAATGACCTGCTTATTGATCAATTTCAAAAGAAATGATACCGGTTTGTTAATTCTACAAGATGTGAAATACCAATGGCGCACTTGGGGGGTCCAACTAAGAGTAGGATTTATAAGCTCTTCCTCATATGATTCGAGATTATACGCCTATGAAGTAGGTGTACCCCTATCATTTTCAATACCTGCATATTATGGCCACGGATTTAGAAATTGCGTCGTAGTGAAATATACAGGGCAGAAAAACTCAATTTTATCTATGAAAATTGGGAGAACTAATTATTTGGATCGGGATGAAATTGGTTCAAGTTTAGACCTAATCTCAAAATCCCATAAAACAGATGTGACTTTACAGTACCAATTAACTATATAACTCAGTAAATATTGACTTCAGTTTCAAGAGAAATTCCAAATTTTTCGTTCACTGAAGCTTTGATTTTTTCAGCAATGGCTAGGATTTCCTTCCCAGTCGCATCTCCATAATTTACCAGCACTAAGGCCTGGTGAACATGCACACCAGCATCTCCGTCTCGAAATCCTTTCCAACCAGCCTGTTCGATAAACCAACCAGCAGGAAATTTAATGTCACTACTACCAGAAATAGGGTAATTAGGAATTCCTGGATAAGCGTTTAATAATCGATTTGCCACATGAGAGGGTACCGTCGGATTCTTAAAAAAACTTCCTGAATTTCCAATCTCCTTTGGATCAGGCAATTTACTTTTTCGAATTTCAATGACTACCTTAGAGATATCACTGATCGTGGGATTAGTGATACCTTTGGAGTCCAAAACTGTTTGAATAGCTCCATAGGAAGTTTGAATAGTAGGCTTTTTATTCAGTTTAAAACAGACCGTTGAAATAAGGTATTTCCCCTTCCCCTCGTGTTTAAAATAACTTTCCCTATAGCCAAATTGGCATTGAGATTTTTCAAATCGTTCAACCGCTAAGGTCTCCAAATTTAAAGCCTCGAGATGATCAAAGGCATCTTTAATTTCAACTCCATAGGCACCTATATTTTGCATAGGGGCGGCGCCAACTGTCCCTGGAATGAGTGCTAAATTCTCTATACCAGACCAGTTATGTTGTACTGCATAGCTAACTAAATCATCCCAAAGTTCCCCCGCACCACTACGCAATATGACGGATTCATCATCTTCTTGAATTAGGTCAAAGCCTTTGATTTCATTTTTAACGACAAGCGCATCAATATGCTTGGTGCATAAAATATTGCTTCCACCACCCAAAAATAAATGTGGCAAATGTGAATAAAGACCGGTTTTTAACAAGGCCACATACGACTCCAAACTTGAAATAATGGTGAAATATTGAGCCCTAGCATCGATTCCAAAGGTGTTATACTCTTTCAAGCTATAATTTTCAAATACCTGTGGGGCTTTATTGGATTTAGGCATTTTAAATTAATTTGGTCGACAAAAATTCTTGCAATTCAGGTACATTATTCGACATCATATTGGTAGAATTACCTTCCCACATCTTTTTGCCATCTTTTAAAAACATAATGTATTGCCCCATTCTCATGACAGAATTCATATCATGAGAAATGACGATGGTTGTAATTCCATATTCTGCTGTTATTTCCTGAATCAATAGGTCAATTTTAACGGCTGTCAAGGGGTCTAATCCTGAGTTGGGTTCATCACAAAAAAGGTATTTAGGATTCATGACAATGGCTCTTGCAATGCCCACCCGTTTTTTCATCCCTCCTGAAATTTCAGAGGGCATTTGGTTCGCGGCAGCCTCCAAACCCACTCGTTTAAGACACATCATTGCCTGTTCCGTTTTTTCCTCTAAACCTTGTGATGTTAATATATCAAGAGGAAATCGAACGTTTTCTAAAACAGTTTTTGAGTCGAAAAGTGCTCCACCTTGAAAAAGCACCCCCATTTCTCTTCGAATAGCCTTCACCGTATCCTGGTCCGCATTCACAAAGTCTCTACCGTCGTAAAGTACTTGGCCATTCTCTGGAGCCAAAATCCCAATCATACATTTTAACAAAACACTTTTTCCGGTACCACTTCCACCAATCACCATGTTCGTCATTCCTTGTTGGAATACACCACTCACGCCGTCAAGAACGACTCTCCCCTCAAATTCCTTATGTATACCTTTGATTTCAATCATGCTCAAAATTAGGCATATTTTATTAAAAATAAACACTAATCCCCTCGACTAATTCGATTGAAAGATTCAACAAAAAATGTGTAAATTAGATTATTATATTATCTCAACACTTAAAACCCAAAAAGCATGTTTTTAATTATTGTCGGAATTGTCCTTTACCTCGCTGGACAGGGTATTGGTAGCCCTAATTTAGTATTCTCTAAATATAGCCCAACATTCAAAATTGTCGGAATTGCTTTTGCTGTTATTGGTGCTCTTACATCATCTGTCAAACAAATTGACGCCGGTGAAGTGGGTGTTCAAAGCGTATTTGGTAAAGTAGTTCCTGAAACGCTATCAAGTGGATTGAATTTTGTCAATCCCATTGCCAATGTGTATATATTTGATTCAAAGACCCAAAATTATACCATGTCAGCCGTACATGACGAAGGAGATCGTTCGGGTGATGATGCCATTCGAGTTTTAACAGCTGATGGATTAGAAGTTGTGGTAGACCTTACTGTTTTATTTAGAATTTTACCTTCAGAAGCTCCCAAAATTTTAAAGGAAATAGGTGAAAATTATAAAGATAAAGTGGTTCGCCCGATCACCAGAACCATGATTCGAGATAATGCCGTTTATTATGATGCAGTGGCCTTGTATTCCTTAAAGCGAAATGAATTCCAAACGAGAATTTACAATGACATAGAGAAAAACTTCAAGAAACGTGGTTTAGTTTTAGAACAACTATTGATCCGAAATATCAACCTGCCGACCTCTGTGAAGCAAACCATTGAATCGAAAATTAATGCGGAACAAGACGCTCAAAAAATGCAATTTGTTCTTCAAAAAGAAAAGCAAGAGGCTGAAAGAAAAAGAGTGGAAGCCCAAGGAATTGCAGATTATCAAAAAATCTTATCCACTGGCTTGAGCGACAAGCAGTTGCAATATGAATCCATCATCGCTCAAAAAGAACTGGCTAAATCCCCGAATGCTAAAGTAATTATTATGGGAAACGCTAAGGGTACGCCTATTATTTTAGGGAATAACTAGAAAGAATGGAACTCATTCTAATTACAATGAGCTCATTCTAATTTTCAATCGATATGGAATCAATTAAAAAGGCCGAAGTATAAACTTCGGCCTTTTTAATTTTCTTACACTTATTTACTTAAAATGGAATGACCCATCTTATCTCGCTTGGTTTCTAAGTACTTTTCATTGTGCATGTTTGGCGCTATTTCAATCGGAATCGAATCCACAATTTCAAGGCCATATCCTAATAATCCTGCCCTCTTTTTGGGGTTATTCGAGATCAACCGAATTTTGTGCGCACCCAGGTCTCGTAAAATTTGCGCTCCCACTCCATAATCTCGCTCATCCATAGAGAAACCGAGCTCGAGATTTGCCTCCACGGTATCACGGCCTAGCTCCTGCAATTTATAGGCCTTTAATTTGTTTAATAATCCGATGCCGCGCCCCTCTTGGAACATATATAAAATCACCCCTTTCCCCTCTTTTTCGACCATTCCCATGGCCGCATGCAATTGTGCACCACAATCACAACGGCAGCTACCAAAAATATCACCCGTAACACATGAACTATGCACACGAACCATAACAGGTTCATCACTTTCCCATTCTCCCTTAACAAGTGCGAGATGAGTATCTCCTGTATTTTTTTGTTTAAAGGCAATCAATTCAAACTGTCCCCATTCTGTCGGCATATTCACACCAATCTCCCGCGTGATCAACGATTCAGTATTTAATCGATATTCAATTAAATCTTTTATTGTCACTAATTTAAGATCAAATTTATCCGCAATAGCTCTAAGATCTGGTAGGCGAGCCATACTTCCATCTTCATTCAAAACTTCTATTAAAACACCTGATGGCTGAAATCCAGCTAATTTAGCAAAATCCATTGACGCCTCGGTATGACCCGTCCTTCTCAAAACACCTTCCGATTTACTCTTCAACGGAAAAATATGGCCCGGGCGACCCAAATCTGTTGGCTTCGTTGTAAAATCCACCAATGCTTTGATTGTTTTAGAACGGTCACTCGCAGAAATTCCTGTCGTACAACCATTGCCTAATAAGTCAACTGATACGGTAAATGGAGTTTCGTGTGATGTCGTATTTTGATCCACCATCATCTCCAATCCTAACGCCATGCAACGCTCCTCCGTCAATGAAACACACATGAGGCCCCTCGCTTCTTTGATCATAAAATTAACCAATTCAGGAGTAATTGCCTCTGAAGCACATATCATATCACCCTCATTTTCACGATCTTCATCATCGGCAACAATAATAATTTTACCCAATTTAATATCCTGAATGGCGTCTTCAATACGGTCCAATCGAATAGGTAATTCCTTCATATTTTATGCAATTGTTTAACGGAAACACAAAGGTACGTAGATTTTCATCCTATTTTACCTAAATTGCAACATAAATAACATCAAATTTATGTCGATTGAAGTCCTACATCTAAGTAAGTCTTTTGGTTCATCACAAGCAATTAACGACTTAAGTTTTGAGTTAAAAATGGGCCAAATAACAGGATTTTTAGGCCCAAACGGGGCGGGAAAATCGACCACTTTAAAAATATTAATGGGCTTAGAAATTCCAAGTAGTGGAGAGGCTAAAATTTTAGGGATGGATGTACAAAAGCAAGGGGTACCTATCAAAAAACAGATCGGGTATTTGGCAGAAAATAATCCTTTATATCCCGAAATGTACATCAAAGAGTTTCTGACTTTTATTGGCAAAATTCATGGCATAAGCTCAAGTAAATTGACCAGAAGAATGGCAGAAGTCATTGAATTAGTTGGCCTAGAAAGAGAGCAAAAAAAGAAAATAAAAGAAATTTCGAAGGGGTACCAACAGCGTGTCGGTCTCGCGCAAGCGATCCTTCATGACCCGAAAATATTAATTCTAGATGAACCTACTAGTGGATTAGACCCAAATCAAATGGAAGAGATCAGGTCTTTGATTGTCGCATTAAAAAAAGACAAAACGATCTTATTTTCAAGTCATTTATTGGGAGAAGTAAATGCCATTTGCGATCATGTTTTATTAATCGACAAAGGTGAATTAAAAGCAAATTGCGCCATAGAAGAAGCACAAAAATTCCCGGGAGGGCTCGAAGCTTTCTTTAAAAGTAAGACTTATTAATTAGTTCAAAATGATCGGCATCCAAATTAGCTGGAAATTTTGCCCGGAATTCCATCAAATCTGTTTTTGAAATAGCATAGGTCTGTATGGTATCTTCTTTAGACAAATTCAACAAGTCAGTACCCAGATAAGAAATAAGTGCAGAATCTCCTTGGTATTGAATTTCATTACCATCTTGACCTATTCGATTCACGCCTACTACATAAGATAAGTTTTCAATGGCACGAGCCCTTAAAAGCGTATTCCATGCATGAGAGCGAACAGCAGGCCAATTTGCCACATAAATGGCTAAATCATAAGCTAGGTTGATATTACGAGACCAAACGGGAAATCGCAAATCATAACAGATAAAAGGAGCAATATTCCAATTTTGGTATGAAATGATACAAGAATCTTTTCCAGCTGAATAAATCTGATCCTCCCCTCCCATCCTAAACAAATGCTTCTTGTCGTAGATAAAACTTTCACCATTAGGCGTGATAGCCATACATCGGTTGAAAAGTTGGTTGTTTTCTTTGTATTTAACACTGCCTATGACTAAGGCATTGAGACGATTTGCCATTAATTTAAGCCATTTAGTGACAGGACCATGGCCTATTTCAGCCCCCTGATCATTCATACTAAATCCAGTACTGAACATTTCAGGCAGTACTACTACATCCGTTTGATTGACCAACTGTTGGAGTCTTTCCTCTAAAAAGGAGCAATTTGCCAGAGGATCCTCCCAAGCGATTTCAAATTGAACTAAACTTACCCTCAAAGGATTATTGGGGCCCGGCATGTAAAATTGATTATTTTGGTTTGGCAATATAGGAATAATAAATTTTCAATTTAGCCTTCAACGCATTTAGTGGAATAAATCGTGCGCTCTCACTTGAAATTTTAGCATTTCCTGAAGCATCCGCTGAAACGGCTGGAGTCAACAAAAAGCCCATATTAGCTTTATTTCCGGTCAACAATGCTTGCATGATTGTGGTAACATTAAATGAATAGGTATTGGCACTAGCATTGTAACTGGCTGTTTGAACCCCAGAACCACCTTCAGCCACAAAATATTTAAGCCCATAGGAATTCCTTAAAGGTCTATTCGCACCGTCCGATTCAACTAAGGATAATTGGCCTAACGTCCGTCCTAAATCTAAATTATCCCCACCTTGAAATACTAATTCGGCCTTGTTTACCGCAATGTCATTATTTCCTCTCAATTTACTTAAATATGGCAAATCAATCTTAGTCACTATCCCTGTACCCGATTGTACATAGGTTAAATTGTTCGTTTTGAGCGAAGATATTTTGTCACCAGACTTTACTAAATTAGCCAGCAAACCCACTCTTTTAGACCTAATTTGATTAAATCGAGCATTGAACTCTGGTGTGTAAGTGTTCGACAAACTGAAATAATAATTTAAAAAGTACTTTAAGTTGTCACCTGGATTATGCCAATACATGGTCATTTTGGAATAAGCTGGAGAGAAATTTAATAAAGCCGCATTCTTAGTTTCTACTGTCTGTATATAAAAACCTTTAAATAAATCTCTAAAAGAAGTCCCACCCCCCGAAATAGCCTTATCCTTGTATTTGGAAATCAACTCCTTCCCCAGAGCTAAATCCATTTTAAAATTCAACGTGTCATATTTAATCGAATCCCCATTGACCGATTTAGCATAAAGAGGCTTGGGCGTGAAGGTTAAAGTCGTCAAAACCTCTGGAAAATAAGAAACCGTCGAGTTCGCAAAATAGCTCGTACCTCTACTCAAACTATCCTTCAAGCGGTAAATCTTAATACTTTGAGGTTGGGTTAAATCACCCTGATAATTCGTATAGACCAAAGACATTTTCAATGAATCCAAGATCGAATTTTCTTTTGAATTTAACGTATCCGCATTGGCTATTTGTGTAAAGACATTCGAAGTAACGTAACCCAATTCAGGATGAAAAAAAGAACCCAACAAAAATGAATTATTTGCCCCTGTGTAAATAGAATCAATCAAAACCGTGGAAGAATTAATGGTCAACGTGTCTGTGTAATTCAGACCCACCTCCACGCTAAAAAGATCCGAACCTATTTCTTTAGGTTCATCGCAAGAAGAAAGGAATAGGAAAATTATTCCCAACCATTTAAGCGCCGGCCATCTCAATGTATGCTTTTTCAAAGAAATCGAGGTCATTTTCGGCAATATTTTGGTGGGTTTTTTCTTTATATTCATCAATAATTGATTGAATGCGGGTATTATCCACATTTTCTAAGGATACTACTCTATCGGCAAATTCCGCACCTATTTTAATAAATGCATGATAATCTGAAGTAGCTAAGCTACCCAAATGCGCTTCATCTAAATCGCCAATTTTAACTTTTTCCAACAAATCATCATTTGAGAACGTAAAATCAAAGGCAGAATTGTGTGGAGAAAAAATAGTTTTAGAATCTTTATAAATTGGGTGATTGCGGTAATGCGTTGAAATGTATAGGGGCACTAAACTCGACATCCAATCATTGCAATGAATGACATCTGGAGCCCAACCTAATTTAATCACAGTCTCCAAAGCTCCTTTGCAAAAGAATATTGCTCTTTCGTGATTATCGGAGTAAAAAGCTCCCTCTTTATCATTTAAGATATATTTTCTTTGATAATAATCCTCATTATCTATGAAATACACCTGTAATTTAGCCGCTGGAATACTAGCTACCTTAATCGTCAACGGTTTCTCCTCATCTCCCATGGGAATCGTAATTCCTGAAAGTCGGACTACCTCATGTAAACGATTTTTCCGTTCGTTGATAGAACCAAATCGAGGAACCAATATCCGGATCTCCATTCCCCGCTCCTGCATGGCAGTAGGGAGATTGCGAACAAAATTGGCAATTTGTGATGTGTTTAGAAAGGGATCAACCTCGCTCGAAACGTAAAGAATACGTAATTTGGCCATTCTAAAATTATTTACAGGGAAAAATTATCCCAAAAAAACAATGCAAAAGTACAAAAAATATATCGCATTTCCACACCATTATTCCTCTAAACGTCTTTATTTTGCTAATTGATTAATTACCTAAGCTAATTTCATGTTAAAATCGATCATAAAGTATCTTTTCTCTACCACCTTAGCCTTAGGCTTGTTGTATTGGGCATTCTCTACGAGCGATATTCAATGGCAAGATATATTTGATACTTTTGCGGTTGCCAACTACCAATGGATTCTTCTATCCATCATCATTTCCATTTTTTCGCATATTTTACGTGCCTGGCGTTGGGAACAATTGCTTGGTGCAATGAATTTTTATCCGGGTACTTTACGCACATTTTCAGCGGTCATGATTGGGTATTTTGCCAATTTTATTGTTCCTAGAATGGGGGAAGTATCCAGGTGTGGCTCATTGACCAAAACGGCTAATATTCCCTTTACTAAATCGTTTGGAACAGTCATTACTGAAAGAATCGTTGACTTGCTTGGCTTGTTATGCATTGTAATCATGGCGTTTTTTATTGCTTGGGAACCCATGCAACAATATTTATTCCCAGATGCCAAGATTCCTTCCACCTACTTAATTCTAGCGTGTGTTTTGGCATTGAGTGCTTCAACGATTGTACTGGTCATGTTTAGAAATCATATCAAAACGATTTGGGAATCTTTTACGACTCAAAACAAATTAGGCATAATATTGGCTGGCTGGATCGTCGGGATTTTGAGTATCAAAGACGTTAAAAATCCACAAAAATTCATCTTTTACTCTGCCTTAATTTGGGTTTGCTATTATTTAAATGCCTATGTCCTATTACTCGCCTTTCCTGTGAGTCAATCCCTGAGCCTTTCTGCTGGATTGATGGTCTTGGTGATGGGAACCTTTGGCATGGCCACTCCGACTCAAGGGGGAATTGGCGCCTACCACAAATTGGTTTCCGCCACTTTGATCTTTTATTTAATACCGATCAAGGATGCAACCGTATTAGCTACCTTTTTTCATGGAACTCAAATGGTCACCATTTTGTTATTAGGCGGATTAAGTTTTATCTTAACCTTATTTTTAAAACAGATCGATGCAAAAACCATTGACTCAAAGTAAAATCGTAGATCTTAATGCGGCCATAGACCAAAGAATTCAATGGAAGTTGGACAAAAACGAGCGCGTTGTTTTCACAAATGGATGCTTTGATATTTTGCATTTAGGGCATGTCGATTACCTTGAAAAATCAAGCCTTGGTGGAACTAAACTCATTGTAGCAGTAAACTCTGACCGCTCAGTCAAAGAATTAAAAGGACCTGAAAGGCCGGTAAATTCTGAATATGCCCGAGCCAGATTAATTGCAGCTTTGGGATTTGTATCAATGGTCATTATCTTTGATGAAGACACGCCCTTGGAGCTCATAAAAACTTTGCAACCGGATGTATTAATGAAGGGGAATGACTATAATGTAGACACCATAGTAGGAGCCAAAGAGGTGTTGGAATACGGGGGTGAAGTATTAACCATACCACTGGTTCCCGATTATTCAACGACTGGAATTATTCAAAAACTAAAAAAATAATATGATGTATTTAATTGCTATTTTATTCGGAGTGGCTGGCATGTTAATCTCTTGGAGATTGAAATCTAAATTTCAAAAATATGCGCAAGAACCTTTGCAAAGTAATTTTTCGGGCCAAGAAATTGCCGAGAAAATGCTCGCAGATCATGGGATTACTGATGTTCGCGTGATTTCTGTGGAGGGCCAATTAACGGACCATTACAATCCAGCTGACAAAACGGTGAACCTATCGAACGATGTTTTTCATGGTCGAAATGCTGCTGCCGCCGCAGTTTCTGCGCACGAATGTGGCCATGCGGTCCAACATGCCCGAGCGTATTCTTTTTTAGAATTTAGAAGTGCTATGGTGCCTATGTTAAATGTGGCCAATGGATTTATGCCGATATTATTGATGATAGGAATGTTTGTTCTTTATTCCACTGGAAGCGTGCTTTTGTTGACCATTGGAGTCGCACTTTTTGCCCTTGCTACGCTTTTTAGCTTCGTGACTTTGCCCGTTGAATTTGACGCTTCCAATCGCGCTTTAGCTTGGATTAAAGAAAAAGGAATTGTAACGCCAACGGAATATGAAATGTCAAAGGATGCACTATGGTGGGCTGCAATGACTTATGTAGTAGCCGCGCTGGGGATGTTGGCTCAATTATTGTACTACCTAAACTTATTAGGTGGTCGCAGAGATGATTAAGTTCAATTCTTATTTCGAAAAAAAATGCCTCAAGAATTTTGAGGCATTTTTTTTATACATTCAATTTACTCTTCCGATAACTATATCCAAAGTAAATCAGCAAACCCGCTAAACACCAATACAAAAAGCGCTCCCAATTCAAAGCCCCCATTTGAGTCATTAAATACAAATTCACTAATAGTCCCAAGACGGGGATTAATGAAAGGTTATGAGTGATACTAAAAAAGGCCATCACAAGCCAAATGAAGAAAAAGCAGGTCATAATCACATGGTCTGCCTTTTCCGCTCCGCTCCAGATCCCTGAAAACCAATTCTGCCAGGCGTCCATGGTAGGTAATGATAGATATAAAGCCAACACCAGCGAAAGACCCACCCAATATTTAGCATTGATATAGGGGATTTTAAACTTAGATTTTTTCTGATTTTCAGGATCTAAATCTAGAATCAATACTCCCCCACAAACCAGAACAAAGGCAAATAACGTTCCTATGCTACTCAAATTGATGACTTCTTCTAAATTGGCAAATAAGGCAGGAATTCCCACTAAAACTCCGGTCATAATCGTTGAAAATGAGGGGGTTCTGTACTTCGGATGAATTCGGGAAAATGCCTTGGGCAATAAACCATCACGCGACATGGTCATCCAAATTCGGGGCTGGCCCATTTGATATACTAAAAGGGCACTTGTTAAGGCTATTACCGCACTGGCCGCCACAACTCCTGCCACACCTGGCAAATTAACTTTCATGAACATAAAAGCTAATGGATCTTCTATTCCAGCTAAATCACCAGAAGGTACAATACCTGTTAGCACGAGCGTAACCATCACATATAATACAGTGCAAATGATCAGTGCCCACATCATGGCTTTAGGAATATCTCTTTGGGGATTTTTACATTCCTCAGCAGTCGTTGAGATAGAATCAAAACCAATGTAGGCAAAACAAACGGCAGCCACACTTTTCAAAACTCCACTGATGCCATTCGGGGCAAAAGGAGTCCAGTTTTCTACTTGGACATAAAAGGCTCCTACACCTACTACGATTGCAATGACACCTAATTTCAAGACCACCAAAATATTATTCATGTTTTTGGTTTCTTTAATCCCTATGTAAACTAAATAGGTGATCGCGGCTGTAATAAGCAAAGCAGGAATATTGGCTACAAAATGCCAACCGAAAATAACGGGGGCCGAATTAAAGGCGACAAAACCTTCGCGCACATTGACTGACATTTGCGCTAATTCCTGCCCTGCTCCTATCGCTTGAAGAGCCGTCTCGTGGGCTCTTTGGGCCGACAAATAATCCATAGTTAAAAATTCAGGCACATGAACACCAAGGCCCTCGAGTAAATCAACAAAGTATTTCGACCAGGAAATGGCTACAGCTACATTCGATATAGCGTATTCAAGCAATAAATTCCAACCCAAAATCCAAGCAATCATTTCACCCAAACTCGTATATGCATAGGTATAAGCACTTCCAGAAATGGGAACAGTCGCCGCAAATCGAGCATAACAAAATGCGGTAAACATGCAGGCTAAAGCCGTAAAAACAAACAATAATGATACAGCAGGACCTCCATTCGCTGATGCTTGGCCTATCGCTGAAAAAATACTAGCTCCTATAATCGCAGCTACACCCATGAAGGTTAAATCCCGAACTCCCAAGTTTCGAATCATGGAGTGACCCGATAACTTTTCTATTTCTAACTGATCTGAAATTATTTTATCAATGGTTTTTTTTCGGAAAAAGGAAGCCCACATAATTGGTTCGTTGGATGAATTTACGCCAACAAAAATACATCTTTCTTCAAGAAATTCTAATTATGTTGATTTGTCTTACCTTTGTATTATGTCAGTCGCAATTGTCATCTTAAATTTTAACGGACGAGGTTTTCTAGAGAAATTCCTTCCCGACGTAATTTTAAATACACCGGAAGGAAAGATATATGTGGCAGATAATGGGTCAACGGATGATTCAGTCCAACTACTTAAAGAAAAATTTCCGGAGGTTAGCACCCTCGAATGGACAAGCAATTTAGGCTATGCAGGGGGATACAATTTTGCTTTAAAACAAATTGAGGCCGAATATTTCGTACTCATGAATTCAGATATCAAACCTCAAACAAATTGGCTCAAGCCCTTATTGAATTTCTTTGAACTTCATCCAACCTGTGCTGCGGCACAACCCTACATCTTAGATTATCAAAGACCTGACTATTTTGAATATGCAGGCGCGGCTGGTGGTTATTGGGATCGATTAGGCTATCCATTTAGCCGAGGTAGAATTTTTGAACATTTAGAGAAAAATGAGAATCAATATCCCACTTCATTTGTCCATTGGGCATCTGGCGCATGCCTAATGATTAAATCTGAGATTTTTTGGAAAGTAGGTGGATTAGATGATTATTTTTTTGCCCACATGGAAGAAATAGATCTTTGTTGGCGCCTCCAAAGAGCCGGATATCAAATTGCAGCCGTAGCAGAAAGTCATGTTTTGCATGTAGGCGGAGGAACTTTAGCCCAAGGAAATCCCTTTAAAACCTATTTGAATTTCCGTAACAACTTAATATTGCTTTATAAAAACGTAGACCCCGCTAAAAAATTCAACACCATTTTTACGAGAATGCTTTTGGATGGTATCGCTGGTATTCGATTTTTATGTAAGTGGCAGTGGAAGCAATTCCTAGCTGTCATACACGCACATTTCTATTTCTACCACTATGTAATCTTTCACAAACACAAACAAAACCTGTCTGAAAACCTACAGATTAAGTACATCGAAAGCTATCCAGGAAATATTGTTTATGATTACTTTATTCGAAAAATCAAGAAATTCTCAGACTTGAAATTTTAAATATCCCAAACAGAAGGATTGTTTCTTTGGCGAAGATAACGCCTAATATTCATCCAAAAAGCAAGTATCAAATAAATGATAATGGGAGAACCCATCGTTAAAAAAGAAGTGTAGATAAAATACAATCGAATGCTGCTCGTAGAAATTTTGAACTTTTCGCCTAATCGAGTGCAAACCCCAAATGCCTGATTTTCAACGAAATATTTAATTTTATACATATCGATTAAATTATATTTCAAAATTATAAAGAAGATCTCAAATTAACATCGTTGAAAA
>CANHXO010000009.1 GCA_947464595.1 Cytophagaceae bacterium
AGGTATTTTTAAATCCCCAATAATCTGAATTATACCCAATAGTCTTTCCATCAGCAAAAATTTTGATGGTATTGACGGCACCAATTTTCAAAGCGGCAGGGTCAATTTCATCTAAAAAAGGCATCACTACTTGTTTATATGGAATCGTGACATTTAATCCCTTTAAAGTTGATTTATATTGATCCAGTAAGCCGGGAAATTCATCAATCGATGCAATCGGAAATTGTTCATAGGCATGCGATTGGGATAGTCCAAGCGATTGAAACTTTTCAGTAAAATACTTTTTAGAAAACGAGTGCCCGAGTGGATATCCAATGAGGCCATAAAGATCCGTGATGGGCATCATGATTATTTAGATAGCCTTTGTTTAATGACACCTAATAGGATAGGCAATACCGAAATACCGACAATTCCTAGGACCACCTTTTCGAAGTTTTCCTTAATAAAGGCGTTATCCCCTAAATAAAATCCAGCCATAGTGATAGAGGTCACCCAAAGACATGCACCTAAAAATCCGTACAATAAATATACGGGATATGACATGCGTCCGGCACCAGCAACAAATGGAGCAACCGTTCTTACAATGGGTACAAATCTGGCTAAAATGACCGTTTTTGCTCCATATTTTGCATAAAATGTTTCCGTTTGCTCTACATGCGAACGCTTCAAAAATAAGATTTGTTCCCTTTCCCTAATCCAAGAACTGAAATATCGTCCTAAAAAATAATTGACTTGATCGCCTGATAATGCGGCTAAAATAAGCATGGGAATAACAAAATAAACATCGAGTTGGCCAGAGGCAGAGGCCAACAATCCCACCGAAAATAATAAGGAATCACCTGGGAGTAATGGCATGACCACAAGTCCGGTCTCCACAAACACGATTAAAAATAAAAGTCCGTAAGTTAGTGAGCCGTTGGCTGAAATAAACTCAGTCAGAAATTGCAAGGGATCTTTTAATAAATCCAAAAGGGATTGAAGCATGTTTGTTATTTAGAAAAATAAATGAACCCCGAAAACGCAGTATTTCGTTGGGTAGGCTCAAAAAATTATTTTAACGCGTTAAAAAATGATCAAAAGTGTCCCCTCTCAAACCTAACCGAATGGTTTCTAAAGAAATAACCTCATTGGGAGCAATATTGCCGACATTAACATTGGCGCCGACCAACTTAACAAACCAAACTTGTTGGGACTTTTGAGGCGCCTCCCAAATGATTTTCTCTTCGGGGATTTCAGTCAAAATCTCTTCCACTAATCCTTGACGAACTTCACCAGATGAACGGAATAAACCGACATTTCCTCCTTCTCGAGCCTCTCCGATCACCTTCCATGAACCTGCTTCTAATTCCATTTTCATCAACTTGATCCACTTGTAGGGAGGAATTATTTTAGCTTCATCTTTGGAGCCAACTTCAGAAAGTACAATGACTTGCTTGGATAACTTATGAATAAATTCACATTTTATGTCAGAGGGCATATCTACTGAACCATCCGAAATTTCAGCATATTCCATGCCATATTGATCTAGCACACGCTGATACTCATCTACTTGGCCCCTGATGTAAAATGCTTCAAATAGCGTTCCACCAAAATAAACCGGGATGCCTGCTGATTTATAAAGAGCTAATTTTTCTTTCAAATTAGGTGTCACATAAGAAGTGGCCCAACCTAGTTTTACTATATCGGTATGAGCACCGCCCATCTCAATAAAATCCTCTACTTGCCTTAAGCTCAACCCTTTGTCCATGACCATCGTCAAACCCTTTTGACGTGGTTTTGTAGTTCTTTCTGGAATTTGATCTAAATTATAATTCATAATGTGATATTGGCTGTGATTTTTTCAATTCAAATCTAAATAGAAATTTCGGTACAAAAATAAGCATTCCGACTGAGGTCAGCAAACCTTTTGGAATTCTGTTGGTTTAGTACTTTATCACGAATTCACTCTATATTTGTACATCCAAAAAAAATCCATCCATGAAAATAACCTTTTTACTATTCTTAAGCATTCTTGTTTTACCTACAAGTTCGTTTGCAAATTCGGGTCCTGATGCTATTTTGGGCGAATGGATTTCCCAAGAGAAAGACGGAAAAATCAACATTTACAAACAAGGTGATAAGTTTTATGGGAAAATTATTTGGGTAAAAACGCCAGGAAAAAAAGACACCAATAATCCTGATCCAAAATTACGTTCAAGAGATATTGTCAACTCTGTGATTCTTCAGGATTTCAAATTCAAAGGTTCAAGTTGGGAGGAAGGCAAAATATATGATCCAAAATCAGGTAAAATATACGATTGTATTTTAAAAGTTAAAGATAACAACAAAGTGCTCGATATAAGAGGCTACATAGGTGCACCCATGTTTGGGAAAACATCTACCTGGACCCGATCGTAATCATTTATCAGTCCGCCTAATCCTTTATATGAAACCAAACGAAGCGGTTCTTCAATTTTTGAACCAAAATTTAGACCGTAAAATTATTGACGGAAACCCGAATCCCGTATCTGCGTGGTTAGATGGTACCCTAAAACAAGCAAAATTAGGTTCGATTACAGCTGAATTTGACGTAAGAGCAGATCAATGTAATCACGCCGGCGTTTTACATGGGGGTGTAATTTCAACGATGTTGGATGAAATCATGGGAATGACTTTGATAACTGTTGATATAGATCATCTGTATGTAACCGTCAATTTACATGTGGACTTTCTTTTTGGTGCGAAAGCAGGTGAAAAAATCACCGTAACGTCAGAAGTCTACCGAGTAGGTAAAAAAATTGCTAATGTGGAAGCTAAAATGTACAACCAAGAAGGCAAGATTTTAGCCAAAGGAACAAGCAATTTAGCCGCTACATCGATCCCCATAAAAATTTAAGAAAGTACTTGATAGACCAAAAAGGCTGACAAATAAGCCAATGCGGTCATATACCCGAATTGAATTAAGGGATATTTCCAAGATTTGGTTTCTCGATAGGTCGTTGCCAAAGTACTCATGCATTGCATCGCAAAAGCATAGAAAATAAGTAAAGAGAATCCTAAAGCCATATCATACATCGGCTTTCCAGTTTGCGGATTTATCTCCGCACGCATTCTATTTTTGATGGTCGCATTTTCATTATCAATTTCACCCCCCAAGCTGTATATGGTTGACATCGTTCCCACAAATACTTCGCGAGCTGCAAAAGAGGTAATCAAGGCAATGCCTATTTTCCAATCATAGCCCAACGGGCGAATGGCTGGTTCAATAAATTTTCCAAAATGCCCCGCATAGGAGTTTTCCAATTTTTCACCGGCAATTTTATTGCTGAGTTCAACACCCGTCAAATTTGGATTTTGCGTTTTAATTCTATTCGTCGCATCCTCCATACTATTTCCCGGACCATAGCTGGCCAATACCCATAAAATAATTGAAATGGCAACAATGACTTTTCCCGCTTCAAAGACAAAAGCCTTCACATTGTTCAAAATTGTATAACTCACATGCTTAAATCTTGGCCCTTTGTAGGTGGGTAATTCCATAATGAAGTAACTCTTTTCCTTCGCCTTCAGAATCAATTTCATCATGTAGGCAGAAAATAATGCCATAAAAAATCCGAGCAAATACAAGATAAATAGCACGAGTCCTTGCAAGTTAAAAAGCCCAAACAAGGTATTTTTTTCAGGCACCACCAAGGCAATTAATACCGTATAAATAGGCAAACGGGCTGAGCAAGACATCAAAGGAGTCACCAAAATAGTGATCAAACGATCTTTTCTAGAACCAATCGATCGAGTGCTCATAATTGCGGGGACTGCACAAGCCACACTAGAAAGTAGCGGAACGACCGACTTCCCATTTAATCCAAATCGGCGCATTAATTTATCCATGATAAACATCACCCGAGACATATACCCCGTTTCTTCCAACATCGAAATAAAGAAAAACAAAAAGGCGATTTGTGGAATAAAAATCAAAACTCCTCCGATTCCTGCAATTAAACCGTCGGTCAACAACCCTCTTAATGTGGACTCTGGAAGTATTCCTTTCAACCAATCATTTAATAAAGCTACCCCCGCATCAATCGCATCCATGGGATAAGTGGCCCAAGTAAAAACGGCTTGAAACATGACAAATAAAATCGCCAAAAAAAACAAATAACCCCCTACAGGATGGAGGAATAGCTTATCTAATCGGTCTGTCCAGGTTTTCACCGGTGGAGCATCCCATTGTCTATTTAAATTAATCACACAACGATCGACCACCTCCGTTAAAAACTCATAGCGTTTCACGGTTTCGGCCGACTTATATTTTTTGGGTTCAAAATCATGTTTGACCATAATTTTATCCAAATCGGCACATTGAACTTTGGTGAACATTTTCATTCGGTCATGCTCCATCAACCAAAGCAAACACCGATAGGGATCTACATCTCCAAAAGCCACCTGAATATCATTAATCAATTCCTCTGAAACCGGAAGTGGCAACCCGTCATTTGAAGCAAATCTGTTATCTAAGGTTTTTTGGACCGCTAATTTTAAGCCATTAACCCCGATCCCTTTTTTAGCATTGACCTCAGCTACTTCGACACTGAGTTCTCGGGCCAACTTAATCGAGTTGATGACATATCCTTCATTTTCTGCTACGTCAATCATATTTAGAGCCAAAACAGTGGGAATTCCCAAATCACGAACTTGAGAAAAAAGCAATAAATTTCGCTTTAAATTAGATGCATCCGCCACGACAATGGCCATGTCAGGATAATCAGGATGAGCCGGATTGCCCAAAATATTAATCACCAATTCCTCGTCGATGGACTTTGGATAAATACTGTATATCCCAGGTAAATCTAAAATCTCAACCTCATTTTTAGGTCCTAATTCCCAAAAGCCCGTCAATTTATCCATGGTGACCCCAGGAAAATTTCCAGTTTTTTGGCGAAGACCTGTCAATGTATTAAACAAGGACGACTTCCCCGCATTAGGGTTTCCAATAAGTGCTATTTTAGGAATCTTGGCCAATTTAAATTGAATTAATGAGGATGGTGGCCGCTTCTTCTTTTCTCATCGATAAAGTGTAGCCTGAAACTTTAATGGCAATTGGGTCGCCAAAGGGGGCATGATGCGTTAAAATCACTTCCGTACCCGGCAAACAACCCATTTCTAATAATTTTAAGGAAAGTTTTTCATCTGTAAAACCTGCGATAAACCCATGTTCACCAATACCTAAATCTGCAACTGTACGCATATAGAACTAAGCTTTCCTATTTAGAATTATTCAAAATTAGCTACAAATGTACTAAGTAAATTTGAGCTAAAAAATGATCCAGTAGAGATTTAATTTGGTGTTTACAGCTGAAAGATTCAAATCAACAGATTTACGATTAATCCCAGGGTAAAATACTTATATAATATTCCCTAAAGCAAATTTTCTGTCGTAAATTGCAGGTCCTATTTGATTAATTCATGCTAGTGAACGAAATACGCGTGTTGGTTAAAAAAGAAATCCAGATGGAATGGCGTCAGAAATACGCGATACATGGATTACTCCTGTATTTGGCCTCCACTATATTTGTGTGTTACTTATCCTTTAAAGCCAAACAACAAGCGATAAATCCCATTACTTGGAATACTTTATTTTGGCTAATTATTTTATTTATCGCTGTTAACGCGATTGGCAAAAGTTTTACGCAGGAATCCAAACAGCGAAATATATTTTATTACTCGATCGTAAGCCCTGAAGCGGTCATTTATTCAAAAATATTCTACAATGCCCTCGTGATGATCGGTATTTCGTTTGTAGGTATTTTGTTTTATTCTTGGGTCATGGGCAATCCCGTCGGAAATTTACCTTTATATCTACTCTCCTTAATTCTGGGATCTATCGGTTTTTCTGCGACGCTTACGATGGTGGCAGGCATAGCCGCGCAAGGGGAAAATTCGGCCACATTGATGTCTGTCCTTAGTTTTCCCATCATTATTCCATTGTTATTGATTTTACTTAAACTCTCAAAAAGTGCGATTGATGGAATATCCATGCAGGAAAATTGGGATGAAATGGCTACTTTGGCCTCTTTAGATGTAATTGTAATAGTATTATCAGGAATTTTATTTCCCTATATATGGAGACATTAAAAAAGAATTATTGGAAAATTGCTTGTATGTTGGTTTTGAGCTATACGATGTGGGCAGGATTTATGGGGAAAGTACCCCGACAAGCTATTTTAAATGAAACCGTAAGGAATTTATATTTTCACGTAACCATGTGGTTCACCATGATTTTTTTATTGGGTACCTCCGTGTACCATTCGATTCAATACCTTCGTAAATCCGATATCAAAAGTGACATTATCTCCAATGCCTACGTGGAGACCGGTTTAGTATTCGCCACTTTGGGTCTCGTTACGGGTAGCCTTTGGGCAAAATTCACATGGGGAGATTGGTGGACCAATGACCCAAAATTAAATTCCGTTGCCATAGGCTTATTAATTTATTTAGCCTACGGTTTAGTTCGGTCATCGATGCCAGATGAACAGCAAAAAGCAAGAATCTCAAATGTTTATAATATTTTTGCCTTTATCATTTTCATGATTTTGATTTGGATATTACCTCGTATGACAGATTCATTGCATCCCGGAAATGGAGGGAATCCCGGATTTTCAAAATATGACTTAGATTCTAATATGCGTATGGTCTTTTATCCTGCCATCTTAGGTTGGACTTTGCTAGGTTATTGGATCGCAAACCTAAGAATTCGAATAAAAAAGTTAGAACATTTAACATCAGAAAACGAATAGATATGAAATTTTCAATCACTTTACTGATTCTTTTAATGAGTAGTTTTGTTGGGATGGCCCAACAAGCCGACGTAGAAATGGCGGATCAATTCCGTGCAGATGGGAAAATCTATGTGGTCATTTCAGTTGTTTTATTAATTCTCATCGGTCTTTTTATATATCTTTTCAGTTTGGGTAACAAGATATCCCGACTTGAAAAAGAGATTTCTAAGAAAGCTTAACATGAAAAAAACACATATTATCGGTTTAATTTTAGTGGCCTTTGCCATCGGTATTATTTTAATAACGACGGGCGATGCAAGTACCTATGTTGGCTTTGATGAGGCAGAAAGAATTTCTAAATCTGACCCCTCCCAAAAAGTCCACGTGGTAGGGAAACTTAAAAAAGATGCGCAAGGAAAAATCATAGGACTGGTATTTAATCCGGCCTTGGATGCTAACCGACTCGAGTTTACGGTGGAAGATAGCTTAGGCCGGGAAAATCAAGTCATTTATGCGGCACCAAAACCTCAGGATTTTGAAAAATCTGAAAAAATAGTTTTAGTTGGAAGCATGAAAGCAGATAAGGTATTTTATTGCGACAAAATTCTTTTAAAATGTCCTTCCAAATACCAAGAGGGTAAAATTTCTGCAGATTCAAGTGCTTCATTTGAAGTGAAAAAATAAATATGATACACGAAAATATTGGCACCACGGGTCACTTAATGGTCATTGCGTCATTTGTAACGGCCGCATTAGCTACATTCTCCTATTTTAAGGCCACGCAAGCAAGTGATGAGCTCTTAGAAAATGATTGGAAAAAAACAGCAAGAATCTTATTTATCATTCACTTATTCTTAGTGATTGGGGTGGCTACAAGCCTTTTTGTGATCATATACAACCACTATTTTGAATACCACTATGCCTTCACGCATTCATCTTTAGCGCTTCCCAACATGTTTATGATCTCGTGCTATTGGGAAGGGCAAGAAGGATCTTTTTTACTTTGGATATTCTGGCAAGCAATTTTAGGCGTGATATTAATGATCAAAAACCCTAAATGGGAGTCGCCTGTCATGACCGTTTTTGCCTTAGTGCAAACATTTTTAACCTCCATGATATTAGGTGTCATTATTCCATGGATCGATTTGAAAATTGGTTCATCACCCTTTCTTTTGTTACGAGAGGCGCAGCCCGATTTACCCGTTTGGAGTTTACAACCGAATTTCATTCCAAAAGATGGCCGTGGCCTAAATCCATTGTTACAGAATTATTGGATGGTTATTCATCCGCCAACGCTCTTCCTAGGATTTGCCTTGACACTCGTACCTTTTGCCTATTTGATTGCAGGACTTTGGAAAAATAAATTAACCGAGTGGATCAAACCCGCATTGCCTTGGGCTGCTTTTTCAGCTGCCATTTTAGGTATTGGAATCACGATGGGGGCGTATTGGGCCTATGAAACTTTAAATTTTGGTGGATATTGGAATTGGGATCCAGTAGAAAATGCATCATTCGTTCCTTGGCTTGTATTAATTGGCGCTATTCACACGATGATTGCTTATCGAAATTCAAGCGCTGCGCTCAAAACTTCCATCATTTTAGTCATATCGACTTTCATTTTGGTCCTTTATTCCACTTTTTTAAATCGATCAGGGGTATTAGGAAATGCATCCGTTCACTCATTTACCGATTTAGGACTTTCGGGCCAACTCCTAATATACATGTTAACATTTTTAATAGGGGCCATTTTTTTAGCGGCATATCGTTGGAAAAGTTTACCCAAGGATGAAAAGGAGATCGGCGTTTACCATAAAGAATTTTGGATTTTTGTGGGTGCTTCCGTTTTGACACTATCGGCATTCCAACTCATTTTTACGACTTCCATTCCCGTATATAATAAAATTGCGGAAGCCTTTGGCATGGTTTCAAATTTGGCTTTGCCTGCGGATCAAGTCGCGCATTATAGCAAAATTCAAATATGGATATTCATTGCTGTTGCTCTTTTAAGTGGTATTGGGCAATATGTTTGGTGGGGGAAACTAAAAGAATCTACATCATTTAAGCCCCTATATTCCTCACTATTGAGTTCTGTTTTATTAACGGTTTTAGTCATTAATTTCGAAAAGGTGTATGAAATTCCATACATAGTTTTGCTTTGGAGCGGCCTTTTTTCTCTCGTTGCGAATGGACAAATATTGTGGTTTTTAGTGAAGCAAAAATTTTCCATTGCTGGTGGTGCCATTTCTCACGTAGGTCTAGCCATTATGCTAATCGGCGTTTTGTTTTCTTCTGGTTATTCTAAAGTTGTCTCACTGAATCGATCGGGCTTTGCCATCTCCAATAAAGTTGAGCAATTCACTAAGGATGACAATAAGGAAAACAAGGAAAACCTTCCCCTTTGGTTGGGTCAGGGAGCTCAGATGCAAGATTATTTGGTGACCTACAAGGGCCGGAAAATTGAATTAAGAGGGAAGCCTGGGTATTTTAATCGGAAAGACTTTGATATTATAGAAGGTGATTTTCACGCTGTTGCGTTAAAAAACATTGAAAAAGAGGGTCAATCCATCGCCAAAAAAGGAGATACACTAACTGTGGAACCAGAAAATAACTATTACGAATTGGAATTTAAAAATGCAGAAGGCAAAAGTGTATCACTATTTCCTCGTTGGCAAATGAATCCAAAAATGGGAACCGCTATTTCACCCGACGTCAAGCATGCGTGGGATCATGATATTTATACCTATGTTTCCTTAGATCCACGCCTTGCTGCTGAAGCTGGATCCGAAAAGCAATGGAGTCAAACGGTCAATGCAACTGTGTCGATTGGAGATACGCTATTCTTAAATGATTTTGTGGCAGTTTTGATGGATGTTACCAGAGTCACTGACGTGGAAAATGTTGTCTTGGGTCCAAATGATGCGGCCGTTCGTGCAAATTTTAGTGTCTTGGGCAAAAATTTTCAGCAGTTCCAATTATCCCCCACGTTTATTATAAAAGATCGAATGGTAGCTATGCCAGCGTTTGAGAGTGAGGAGACCGGGATTAAAATTAAGTTTACTGCCATCAACCCACAAACACAAGAATTTAGTTTTTCTTATAATACTACCCAACAAGATTTAATTATCATTAAAGCTTTAGAAAAGCCTTACATAAATTTGGTATGGATAGGGTCCATTTTGATCTTTATTGGCTTATTTGTCTCGACATTTAGAAGGACTGAAAAAATGATTGCCTAACATGGGAAAAAAAGAAATTTTAAGTTTAGCGGCAGGAATTGGGTTTTTTATTATTTGGATCATCGATTTAAATTCGCCAGTTCCCCAAAATATTCAAGGTCATTTTTGGTCCGAAATATTTTATCATTACGGCTGGCTCATGTATTGTGTCGCTTGTCTTTTTTACTTTCAGTATTCAAAAAATGAACGATTAAAAAAAGAAGATTCCCCAAAAACCAAAAAGTAATAACTTGAATTCAATGGCCGACATACATACGCCGCAATACATAGGGATCATCTTAGCGATGCTTTTTTCAGCCTTTTTTTCTGGAGTTGAAATGGCATTTGTTTCGTCCAACAAACTTTATTTTGAACTTAAAGCCAAGCAAAATATCCTTAGCGCAAAGATCATTGCTCATTTCAACCAAAGTCCTTCCCAATTTATTGGGACCATGTTGATTGGAAATACGCTCTCATTGGTAGCTTATGGTATATTTATGGAAGAGTTCTTACACGAACTTATTTTAGCTAACTTTCCAGTCATTACAAGTCAGATTTTGGCCAGGCTTATCGCATCAATCGTGGCGACCGTGATCATTCTAACTACCTCTGAATTCACACCCAAGAGCATTTTCTTGCTTAATCCAGATGCTATATTGGAATTTTTAGCCATTCCAATATGGATCATTAATACCCTAATGTTTCCATTAGTGTGGTTGACAGTAGGTTTGTCTAAGTGGTTTATCACGCGGGTTTTGCGTTTAAGCTATTCTGAAGAAAAACCAGCTTTTGGATTGACCGACTTGAACCATTATTTGCAAAATTTAAATCGAAAGATCTCCACCGAAGAAGAAAATGAGGTAGATACCAAAATCTTTCATAATGCATTAGAATTTAAGCAAGTAAAGGTGCGGGATTGCATGATTCCCCGCACAGAAATTACGGCCATTGAAATAGAAGAAGGTATCGAGGGGCTTAAAAAAGTATTTATAGAAAGTGGCCATTCCAAGGTTTTGATCTATAAAGAAACCTTAGAAGAGGTCGTTGGATACTGTCACTCATTAGCTTTGTTTAAAAAACCCAAGGATATTCAAAGTATTCTCACATCGATTCCCATTGTTCCCGAGGCCATGCCGGCCAATGATTTAATGTTAAAATTTTCAAAAGAAAGAAAATCATTAGCGATAGTCGTCGATGAATTTGGCAGTACTTCAGGACTGGTCAGCATGGAAGATGTAATGGAGCAAATTTTTGGTGAAATTCAAGATGAGTTTGATGATACTGAAGATTGGGTGGAAAAGCGAATAGATGATCATACATTTCTTCTATCGGGGCGTCATGAAATTGATTATTTAAATGAAAAGTATAATTGGAATCTCCCAGAAGGTGATTATGAAACGTTGGGTGGTATGCTAATCCATCTCTACGAAGATATTCCTGCGGTGAATGAAGTGATAACTCTAGGCGCCTTTCAGTTTCAGATTATAACCATTACGGATGCCCGAATAGATACAGTTAAATTAATCATTTCAGGAAAGCCCATCGCAAAATAATTAGTAGAATCTTGTGTTACACCGATAAAATTCGTTGGAGCGTCTGACACTTCATTTCCGTTTCTTCCCATTCTTTTTCTGGATCAGAGTCTTCTGTAATTCCACAACCAGCGTAATAGGTCGCTAAATACCCATTTGAATTCTTTGTTATTTTCAGCGTCCTTAAGTTGACAAATAAATAAATTTCATCCTGCACATTTACGGGACCTAAATACCCGCTATAAAACGCACGATCATGCGTCTCTGCCTGTTTAATCCAATCGATAGCCGCTTCCTTGGGAGTACCACAAACAGCTGAAGTTGGATGCAATAAAGACAACATAATTCCAGGGAGTTGGGGGAAATCCAATGCTTTTGTGTCCACTTGAAACGCAGTTTTTAAATGGAGTAGGTTACCGGCTTGAATCGTTTTAGGTCCATTTTCAGTATATTCACGTAACCTGATTTTCTTAAAACATTCTATAATATATCGACTGACAAAGGCCTGCTCTTCGATTTCCTTTTGTGACCAACGAGCATCTTGAGATTTTGTAATTTGGCCCTCCTTCGTTTTAACGGATTGAGTACCCGCTAAAGAAATCGTAGTAAATATTCCTTCATTGTTTAAGGAGACCAAGACTTCAGGTGTAGCACATACCCAAGTTTGTTGGAGCGAGGGAACATAAAAAGCAGACACAAAAGCATGAGGATATACTTGACATAAAGATTCAAAAAAATGCACGATGGAATAATTTGAATCCAATGCCGCCTCATCGGTCCTCGAAAGTACCACTTTTTGAAAATTTCCTGCCTTAATTTCTTGGATGCTAGCATTGACCCAATAAAGAAAATCTTCTTTTTGGGGAGACCCAAGCTTTGAAGGAAAAGCCTCTTGAACACTTACATGTACCGTGGGTACTTCCGAAACAAACAAGTATTCAGCCTTGAAAAAATAGGGATTCCCTTCGAAAGGGGCAGCCATAAATCCAGGCTCAAAAGACTGTAAATCAAGGGAATCAATTTCGGTTCCACCGAATGTGTCAATTAAAAGAAATCGTTTGTCAGCGTTGGGTAAGCGCCACAATGCGATTGCCGAGTCTTGCTGCTGTGCTTGTTTCCACAACTGGCTCCACTGTTCTTCCTGGCTATATAAACGCGAATGCTTAGACATTTTTAATAGGATAAAATTGCGACCGTTAATCGGCTTACGCAAACCAGATTTCCTGATTCATCATGAATTTTGATGTCATACACATGAAGCGTTTTGCCAATTTTCAATGCGGTACAAGTACCTATGACAAATCCCTCTTTGACTGATTTCATGTGATTGGCATTTATTTCAACCCCTACACCTCGTTGAGACGTAGGGTCTGCCACGGCTAGTGATGAAGCTATACTTCCCAAAGTTTCAGCTAAAACCACCGATGCTCCCCCGTGTAACAAGCCGTAAGGCTGTTTTGTTCGAGAATCTACTGGCATTTTTGCTTTAATAAAATCCGGCTGCAAATCGATAAACTCGATTCCTAAAACATCAATCATGTTTCCATGACCCCATGAATTAAGTGTGTCTAATGAGATGGATGTATTAAACATAATATTCGTATTTTTGCACGTAAAATTCGGAATAATTTAACGAATTAAACTCCTTTTGACCCAATTTATATGCATGCTATAAAAGACATCTACCTCATTCGACATGGTGAAACAGATTACAACCGAATGGGTGTCGTTCAAGGAAGCGGAATCGATGCAGATCTAAACGAATTGGGGAATAGGCAAGCAAAGGCATTTTTTGAACATTACCAACATTTAGCCCTTGATAAAATTTACACTTCTGCTTTACGCAGAACGCATCAGTCAGTTAAAGGCTTCATCGATAAAGGACTGCCTTGGGAGCAATACGAAGGGTTAAATGAAATTTCATGGGGCATTCGCGAAGGCAGGACTCCCTCCAATGAAGACGATGCCTATTATAGGAATCTAGTAAAAACTTGGAGGAAGGGAGATGTGCATATCCCATCAGAAGAGGGGGAAAGCCCGATCGATGTATTGGAAAGGCAAAAGCCTGTTATTGAGCTAATTTTAGCTCGAAAGGAAGAAAAATCCATCTTAATTGCTATGCATGGAAGAGCTATGCGGGTATTATTAACGCATCTTTTCAATCAACCTTTGCAAAATATGGACCATTTTGCGCATCAAAACTTGTGCTTATATCATTTGCAATATGATTACGAAAAAGGAATTTTTATCTCCTTAAAAGCAAATCATTCCGATCATTTACAGACATTACCGGATTCCATATAAGTTCCAACCGCATGAACCGAAGCAATTTATATTGGAAATTTCAATGTTCTGGATGGTTCATTTGGGCGTTGAATGAAGCATTATTGTATACCAATCAGTATGGGTGGAAATGGGAATGGATTTTTTCATCCTTGGTGAATATTTCATTGGCCATCTTGCTAACGCACGTCTATCGAAAAATTTCGCATACCTATCGTTGGCAAGATTTTCCCTTATTTACCTTAATTCAGGTAAATTTGGCCGCATTAATTGTCATGTCTGCCTGTCTTGTAGCACTTAATGTCCCACTGGATTATCTTTTTCTATCTGAAAATTATGCCGTTGAATTAAGCCCATTTATCATCTTACAGATTTTTTTAAATTTTGCCAAACCGATTGCCATCTGGCAACTGATCTATTTCTTTTTTCAATATTCCAATAAAAAATTAGAAATGGAGAGAGAAAATGATCAATTAGAAAGGACTATTTTGGAAACTGAAAGTAAAGTTTTACGGGCACAAATGAATCCCCATTTCGTTTTCAATGCACTGAATAGCGTAAGAGCATTAATTACGGAGGACCCTCAAAAAGCAAAAAAAGGGATCAACCAATTATCCAAATTACTTCGAAGCTCCTTGCTGACTGAACGCAAAAAAACAATCTCTCTTTCAGAGGAACTAGACACGGTCATTGATTATTTATCTTTGGAAAAAATCAGGTATGAGGACCGTTTAACCTGGGAAATCACAACAGACAAAAATTGCCTTAAAGCGCAAATCCCACCAATGCTCTTGCAAACACTCATTGAAAATGCCATTAAGCATGGGATTTCAAAAAAAATTACGGGTGGAACTATTGCCATAGACGCACAAAATAACCATGGATTTTTAACAATAAAAGTGATTAATCCTGGACATTTTAAGAGTCCGATCGTCACAAAAGATCCAGGAGTGGGACTCATTAATTCAAAGAATCGACTCCAAATTTTGTTTGGGGAAACCGCTCAAATTAGCCTTAAACCTTTGGACAAAAATCATGTAATTGCCGAAGTAAATTTACCTTACCTTGAATATTAAATCAGCCACACATGAAAGCAATCATTGTCGACGATGAACGTCTAGCTCGAAACGAACTGAAAAGATTATTGGAAAATTTTCCAACCATCGAAATCATTGGGGAGGCCTCAAATACAGAGGAAGCAGGTCCTCTCGTGGAAGAATTAAAACCCGATGTACTTTTTTTAGATATTCAAATGCCTGGAAAAACGGGATTTGAGTGGCTTGAGGAATGGGAGGGATATTTACCTGAAATTATATTTACAACGGCCTTTGATGAGTTTGCCCTCAAAGCATTTGAGGTAAATGCCTTGGATTATGTATTAAAACCCATTGAGCTAAGTAGACTCTCGGATAGCGTTCAAAAACTTGAGACTAAGTTCCAAGCTACCCAGCACAAAACGGCTATGCTAGGCCAAGATAGAGGCCAACATCTATTAGGTGCCAATGACCAAATATTTGTCAAAGACGGTGAAAAATGTTGGTTTGTTCGACTCGACCGAGTACGTCTTTGTGAATCCATGGGAAATTATGTTCGCTTATTTTTTGACGATCAAAAACCTTTGGTTCTTAAATCATTAAATGCGTTGGAAGACCGACTTGATCCTAAAGTGTTTTTTAGGGCGAATCGAAAGCACATCATCAACTTAAATTACATCGAAAAAATTGAGCCCTGGTTTTCAGGTGGATTACAAGTTACGCTGACAGGCAAAGGGGAAAAAATAGAAATTTCTCGCCGACAATCCATCCGGTTTAAGGAGCTTTTGTCTCTTTAGCTCGCTTAGGGGCTTCTCCCAAGATAAATCCATAGGGTTGCAAGGAAGGCACATGATCAAAAATCACTTTGATGATTGCCGTAAAGGGCAAAGCTAAAATCAAACCAGGTATGCCCCAAAGCATTTCGCCCCCCAAAAGAGCGACCATAGCAACCATAGGATTAATGCTTACTTTAGATCCTATCACTAGCGGGGTAATAAAATTTGCTTCAATAAATTGGACCGCCGCAATCCAAGCAATTACAGCCAAAGCATGTGAGGGACTTAAGGTAGCTAAGGATAAAATGATAGGTAAACTTGCTCCAATCCATATTCCAATGTAAGGGATCAGAAGTAAAAGTCCGGTGATGATCCCAAAGAAAATGGGATAATCCACCCCAATCCACCAAAAACCAATGCTATTTGCACAGGCTACAATAAACATAACAACTAATAAGCCTACGAGGTAACTCTGAACCACAGAACCTGTTTTGGCCATAATCCCTTTTAACGTACCCTCATCTGTGGTCGGGAAAACCTTAGATAAAAAAGAAGAGAAAAAACTCCGATAGAAAAGCATAAAAAACATGAAAATCGGAATTAAAATCAGAATAGTAATGGAATGCATGATGGTCGAAAAAGTGGCCGTGATGATGGTTCCTGAGTTTTTCAATAATCCTATAGTCTGATTACTAAGTTCAAGCATTTGCTTTTTCCTTGAAATATTTAAATTTCGAGATAAAAATGTTTGTAATCCAGAAATCCACTTTTCAGCTTTTTTTATGAATAAAGGCCATTCATTTGAAAATTCAATGATCTGAAAGGCCAACAAAGAGAATAAACCAATAATGATGGCGATGGAAAAAAGTAAACAAATGGTTATGGCAATGGATCTGGGTAAGCCTTTATTTTCGAGCCCTCGGCAAATTGGCAAAAGAACCATAGCTAAAATCAGCGCAAAGGCAATTAGAATCAACAAATCCTGTAAATAATATAAGCCCAGTAACACCAAATAGATGGATATTAAAACAGAAGCCAGGCGTACAGAATAAGGTGAATCTTTAAACATAATATGTATATTTGATCTTATAAATGTCGATAAAAATTAACAATTTGGTAACATATAGCTGTCTATATTTGTGTCATAATTTTATCAAAAGCTGTCACTTCTATCCATGAGTCAAGTAAAGCAAAATACCAAAATCTTATTGGTTGACGATGATCCTGATATTCTTGAGTTATTGGAATACAATTTAGCAAAAGAAAATTATGTTTTAGCTAAAGCGGTGAATGGCCAACAAGCTTTGGAATTAGCAAAGACTTTCAAGCCCAATTTAGTCATTTTGGATGTCATGATGCCTATTTTAGATGGAATTGAGACAGCCCGACAAATGAAATTGATGCCCGAATTAAAGTCGACCATCATTTTATTTTTAACAGCTCGCGGGGAAGAGTATACTGAAATAGCTGCTTTTGAGGCAGGAGGAGCTGATTATGTGGTAAAACCCATTAAGCCAAGGGCCTTAGTGAGTCGGATCAAATCCATGCTCAATAGAGAAGGAGGTGCTTCAGAAAATTCTCAAGAAATCATTCAAATTGGTGACTTGACTATTAACAGAACGCAATATTCAGCCAGCTTTCAAGGTAGACTTTTGGTTTTACCTAAAAAGGAATTTGAATTACTTTCATTTTTAGCAAGAAATCCCAACAAAGTTTTTAATCGTGATGAGCTCTTGGAGAAAGTCTGGGGGACCGATGTCTATGTGGTTGAGCGGACAGTAGATGTGCATATTCGAAAATTAAGGGAGAAAATTCCTGAGTATTATATTAAAACGCTCAAGGGTGTGGGATATTTATTTTCCATCGATCCGCTTTAAAATTCTAAATTTTCGGTCATATTAGGTAAATTGCGCCTTCAATGAGGCTAATCTACGTATTTCTATTTTTCATTTTATTTCACTTTAATCTTTTCCCATCGGGGCCTAAAAGAGAATTGAGGGGTGTTTGGGTGGCTACGGTCTCCAACATTGATTGGCCCAGTGCCAGAAATTACAATGGAATTAAGCAAAAGAATGAGTTTGTAGATCTTTTAAATTCTCACCAAAAAACAGGAATCAACGCGGTTTTTGTTCAAATAAGGACTGCGGCGGATGCTTTATATGCAAAAAGTCCAGAACCTTGGTCTACTTTTTTATCGGGTTTACAAGGCCAGCCTCCTAGCCCTTATTATGATCCATTAGCCTTCATGATTGAGGAAAGTCATTCCAGAGGAATCGAATTTCATGCTTGGCTAAATCTAAATCGGGCCAGCATATCCACCACTTCGCTGCTTGATGCAAACCATTTAGTCCGAAAACACCCTGATTGGATTATCAAATACCATGGACAGTTTATCCTGAATTTTGGCCTACCAGAAGTCCGCCTCTATCTAGTGAATTTGGTTAAAAACCTCATCGAACAATATGATGTGGACGGAATTCATTTTGATGATTATTTCTACCCCTACCCGATGAAAGGGGAGGAAATTAATGATTTGTTGGCCTATGAAAAATATAAACTACCAGAAGAAAGCCTGGGAGATTGGCGAAGAAGAAATACCAATAACCTCATTAAAGATATTTCTGAGGTCATCAAAACAACCAAACCGAAAGTGAAATTTGGCATTAGTCCATTTGGAATATGGAGACATCAAAGTGAATCTGTGTCAGATGGATCTCCCACTCGCCGAGGGTTACAATCTTATGATGACCTTTTTGCGGATACTGAAAAATGGATGAAAGAGGGCTTAGTTGATTATTTGGCGCCCCAGTTATATTGGGAAACGAATCATAAAGTGGCAGCTTTCGAACCCTTGGCCAAATGGTGGAGTGCCCATAATTATGGTCGGCCTATTTATATCGGCCACGCGGTATATCACCTAACGGATACCTGGGCCACTAGTGAATTGAACAAACAATTAAAGGTCGCTCGTAGTTTACCTAATGTGCAGGGATCCATTTATTTTAGTTCGAATTTACTTATTCGAAATGTCAAAGGCTGGAGAGATACCTTAAGGCTCAACCATTATGCATCGTTGGCCTTAATTCCCCCTATGCTTTGGAAAGATAGCATAGCTCCTACCCCACCACACCAAGTAAGTTTACTAAAAAAAGGGGAGGAATGGTTGTTGGCCTGGAAACCAGGTGAGCCTAGTGAAGACCGCGACCCACCGGCTTATTACGTGGTTTATAGGATCAAAAAAGGTGAAATTGATCCTTTGGAAAATGCAGAAAATATCATTTTCAAAGGCAAAATGAATCAATTAATTTTAGATAAAAATTGGATACGATCAGGATATGGATTTGCGGTTACAGCACTTGACCGATTACATAATGAATCCCTGCCGGGGACAATCCAATGGCTAGTACCGACAAAAAAGGAATAACATGAATCAGCGATTACATTTGACCATTAAGGAAATTACCGAAGAGACGGTCGACACAAAAACCATCCATTTTTGGCATCCTATACACAATACCATTTCGTATAAATCGGGTCAGTTTTTCACACTCATTCCGGAAATTGACGGTCAAAAAATCCGGCGAAGTTATTCCCTGTCCTCTTCTCCTAAAACGGACACATCTCCAGCGGTCACCGTGAAAAGAATTGAAGGAGGACTTGTGTCCAACTATCTATGTGACCATGTAAAAGTAGGAGATAGCTTAGAAGTCATGGAGCCTATGGGCAATTTCTTCATTGAGCCTCAAGCAGATGGGTGCAAAACCTATGTCTTCATCGCCGCAGGATCTGGAATTACTCCCTTATTTTCCATGATCAAAACGGTGTTGCATGCTGAACCTAAATCTCAAATCTATCTAATTTACGGGTCAAGAAATGAGCAACAAATTATCTTCAAAAAAGCATTAGAATCACTTGAATCAGAATATACGTCTCGCTTTAAACTGATTCATGTCATCAGTCAGCCTAGCCATACATGGCCTGGTTTTAAAGGACGCATCAATCAAGCTTCTGTGGTATTTTATTTAAAACAAGAGTTTGGCATTGATATACCTAAGGCCTTTTATTATTTGTGTGGGCCCGGGGGAATGATGAGTGAGGTAGAAAAATCTTTGGCCATGTTTGATGTTCCCAATGAACACATTTTAAAAGAGCTTTTTTTATCGACGCCTAGTGAGGAAATAGAAAAAGCTGAAGAAGATGGAAGTTTAAAGGCCCAAGATGTGACCTTAATTTTTGAAGGAAAAACGCATACGGTAACTGTCTTGCCTAGCGAAACCATTTTAGAGGCTGCCTTAGAGGCAGACATCGACATCCCCTATTCATGCCAAGCAGGGATGTGTACCGCCTGCATGGGTTTATGTACTAGTGGAAAAGTGATTATGGATGAAGAAGATGGACTTACAGATAGCGAAATTAAAAAAGGATATATTTTAACGTGTGTGGCACATCCGATGAGTGAGGGGGTAGTCATTAATTTAGATTAAAACAGAAAAACCAATGATAAAACGTACGGTCGCCCCACAAATAATAAATCGCACATTGCTCCCCCAAGATTTTTCATTAAGTACTTGGGAAAGTGTTTTGCCTTACTTTGAACAATTAAGTGCGCAAGAAATTAGTGATTTGCCTTCCTTAGAAGATTTTTGCAAAAATCGATCTGAGCTTGAAAGTTATCTATCCGAGAATTTTGCTTGGCGATACATCAAAATGTCTTGCGATAATCAAAACGAAAATTTACAAAAAAGCTATCAGCAATTTGTCAATGAAATCGTGCCCAATGCTTCCATGTTTGATGATGCTTGGAATAAAAAAGTCATTGATTCAGGATTGTCAGACCAAGTAACAACAAAGGGCTTTTCGATCATGTTGAGAAGTTTAAAAAAATCCATCGAAATTTTTAGAGAAGAAAATATCCCTCTATTTACCGAATTACAAAACCTAGAGTCAAAATATGGCGCATTAACCGGAGGACTGATGGTGGAAATTGATGGAGTTGAAAAGACGCTCCAACAAGCTAGCGCCTATTTGGAGTCGACCGACAGGGATTTAAGAGAAAGTGTTTATCGGAAAATTGCTTCCAAAAGGCTTAGCATTAAAGAAGATTTACACGCGCTTTACAATGAATTAATAGGCAAAAGAAATAAGGTCGCTTTACAAGCTGGATTTGATAATTTCCGCGATTACTCCTTTGCAAGTCTAGGCAGATTCGACTACACCCCAGCAGATTGTTTTGAATTTCATGCGGCCGTTGAAAAAACAATCAAGCCTATCTTAAATAATTTAGCCTCCAAAAGAAAAAAAGCTTTAGGTTTAGATTCACTTAGACCTTGGGATAAATCCGTCGATCCCCTAGGACGTAAACCATTGAAACCCTTTAAAACAGGAGAGGAGTTATTGGAAAAAACGATTCGTGTTTTTGATAATTTAGATCCATTTTTAGGCGATTGTTTAAAAGAAATGGTAAAATTAGATCGCTTTGATTTAGACTCGAGAAAGGGAAAAAATCCGGGGGGATATAATTACCCATTAGAAGAAACTGGTTTCCCGTTTATATTTATGAATGCCGCAGGCCAAGTTCGAGACATGGTCACTTTGTTGCATGAAGGTGGACATGCCGTTCATTCGATATTAACCAAAGAACTTTCATTGAATGCATTCCGAAATTTCCCTTCTGAAGTAGCGGAACTTGCCTCGATGAGCATGGAGTTAATCACAATGGATGAGTGGGATATTTACTTTGAAAATCCTGAAGATGCCAAAAGAGCCAAAATTAAGCACTTGGAAGATATTTTAGAGACCTTGCCATGGGTGGCGACAATCGATGCATTCCAACATTGGATCTATGAAAATCCAGAACATACGTTAAGCCAAAGAGAAGAAAAATGGAATGAAATATTGGCCAGATTTGCGGATCAAATGACGGATTGGTCTGGATTGGAAGAAATTAAATCGCATATTTGGCAAAAGCAATTGCACCTATATGAAGTGCCGTTTTATTACATTGAATACGCGATAGCCCAATTAGGTGCATTGGCCGTTTGGAGAAATTATTGCCAAAACCCTAAGCTTGCTTTAACCCATTATTTAGATGCCTTGTCGGTGGGCTATACGGAACCCATCAAATCCATTTATGCAAAAGCGGGGATTGAATTTAATTTCAGTGAGGGCTACATCTCCGAATTAATGTCATTTTTATCAGAGAAAATCAAAAATTTAGAGGAAAGCTAAGGCTTAGAAGCTTGTACACTTTTTTAATACAAAATTTGGCCTTATTTTTGTACCAACAATTTGTCCTAACAAGAGAATGAAATTAGAAAAACTACTTCCGATTATAGCATTAGCCTTTACGGCAACGGCTTGTGACTATCAAAAGAACAATACCATCAAGCAAAAAGATTTAAACGAAGGTGAGGCTTATGTATATGGTGTTCACCCAGACAGTGCAGCGGTTCAGTTAAAAAATAAATATGACGCTAAACCAGAATTAGAATTAAAAGCAAATGCACTTCGCGAGAAAATGTTTAGTGGAAAAAGTATCAATCAAGGAAATTAATCTTTCCCATCCCATATTATAAAGCCGGTTTATCCGGCTTTTTTTATTGCCCAAACCACTCGCGAATAAACGTAAGTTGGTAAATCGCCCCCGTATATAACAAGGCCCACAACAGGGATGAAATGGCCATAAAAAAGAGTACTCGCGGCAAAGAAACCTTAAAAGATAAAGCTAATAAACTTCCTCCAATGGGTGTAAAAATCAAGGGTGTCAGTGCAGCAATCCCTTTTATGCCAAATTTTTGCCAGATCTGAACGGCATAACGCACGCGTTTTGAAAATAAAATAGGTTTCTTCTTTCTGAAACGACCTATAAAATCAATGACTAATTTACCCATGCTTAGAGTCAATGTAATAGTCAGCATGGCACCGATCCAAGTAAAAATAACCGTTTCATACCAGGTTAATCCAAGGCCAAATCCGGTTATTGGCCCGGCAATAAATTTTAATCCTGTGGCAATCATTACTCCTGAATAGGCTCCCCAAGACATATTTATTTTGATTTATAGGCGTCAATTCCTTTTTTAAGAAACGAAACAAAATGATTGATATCAGCATCAAAAGCGACTGGAGTAACCATGGGTGCTCCATCCTTTCGCGGATCTAACAGCACATAATGAGGCTGAGCATTTGAATCAAACCTAGAAATTTGAAAATCTAAATTCTGATCTCCCAAGGTCTTTTTTTCTTGCCCGTCAACTTTTGAAACATACCATTTGTCCTCGGGAAGTTCTGTTTTGTCATCACAATAAAGCGCTACTATGACATACTCATTCTTCAAAATGGATAAAACTGCTGGATCCGACCATACATATTCTTCCATTTTTCTACAGTTGACACATCCGTGACCCGTAAAATCGATAAACAAAGGCTTACCTACTTTCTGAGCATAAGCTTTGGCTTCATCAAAATCAAAAAATCCATTAAGGCCCAAAGGTAGTTTTAAAAATTCTCCATATTTAACCGAAGAAGATGTTTTTGATGCATCGGCATTTGGATCATTTACCTGTGAAGTACCCTGAAAATCCTGACTTGATAGGGGTGGAAGCCAACCGGATAAGCCTTTTAAAGGAGCACCAAACATCCCTGGCGTCAAGTAAATAACGAACGATAGGAATGCTGTCGCAAAAAGTGCACGAGTAACTGACAATTTTCCACTAGGCCCATCGTGAGGCAGGGAAATTTTGCCAAATAAGTATAGGGTTAGAGCAGTAAATATGGCAATCCAAATCGCTAAAAATATTTCACGGTCCAATAAATGCCAGTGATACACTTGGTCAGCGACACTCAAAAACTTAAAGGCTAAGGCTATTTCCAAAAAGCCTAAAACCACTTTTACCTCATTCATCCAAGTACCCGATTTAGGCATTTTTTGCATAAAGCCTGGAAAGATGGCAAACATCGTAAAAGGAATGGCGAAGGCCAACGAGAATCCCAACATCCCAATAATAGGCTTCAGAAATACGCCTTGAGAGGAGGCAATCAGAATAGAACCAGCCAAAGGTCCTGTGCAGGAAAACGAAACCAAGACCAGGGTAAATGCCATGAAAAACACCCCTATCAATCCACCTTTATCCGATTTTGCGTCGACTTTATTGACCAAACCAGAAGGCAAAACAATTTCAAATGCCCCTAAAAAGGAAATTCCAAAAAAGATAAAAATGACAAAAAATAACAGGTTAGGAATCCAATGCGTACTTAAGAAATTGGCAAAACTGGCCCCAGCAAAGAACGCTAAAATGGTACCAAAAAAAACATAGATTAAAACGATGAAGAAACCATAGAGAAAAGCCAGTTTTTTACCCCCCTGTTGCTTCGTAAAAAAACTAACCGTCATCGGAATGAGTGGATAAACACAGGGAGTGAGCAAGGCCAATAAACCAGCACCCATCGCTACCCAAAAGAATTGCCATAAGGACTGATCGTCTTCCGGCGCCCCCAGTTTTAGGGCTGAGCTAGAGACTTTTTTTTTTGAATCCTCTGTGGTAGAAGAAGCGCTAAGTTTGGAATTTATCAAAAAAGGGCCCTTAATCGGCACGCACAAGCCACTTTCATTCGAACAGGTTTGTGAATCGTAAGATCCATCAATCTTCCAAGATTCAGAAGTGATTTTCACTTTTTGTCTAAATTCAGCTTCTTCGGTGAAATACGTATAGGTACCGTTCCAAATCTCTTTATCAAATTTTGAATGAGGATTTATCGCGCGCAATGGGCCATCAATGGATACGCCAAGGCCTTCTTTTAACTTAATGGTCGTGACCACGGGACCTAAGTCCTTGTCAAAATCAGATGAATATAAATACCAACCTTTGTCTATTTTAACCTTGAAAATGATTTCAGCAGTTTGGCCCACCGTAGGGTTTGCTGGCTCCAATGTCCATGCCCATTTAGCCGGGGTCATTTTTTGGGCCAGTCCTGTAAACCCTGAAAAACCCAACAAAAGTAAAATGATTATTTTCAGTTTCATTCGCTATAATTTTAAAATCGCCTCAACCCTATTTTTAAAGAATCAAAATTAACAAAAAATAGCGGAACCTCATGGGATATTTATTCAAAAATGGAGATTGATCGTTTTTCTATTCCGGTAAAAATTCGTAATTTTAAACTCTTAAAAACGAAATTCAATCCACATTTATTACATGGCTGCTAGCACATTTCCCACCCAGCGAGACGTTGAAATTTTTTCATTAATAAGTCAAGAAGCACATAGGCAAGAATTCGGCATCGAATTAATTGCTTCGGAAAACTTCACATCCCCTCAAGTCATGGAGGCACAAGGAAGTGTTTTGACGAATAAGTATGCGGAAGGCTTACCTGGAAAAAGATATTATGGGGGTTGTGAGGTGGTCGACGAAGTGGAGACCTTAGCCATCGAACGAGCAAAAAAATTATTTGGAGCTGCGTGGGCAAACGTTCAACCACATTCGGGTGCGCAAGCAAATGCCGCAGTTTTTTTATCGTTTTTGAATCCAGGAGATAAAATATTAGGTTTTGATTTATCACATGGAGGACACCTTTCGCACGGTTCGCCGGTCAATTTCTCTGGAAAATATTTTCAAGCTTTTTTTTACGGTGTAGAAAAAGAGACTGGTTTAATTGACTGGGATAAAGTAGAGGCGACTGCGTTAAAAGAGAAACCAAGACTTTTAATTTGTGGAGCATCTGCCTATTCACGTGATTGGGATTATGTCCGATTAAGAGCTATTGCAGATAAAATAGGTGCCATATTATTGGCTGATATTTCGCATCCATCCGCATTAATTGCAAAGGGTTTATTAAATAACCCGATGCAACATTGTCATATTGTTACGACAACTACGCACAAAACGTTGCGAGGACCTCGTGGTGGATTAATTATGATGGGCAATGATTTTGAAAATCCTTTTGGTTTCAAAACATTAAAGGGTGAATTAAAAATGATGTCGGCCTGCTTAGATGGAGCTGTTTTTCCTGGAACACAGGGGGGGCCTTTGGAGCACGTTATTGCAGCGAAAGCGATTGCATTTGGAGAGGCTTTGACCCCTGAATTTGGCCATTACGCCCAACAAGTTAAATCGAATGCGCAGGCGATGGCCAAAGCCTTTTTAAGCAAAGGGTATGATATCATTTCAGGCGGAACAGACAACCATTTGATGTTAATAGATTTACGGCCTAAGGGACTAAGTGGTAAATTAGCGGAAAACACGTTAATTCAAGCGGATATTACCATCAACAAAAACATGGTTCCATTTGATGATAAATCACCCTTTGTGACTTCGGGAATGCGTGTTGGAACAGCGGCGATGACCACCCGTGGTTTAAAAGAAAGTGACATGAGCCAGATTGTTGACATGATCGACAAAGCCCTCATGAACCATGACAATGAAGCTGTTTTAAAGCAGATTAAAGGAGAAGTTAACGAGTGGGTTAAACAATTCCCGCTTTACTTATAAAATACAATTATGGCGACAGACCAAGACTGGGACGATTTTGATGATGATGATGTAGAGGAAAAGGATGGGACTGAAATGTCGTTTCTTGACCATTTAGAGGAATTACGTTGGCACATCATGCGCTCCATCGCATCCATTTTGATTTTCACGATTGCCGCGTGGATTTTCAGAAATGAAATTTTTGGTATCATTATCATGGGGCCAACGAAAGTTGATTTTGCCACTAATTTAGTTCTATGCAATTTGGCCGATATCACAGGTTGGACCAGCCTCTGCATGCAAAAAGCGGACTTTATTTTGCAAAGCCGAGAGGTATCGGGCCAATTTATGATGGCATTAACGCAATCCATCATTGTGGGTTTGCTCTTCGCATTTCCATATGCGTTTTATGAGCTTTGGAAATTCATTAAACCAGGATTAAAAAACAAGGAATTAAAGGCAGCGAAGGGTGCTGTTTTCTGGGTATCATCTTTGTTTTTTCTAGGTGTTTCTTTTGGTTATTTTGTCGTTGCCCCTATGGCGATCAACTTCTTGGCCAATTTTAAATTGGATGCCACCATACAAAATCAGTTTGATGTTAATGATTATATCTCTTTATTATCCATGCTGACGCTGGCCTGCGGATTGACATTCCAACTACCTATGGTGGCTTTTGTGTTATCTCAAGTGGGCATTCTAACTCCTTCGTTTATGCGGGAATATAGAAAGCATGCGATGATTGTAATCTTAATTGTCGCTGCAATCATCACCCCGTCTCCAGATGTTATTTCCCAACTCTTAGTGGCATTCCCACTTTTAGGGTTGTATGAAATCAGTATCATGGTATCTGGAAGAGTTCTTAGACGTAAAATGAGAGAAGAAGCTCTTGAATCGAATTCTTAATTGAATTCAACTAACACAATCGTATGAATTACTTATCGGCGGAAAATATATCACGCAACATCGGAGAAAGGTGGATCTTTAAAAGTCTGTTCTTTGGCCTACAAAAAGGTGAAAAAGTTGCCTTAATTGGCAAAAATGGGACCGGCAAAACCACCTTGATGGAAACATTGATGGGCATGCAGACACCCGATGATGGAAAAATTTCGATCAGAAAAGGAATTCGCGTTGGCTATTTACCCCAAAACCCAATTTTCTCGGAGAACGAGGAAGTTTTAAATTACCTTTTTTCAGACGACCTACCCTCTGCCGTAGCCATTAAAGCCTATGAAAAGGCGATGCTTTCCGGTGACTCGAAGGAGCTCGAAGATTCCTTTGCATTAATGGAAACACATAATGCATGGGATTACGAAGCAAGGGCCAAGCAAATCATTACGAGGTTAGGCATTCCTGATGGAGACCAAAAAGTAAGTACTCTTTCTGGAGGACAAAAAAAACGTCTTTCATTAGCCAAATTACTGATTGAAAGTCCAGACATTATGATCTTGGATGAGCCTACTAACCACTTGGATATTGAAACCATTGAATGGTTAGAAGGGATCCTTTCCGGTCCCAATGTCACGGTCTTGGTGGTCTCTCATGATCGCTATTTTTTAGATAAAATATGCAATAAAATGTTTGAACTTGCCTTGGGAGCGCTTTATACCTACGAGGGCAATTATGCCTATTTCCTTGAGAAAAAAGCAGAAAGGGAAGCATCAGAAGCCAGCAGTATTTCAAAAGCAAAAAACCTGTACCGCAAGGAACTCGAATGGATGCGCAAGCAACCTAAAGCGAGAGGCACCAAAGCGCAATATCGAATCGATGCCTTTACTGAAATCGATGAAATGGCTCATAAAAAACTGGACGATAGTAAATTGGAGCTCAACATTCAAATGTCTCGATTAGGAAATAAAATCATTGAAATCAACGGGCTTAAAAAAGCATGGGGAGATAAAAAAATCATCAATGAATTTACATACACCTTCAAGAAAAAAGACCGAATAGGCATAGTGGGTAAAAATGGGGCGGGGAAAACGACCTTTCTCCAACTCCTTACTGGCTTAGAAAAACCAGATGCAGGAACCATCGATCCAGGTGAAACATTAGTGATTGGTTACTATACCCAAATTCCATTTGATTTTAAACCTGAGCAAAGGGTCATCGATACCATTACTGAAATAGCGGAAGTAATTCCTTATGGCAAAAATGAATCATTAAGCCCAAGCCAGTTTTTAAGTAAGTTTTTATTCCCTACCGCACAGCAATATACGCCCGTAGAGAAACTATCAGGGGGAGAGAAAAAGCGTTTACAACTTATGCGTGTATTGGTTAAAAATCCGAATTTTTTGATTTTGGATGAGCCGACCAATGACCTGGATTTAGACACACTCCAACTCCTTGAAGATTTTTTATCTGAATTCCAAGGGTGCTTATTGCTCGTTTCCCATGATCGTTATTTCATGGATAATTTGGTGGACCAACTAATCCTTGTGGAAGGAGAAGGGGAAGTAAAATTTTTTAATGGGAATTACACAGATTATCGAATTTCTTTGGAAAACCAATCAGAAAATAATTCAGCGGCAAATAAACCAAGTCCCGTCAAAGCACCTTCTACAGAGAATTCAACAAGCAAGTCTACCAAATTAAGTTTCAAAGAACAAAAGGAGTTTGAAACATTAGAAATAGAAATTCAAGATCTGGAACAAAAAAAACAAAGCCTCATTGAACAATTGAATGCAGGTCATGAAGACTTTCAACTATTGAGCCAATGGGCTACGCAAATTGAGGAAATAAAAAATTGGCTAGAAGAGAAAGAAGCCAGATGGTTAGAACTTTCAGAAAAATAAAAAAATGGCCCTAAAATTTAGGGCCATTTTTTATACAGATCATTGAAGTGAATCTAATTTTCAAATAAGAAATCTTTCACGCCGAACAATGCTCCGTCTCCGCCTTTTGAATTCACAAAGACAAAATACAAATCTTGAACACCCGAAATATTCACTGGAATATTAAATTTCTTAGATGCATTTATTTCAGCAGATCCTACCAAATTGCCCGTTGGACTTCCCGTTCTTAACTCAAGAGTTCCACCCGCTGTTTGATCTTGCATATACAAGCCCATGAAAGAAATATTTTTAATTCCGGTCAAATCGATTCCACTATATTTGGCAAATCCTTTATCCCCTGTCGCAACTAAAACATCACCTATGCCATCTACTTTATGTTTAACGCCCTTAGATACTTGGTCAAAATCCACGGCTTTTACAGTTGGATTACGAAGCGCCACAACCTTTTGACCCGTTGCAGGACCTAATTTACCTGCACCTTTATCTGTATAGCTAGCAGCAAATAAATAAGTCCCCGCTTTCCCTTTATCTTGAGGGACATATTCGCCATTAACCGGCTTAGATGTCTTCTTTTTATCGGACAGACTCAATACATAATTCACGATTTCCTTCGCGTCCCCTAATGAAATTTGAGGGTGCGCAGCCATTGCCTGCTCTCCCCAAACACCGCCACCACCATTGATAATCTTCTTAGCTAACATATCTATGGTTTGCGCATTTGCCTTATATTTTTTACCTAAATCTAGATAAGAAGGTCCGATCGACTTTTTATCAACCGCATGACAAGCCTTGCAATCTGACAAATCCAATAATCTCTTTCCTGTCGAAAAAGATATATTAGCTTGATGGCCCTGGGCAATAATCGTTTTGTCATAGCCATCTAAGAAATTAACAGATACCATCACATCTTCCTCTGCTACCTTGCTATTCGCTAAGCTTCCATCTTCCTTATCACTGACAGAAACTTTATATTTAACTGGTTTATCATTCCAATAAAATGTCTTATTCCCTTCGATAGCCACATCCACCACAGGAACTTCATTTCCTGCCCGGACTGTCAGTTGGGATCTACTCACATTACCTTTTGAATCTTTTACTTGTAAGCTTACTTCATACACACCCGACTTAGAAAAAGTAATAGCAGGATTAGCCACATTACTTGTTTGTCCATTGCCAAAATTCCAAGCGTATGAAATTTTATCATTGTCATAATCGAGAGAACCCGCAGAGGAGAACTTAACTTTCAAAGGAGTTGCTCCCATCTTTTTATCTGCCGAAGCGACAGCCAAGGGCTTGCGATTTCCTGCATTATATTCCAATTTATATAACACCGCTTCATCATTTTGAGCAAACCAATTAGGACCATATTCAAGACCAAAAAGTGTACCATTTTTATCAAATTGCATGTCCATCGGATGAGAGAATGGAATGGAAGGTAAGAAGCGATCCATATTTGAAAAATCTCCATTTTCTTTCATCGAAACCGTGTAAATCAAATCCCTTGCCCAATCGTAAGCAATCAATTTGCCATTGTAATAGGCCGGGAATTTCGTTTTAGATTCCGCTGGATAGTCATCTCTATAATAGACAGGACCTGCCATTGCATTACGACCACCTTTTCCAACCACAGGGCCAAACTCAGGAGATTCCACATAAGGGTAATAAATAAAGGCTTTTTGGGCAGGAGGTAAATGTGCAAATCCCGTATTATGCGGCGAATCATTGATGGGTGCACGAGGATTAAATACAGCCCATGTGCTATCATTTTTAAAATCACGTTGGTTGTAAGGGCGATTGTCCGCTACAAATAAAGGCCAACCGAAATATCCAGCGGCACGCGCTTGGTTTACTTCATCATGACCCCGAGGACCAAATTTCTTGGAAGCTTCTCCCGCGTCAGGACCTACCTCACCCCAATATAAATAACCGGTACGCTGATCGACCGATATACGGTATGGATTACGATTACCCATCACATATATTTCTTGTTTTGCATGATAGATTTTTTCAGGATACAAATTCCCCTCTGGAATCGTATAACCTCCTTCTGGAGTAGGTTTGATACGCAAAATCTTTCCACGTAAATCGTTGGTATTCGAGCTCGTTGACCTAGCATCCCAGCCCGAACGGCCTGGACGATTGTCACTTGGACCATATCCGTTTGATGCAAATGGATTTGTATCATCCCCGGTCGATAAATATAAATTACCTGCTTTATCCCAAGCAATAGAACCACCAGTGTGGCAACAATCTACTCGTTTTACTGGAATGCGCAAAAGTATTTTTTCCGTACTCATCAACAACGTATCCCTCACGTCATCATAAACAAATCGGGAAAGATGCTGGGCTGTATCAGGCTGACCCGAAGGGGGTGAATAAAACAAATACATGAACTTATTCGTGTCAAAATTAGGGTCAATATTTAATCCCATCAAACCATATTCCTGCTTCGTATACACGTTCAAATTAGCAATCAACTTAGTCTTGCCTTTTTTCGGATCATACATTTTCAACTTCCCTTTTCTTTCCGCAAAAAATATCTTCCCACTATTAGCCACAGCTAATTCCATAGGCTCATCTAAACTACGGTCTAAAATAGTTTTAGTAAAACGATTATCCTCAGGAATCATTTCTGTTCTTAATTTCTTCTTATAATTTTGATCAGGGCCTGAAGCAACCCATTGGAGTCCACCCCAAATATGCTTAAGCACTAAATCTTCAGAAAATGTCTCATTTGTGTGACCCCAGTTGGTGTAAAATGCACGCCCCCCATCATATTCATGGTACCAGGCCATCGGATGAAAATCTCCCATTTTACCGTCTTTGTATGACTTTTCGTCCACCGTCACCAATAATTTCACGTCTTTATTAAATTCCTTAATGTCATAAAATTCATCGGTGCGATCAAAAGACGCGGGCATGTGTGCGGTAGAAATGTGCGTATTGTCAACGACATTCATTTTACCTTTTTGCACATTTGGACGTCCTGGATGAGAGGCAAAGTAACCACCGGATAATTTACCATACCAAGGCCAATCATATTCTGTATCGGTCGCAGAATGAATTCCAAAATAGCCACCACCCGCTTGAATAAAACGTTCAAACGCATTTTGCTGCGCATCATTTAAAATGTTTCCTGTGGTATTTAAGAAAACCACCACACGATACTGCTTCAAATTATTTTCAGTAAAGACCGTTGCGTTTTCAGTGGTATCCACTTGAAAGCCTTTCTCCTTAGCCATTTTCATTAAAGCCGTTTTACCGGATCCGATGGAGCCATGACGAAAACCTTTAGTAGACGAAAAAACAAGGACTTTTTTTCCTAAAAGTGGATTTTTATCTTGAGCGTTACCTTGTTGGAAAAACAGAATAGTTAAACAAGAAACTGCAAAAATAATTCGGTTGATACCGAACAAAAACTTTTTCATAGTGTTGTATTTTATTATAGGTAATGTCAAAGTTACTTCAAATCACAAATTTTCGTTTATTTTTATAAAAAATATTTAAAATATCCTTCAAAATGATGAAAAAAATTACGCTAGTAGCCTTGTTAGCTTTATTAACTAACCTGATATATGCACAGTCGATTTGCTTTTCAACCAAAGATCAAATGCAATTGATGGCCTCCAACAAAGCTTTCATGAAATCGCATGCTTTGCCTAAAGCTTATAAGCATGTCAGCAAAGCGGGTGGAGTGATGGTTGAATTTAATACTCCAGATGGAACGATGGCAAAAGGATTTTATATTCCTGCAAATAAACCTACCCCATATACCTTATTTGTATTCCAAGAGTGGTGGGGTTTAAATGACCACATAAAAAGAGAATCCGAACATTTCTATTCCACGCTAGGCAATGTGAATGTCCTTGCCTTAGATATGTATGATGGAAAAGTAGCTACTAGTCGCGAAGAGGCAGGAAAATTAATGGGTGGTGCAAATCCAGCTCGATTAGAATCCATCATCAAAGGGGCTATTTCATATGTAGGACCCAAAGCAAAAATCGCTACCGTAGGTTGGTGTTTTGGAGGAGCCTTATCGCTCAAAGCCTCCATTCTCAACGGAAAACAAGCTGCTGCTTGTGTCATGTATTATGGAATGCCGGTGAAAGATGTGGAGCAATTAAAATTGCTTCAAACAGATGTATTGGGATTGTTTGCAGGAAAAGAAAAATTCATTTCAACCCAAGTAGTGGCTGAATTTGACGCGAATATGAAACTGGCGGGGAAAAAATTAACCATGAAGAGCTTTGATGCAGAGCATGGATTTGCCAATCCTTCTAACCCCATTTATGACAAGGCTTCTACCGAAGCTGCCTGGGAGTTGGCCATCACCTATTTAAAATCAAAATTAAAATAATGCGGTATTTTTTAATTTTACTCTGTATGTGTTTTTTAGCAGGATCTTGCGCGAGCAATCGATATAAGCAAAAGCCTTACAAGAAAAAGTGGTCACTTTTTAAGAAAAAATCATGCGATTGCCCAGACCTTAAATAATGGGATTAATCGACGAAGCGGCTAAGGAACCAGGGGCTAATCCTTGGAACCAACGCAGCCGATCGGCTTCTTGATTTGGGTTTTTGGGTTCCGTGACGCGCATGTCGGCATCCATGAAAATTAACGTCATGACTTCCCGCATTTTAGTTGTCTCATTTCCAGGGGCAGCATGCAAAGTCCAACCGCGATGAAAGGTGGCATCACCCGCTTTCATCGTTTTTTGGGCGACAATCGGAAACTTATGCTCAGCCACAAATTCACTAATCATTTTTTCAGACTCATCTGAAATCCCAATTGGAGGAAGACTAACATGCTGACTGCCTGACGCAAAAGTCAACATCCCCATCCCATCTTCTATGTCGACCAAAGGCATCCACATCGTGACTGTTTTGTCGGTGTCCATCGGCCAGTAATATTGATCTTGATGCCAAGGAGTTAAACCTCCACCAGGCTCTTTGAATAAAGCCTGATCGTGGTATAAACGTACATTTTTGACGCCCAATAATTCAGCGGCTATTGTCCCAAATCTTTTAGCTAAAGAAAATTGCTTAATCAACTCATTTTCCTCCCATAAATTCATCATTTGTAGAAATGCTTTCCCATACGTGTCTCTTTCTTCCATGGGTTTTTGATTTTTTTTGAAATCAATAGCCCAAGCACGAATGGCTTCTCGAAATGGTTTTAATTCCTCCTCAGGAAGGACATTTTCAAGGAAAACATGTCCATTCTTTTGAAAATCTACAATTTGAACGGACTCTAAAGGATAAGTTTTTGATAACATCGCTTTTATTTTTCACAAAATTGACGTGAATTAAAATCAAAAACCACGTCAAAATTTGTAAAAAATAATGCAATTTTATCCTAAATTCAATTCCGTATAAAAATTGAGGTAAAATATTAATATGAAGGCGAGCCTTGAACATTTGTCAGAAAACATAAATCAGCCAATCCAGTTGAAAGAAATTGTACAAGCTCGATTTGATGCACCTTATCATTTCCACCCTGAACTTGAATTAACATTAATTATTTCAGGAGAAGGAAAGCGTTTTATTGGGAATCAAATTTCTGATTTTAGTCCAGGTGATCTAGTACTTTTAGGATCTAATTTACCTCATTGCTGGCAAAACCACCGCAAAGATTGGCTCACATCGGATGAGGAAATAGATGCAGCGCAAGCTATTGTCATTCATATCAAACGAGATTTTTTAGGGGAGAAATTTCTTGAAAATGATGCCTGTCAAAACATTCGCCAACTATTTGATCGGGCTAAAGGTGGATTAACTATTTTAGGCCCGACTCAAGATAAAGTGGCTAGAGAAATGCTAAAATTAAAGGAGCTAGCCCCTTTTCCTAGGCTTTTAGCTTTTTTACAAATTTTACATTCCTTAACGATGGGCGGCGCGGATGTTCAAGCCATTGACACCAATGAAGGAGGTTATACGGTTTCTACAATAGACTTAGAGCGAATAAATCGAATATATGCCTACATCATCGCGCATTATACGCAGGAAGTCCATTTAGATGAGGTGGCGCATTTGGCCAACATGACCGAGACGGCTTTTTGTCGGTATTTCAAAAAAGTAACCCAAAAAACATTTGTTGAAATTGTAACTGAATTTAGAATTAAGCATGCATGCCAAATGCTTAGAACTACCCAAAAAACGATGGTAGAAATCTGTTTTGAAAGTGGTTTTGGTAACTTATCACACTTCAATAAACAGTTTAAGCATTGGATGAAAGTTCCACCCTTGCAATATCGAAAAATGACTCAGGAGTGGGTGTAGTAGAATAATCCTTTGGCCTTATTTTAAACCCTTCTCCTTCTCTGGAAAAAGTAAGCTCAAAATAATACTGGTCGCTAAAATACCAACAATAACTCCTAGGGAAGAAAGGGTTCCAAAACCGATTTCGGATAAATAATGATGTGCCAACATTTTTATACCCACAAAACTTAACAGTACACCGAGTCCCATAGGTAAAAAACGAAATAAGCCCATTAAATTGGATAAGAAAAAGAAGAGCGATCGCAACCCCATCACCGCAAAAACATTGGAAAAAAAGACGATGTAAGGGTCTTTAGAAATAGAGAAAATGGCAGGAATCGAATCCACCGCAAACAATATATCGGTAAAAGCAATCACCACCACAATCACGAAAATAGGTGTAATAAATAATTTACCCGTCTTCATACGAACAAAAAATCGGCCTATGACATTACGGTGATACACATTAAAGAAACGTGATAAGAATTTTACGATGGGATGCTCCGCTGGATTAATCTCTTCATCATGTTGTTTGGTGAATAAAATTTTCACTCCGGTGTAAACTAAAAATGCACCAAATACATAAATGATCCAATCAAATTTTTGCAACAAAGCCGCCCCTAGGAAAATGAAGATTAAGCGCAAAATAATAGCCCCCAAAATTCCCCATACCAAGATTTTTTTATAATAACGTTTTTGTACACCAAAGGAATTGAAAATTAAAATGAAGACAAACACGTTGTCGGCCGACAAAGAATATTCGACTAAATATCCCGTAATAAACTCTAAAGACAAATTATTTTGAAAAATGGTTAGTTGGTCCGAAAATGAACCCACCCCTAAATCTATGTGAGGTGCATACATTTCTTTGACGGCAATCAATCCGCTAACATCTGTAATGCCATGCACCATGCCCCCAAATTGCCCCAAAAAAAAGTAAAATGATCCCGCCAAAAGTACCCATGCGGCGGTCCAAAAACCCGCTTCTTTAAATGTAACCTCGGCAGCACCCGCTTTTTTGAAAATCCCCAAGTCCAACAACATGACCAAGATGACACCGACTGAAAAAAGAAGAAAAAATAGAGATTCGCTCATAAATAATTAATTTTACCTTTAGGCGATGTAAAGGTCGCAAAAAATAGCCAAAAAATATGTACGAAGGCAAAAAGGTTATCGTAGTGATGCCGGCTTACAAGGCCGCATTAACATTAGAAAAAACATACCTAGAAATACCACATGATTGGGTGGACGAAGTGATTTTAGTGGACGATTACAGTCCGGATAATACCGTAGAAGTAGCAAAAAAAATTGGCATCAAGCACATCATCCAGCATGATAAAAATCTAGGCTATGGGGGGAATCAAAAATCATGTTATACAAAAGCACTTGCCTTAGGTGGAGACATTGTGATCATGCTGCATCCCGACTACCAATACACGCCTATGTTATTGAAAGCCATGATTTCAATCATCGGCAATGGTTTATATCCCGTAGTTTTTGCCTCTAGAATTTTAGGAAAAGGTGCATTAAAAGGGGGCATGCCTATTTATAAATACATTGCCAACCGGCTATTAACCTTGTTTCAAAATATATTAATTGATCAAAAACTCTCAGAATACCACACAGGTTACCGTGCATTTTCCAAGGAAGCATTAGAAGCCGTACACTTCACGAAATGTGACAACGATTTTATTTTTGATAATCAAATGGTGTTGCAATTATTTTGGAAAGGCTTTGAGATTGGCGAAGTTACTTGTCCAACCAAATATTTTGACGAAGCCTCCTCCATCAATTTTAAACGAAGCTCCATCTATGGCCTAGGTGTTTTGTGGTATTCTGTCCGCTACCGGTTGGCCAAATGGGGTTGGAAATGGGATTTGGTGGAATAGTTTGAGGGCCAAAATTGTTAAGTAAAACAGATAGTTTGATCTGAAAAATTTCGTTGAAAATAAATATTTAAAAATTAACGCTCAATTTTAATTGACCTCCTAGTCCCGATTGTATGATTCGCATGAGGGTAGAAAGCCTTATATCGCTCGCGTTATTTTCAATTCTAGAAATGTAAGTCTTAGTCGTGCCGCATTTTTCAGCGAGCTGTTCTTGCGTCAAACCTTTTTCTTTACGAAGTTCTTGAAGCATGACTCCAAGTTTAAATGCTTCAAACTCATTTTCGAAATTTTCACGCATTTCAACTCCCCTCTTACCATATTGTTGATCCAAATGTACACGAAAGGATGTTAATTTGTTTTTAGGATTTTTCATCAAAATATTGCTTTTTTAGTCTTTCTGCTAACTCTATTTCTTTTTTATCGGTCTTTTGTGATTTCTTTTGAAATCCATTCATTAATATGACCAAATTACCTTTTTCAAAAAAACTGAAGACACGGTAAATATTTGATCCCTGCTCTACCCTAATTTCAAAAATGCCTGATTTTCCTGTTAAATGTTTAAAATATTTAATGGGGACCCTTTCAAGAGTTGAAATTAGTTGCAATGTCCAGTTGAACTTTTTTTGTGTATCAGGATTTAAGGTTTTAAACAATTTCAGATAGTAGTCTTTATAATAAAAAACTTCCCTCAAAAACGCCTGACTCATCGCTAATTTATTAAACACAAAGTTAGCTAATTAGATAACATTTGCAAGTCAATAATATTATTTATCCAGTAAATTGATCATTTTAAAATACGTTAAAGTCGAATATTGAGTCCCAATAAAAAGTTGAACCCCGCTTGAGGATATTGAAAATTTTCTGTCGTCAAATCTCCAGCATACAAATAACTATAGGTATATCCGTTGGACGAGTACATCGAATTCAATACATTATTCATCAATAATGTCGCACTAATATGTTTAGAAAATACATAGCTAAACCTGACATCCTGAGTCGCGTAGGCCGGAAGAGATCGCTTGGCCGTAGACGTATTATCTAAATATTGCATCCCTACAAATTTGGATAATAGTGAACCCTCCAATGCTCCTCTTTTGTATGTAATGGTACTCCCAGAGATTAGATTAGGCGAATAAGCAATATCCGTAGTTCCATGTTGGACTAAAACCTCCGTGTAATTTTCATAATCTGTCAACCTCTCCGTGAAATTCTGTATTTTATTTTGGCTCAAAGTCACATTCCCTGACCAAGATAGTTGGGGTGCAATTTGAACATGTAAAGATGTCTCCAGACCCAATCGATAACTATCTGGAGCATTTGTCCGAATCGCTTCGCCTACATTATTTAAAGCTCCCGTTAAGACAAGTTGGTCCTTGTATTTCATGAAATATGCATTCAATTGCCAAGCATATTTTTTCCCAGCCTTTTGATAACCAAACTCATAATCTTGAAGGTATTCTGGCCGAGGAGCCGTGGTAGGATTATCCACAAAATCTTGCCGACTAGGTTCTTTGCTACCCATTGAAATGGAGGAATATATTTTTGATTCTTCTGAAATCTGATGCGTCAAACCCACTTTGGGATTAAAAAATTGATAGCTATTTTGATTGTTCAATGTCAAAAACTTGTCGGCAGTACCTAGCATGGAATATCCAACGGTTCTGTATTGCAAATCAAGGTAGGCATTCCAGTGATCAGCCAAAGCTACATTCGCTTTCGCATACAGGTTCAAGTCCGTTTTTTGAGACCGACTTCGATACCACTCATACCCTTTAAATGAAATAGGTAATGTCTTTCCTTCGATAATAAGTCCATAATGCCTACCCACATATCGATTCCAAGCGCCTCCAAAATTGAATTTAATTCGAGAAGTCCCCTCATAATTCATTGAAAAAGTAGTCCCATAAAAATCATTGTCTAACCATTTTTGACGAACTAAATCTGTTATCACATTGGACTTAATTCCATAGTTTTCCAAAGTCGCATCTGATTTAAACTCCTCAAAATAACCCCTTCCATAGGTGTAATGTGCATTTAAATCTAAATTCCAGGAAGTAGAAATCCGATGATTTGTCAACAACTGTAAGTGGTCTTGGGCATAATTATCCGTTTGATTTGGATAGGTGTAATAGTTATAAGTACGACCTGATTTCAATAAATTAGTTGCCTCTTCAGAAGATAAATAGTTGCGATCAATATAGGCTTGCAAATCGGATTCAGATCCATTGATGCGAGATTCAGGCGTCCCATACCAAGACTGAAAAGTCTTCTCCTTCCCTAAAAAATAATTGACACGGACAAAACTTTTTTGGCCAAAATAAGCAGCCGATAAATAAGCTGCTTGCAAATTAGAGGACGCTCGGTCTATGTATCCATCTGAAACAATGCGGGATAATCGGCCATCCACAGTAAATTTGTTTCCTAACAACCCTGATCCCACTTTAAGCGTTGTCTTTAGCGTTCCAAAAGACCCCCCCGAAGCATTTATTTCAGCATAAGGCTTCGCTTCAAACTGATTCGTTTGCATATTAACCGATCCGCCAAATGCACCTGCACCATTGGTCGATGTCCCCACTCCACGCTGTATTTGAACAGAATTAACCGAACTCGCAAAATCGGGCATATTGACCCAATAGGTTCCTTGAGATTCTGAATCGTTCACTGGAATTCCATTAATCGTCACATTGACACGCGTAGCATCTGAGCCCCTAATTCTAATTCCCGTATAACCGACACCCGCACCGGCATCAGAAGTTGTCACAACAGAAGGAGTAAAATTTAATAAATTAGGCATGTCCTGACCTAGGTTACTTTTGCCTAATTCGGTAGCAGAAATATTTGAATAGGCCATCGCAGAATTTTCATCGGCCCGAGTGGACTTAACGACAACCTCATCCTGTAAAAAACTCGATCTCTTTAAATAAACTTGCGCAGCATTCTCAGCCAAAAGCTCCACAGATTCATATCCAAGAAAACTAATTTTAATTTTCCCCGAGGTTGGATTAAACGAAAAATACCCCTTCGAGTCTGAAGTTGTACCCAAGGGACTTCCTATCATTGAAATGGAGGCTCCCCATAAGGGCAATTTGGTTTCTAGATCCAACACTTGTCCCCGCGTTTTTTGGGCGAAAGCTTGTTGGCCTAAAATCACTAAAACGAACAATGTCATTAACTTTTTCATAATGAAAATTAATAACAGGCAAAGGAGTCAAATCCCGTATGATTTAACAATAACCCTTATTTTTTGATTTTTTTGAGTTTTTAGCGCTAAAAACTCTACAAAATCCCTTCGACGGCATTATCCGTATCAGGTTCAATGGGTATAATCTCAGCCTTTTTTCAAGGCACCCCTTTTTGTGGATGCACAAAGATATAAATTTTTCTACCTTTGCAAGCCATTCGCAGGTATAGATCAATATGATTGTTAAAGAATTTCTTTCCATTTACAAGTCTGACGGAATTGTTCAACACATTTCTGAGCAAATCCAACAGGCCAAATTGGGGCAATCTTTTC
>CANHXO010000010.1 GCA_947464595.1 Cytophagaceae bacterium
TCCTTGGGCCGAGCTTTTGATCTTTTCACCCGCTTTTTGGTCGGTGTAAATTTGCCCTGTCACAAAGAAGAAATCAAAGCAAACTCCATGTAACACAATACCGATATATAAAATCCATTCACTTTGAATTCCGTCGCCGTATCCGAAACATAAAAAGCGGACAATCCAAGCGACTAGTCCTACCACTAACATTTTTTTAACCCCTAATCGGATAAAAGCGAGTGGAATTAAGAGCATAAAAATCACCTCTGAAGCCTGACCTAATGACATCTTGTTTTCAACATTCGTCATGTGTGAATCAGTCAGGGATGGATTGGCCATCGCATAATAAAAGGAGAGTGGAATACAGATTAATATGGAAGAAATAAAGAAAATTAAGAAGGAACGATCTTTAAATAATTTGAGGGCATCTAAGCCAATGATTTGTCCAATGGACGCATTTTTATCCGCTTTCGGGGGTGTGTCAGGAAGAAAGAATGCATAAATTCCCAAGGCAAATGAACTGTACATGGCAATCTGAAATATAGCTACATTGTCACCCAAGGCTAAAAACCCAATGATGTTCGTGACCACAATCCATGCAATCGTGCCGGTCACTCGAATGGCAGGAAACTCCTTTTCTGGGTTTTGCATTTGGTTCATGGCAATGGAATTTGATAAGGCCAAATTAGGAGCAAAACAAAGTGTGTAAGCTAATATGTACCAAAAGAAAATTTCAGGGTCCTTCGTTTGACTCAAGAAATATAAAATAACCCCACCTAAAATATTTAGAAATCCCATCACTTTTTGAGCAGAGAAAAAACGATCAGCGATCAGCCCAACAAAAAATGGGGCAAATATGGCGGCAATTGAAAAAGTGGTGTAAGCATTGCCAACTTGGTCCCCGGTCGCCCCCAGCGTAGTGAGTAAATATTTACTCATTTGACCATACCATGCGCCCCAAGAGAAGAACATCATAAACATCATGGTAATGAGCTGGAATTTTACAGTATTTTTCATAATTACAGGTTTGTTCAAGATCAAAAATACAAATTTGCATGAAATTAAAAATTTTATAAAAATATTTTTTTGGCGAAACTTAATGAAAATCAAAACCTAAAATGACTGAATTGTACAATTTTTTATAAAAATTTGTCAAAAATCAAACCATTTTTTTAAAGTCTTGCAAAAATGAGCAAAAAGTGCTTTGATTTCCATCTTAAACCTTTTTTTACCAGAATTTTTAAAATTTGATTTTAATTTATTTTTATTGTTGCTTTGGCCAAAATTCAGGGTAAATATCGCTGGATGCATGCTAATTGAATATGTTATTAACAGGAGTCTTATTAATTTCAGGTCGGCCAACGGGAGCTTTTCAGGGGTCCATGACTTTATTTTTAAGTCTATTCCTATTGATTGCCATCTCATTAATTTTTGTTGGAATTTTCTTGTACAAAAAGAGGTCAAAATGGGTATCTCATTCCATAACAACTTATGGCAAGATTGTTGAGATTTCGAAGCGTTATGCGCGCGGTGATCATTCGGGGCGTTTCCCTATTTATTTCCCTATCGTTGCTTATCAAGTAAATGGATTAGAATTTAGAAGAGAGGCTGAGCAGGGAATTGCGAAAAATTGCGAGATTGGTCAGGAAATACCTGTTCGCTATCTTTCTGAAAACCCATATGAAGCATCTTTGAGCGACAATTCTGTCCCCGTATTAAACCCAACTATATTTTTTGTTCTTGGTTTTTTAATGCTTCTAAGCTCCATTGTTTTGTCTCTGATGACACATTGATTTTTTGTTTTTAAAAATCATTTTGTAATTTGGTGACTCAAATCAATTCGTATGGAAACTATCGTTAAAGAAAAATCTGAATTTCGTAATTACGAGCAGGGAGATATTACTGCTGCTGTAAAAGATCATTATTATAAGATGCGTACGCGCCAGACTTATGATTATGTTCAAAGGATGAAGAAAAAGTATTTGACTTTTGAGCGACCTATGGATTTGTGGGATATGATGGATCGTTTAAATGCTTTGATCGATGTGAGTGATCCTGATCTTACTTTACCTAATATTATTCACTTATTGCAATCTGCTGAAGGTATTCGTAAAGATGGACGTCCAGATTGGATGCAATTAGTTGGGTTAATTCATGATTTAGGAAAAGCCATGTATTTGTTTGGATCTGATGAGGACGGAACAAGTCAAGCAGAGCAATGGGGATTAGTCGGTGATGTGTTTGTGGTAGGTTGTAAATTACCTGATACCTGCGTTTATCCTGAATTCAATCAGGGAAATCCAGATATGTTGGTCGATCGATATAATTCAGAGTTAGGCATTTATAACCCTGGATGTGGCTTAGACAAGTTAGAACTAGCTTGGGGACATGATGAATATTTATACCAAGTATTGAAAAATCATCCAACGAATACCATTCCTGAGGCGGGTATGGCGATGATACGTTTCCATTCATTTTATCCTTGGCACACAGGAGGAAGTTATCAGGCGTTATTGAATGAAAAAGATGCGCAATATTTAGATTGGATAAGAGATTTCAATCAATATGATTTATATACTAAGTCGCCCGAAGTACCTAACTTCGAAGAACTTAAGTCTTATTATGTGCCGATTGCCGAAAAATATTTAGGAAAAGGTCCTATCTATTGGTAGGTATTTTAATTGACATCAAATAAAAGGGAGGGCTTCGAATGAAACCCTCCCTTTTTGTTTAAATTTTATCGCTTGGTTTTTTAATATGCTTACCAACCGTCATTCTTTTTCGGTTTGACATTAGCGGAATTCTTTTTCGCCGCTGAGCTTGCATCCGGAGCAGCTGATCCTTTTAATTGGGCATCTAAATCTACTCGGCTGTAGACCCGACAAACAATTTTCCATTGATCATTTATTTTTAATAAACTTAAAAGATCAATGTATTTGAAATCGGCAAATGTTAATTCAACCGTAGCAATTCCGGAGGTTCCCGCATAGGAATATGAAATCAACTTTCCTGTAGCCTTCACCCCACCTGCAGGCATTTTGCTAATGAACGTTTTTAATGGAGAGTCTTGAACTCTTCCGGTAGATGTATTAAGGTTACGCAACAAAGCACCAGCGTAAAATGCTTTATTTAAGCTCGCGGAGTCGCCTTTCGTAAATCCGTCAAAATAGGTGTTAATCGTCGATTTAATTGCTTCATCGTCTGTTTGGGCAAAGCTTGATAAACTTAAGCAAGTCCATGCGAATAAAAATAAGAGGCATTTTTTCATATTATATTGAATTAGTTTCCGGTCGTAAATTCCAAAGGAAGAGATTCTCCTTTCATAAATAAATTCGCTTTTTCTGGGTAAAGAATGGATTGAACTATATTGACTTTTGCCAACGAATGTCCAGCCATATTACCCAAAATTATGATCGATGAATTATCTTTTGGATTGTGAAGATAGTAATTTTTGAAGCCATGCCACCAACCCGTATGATAGGTAAGCCACTCGCCGTTATCGAGTTGCGTTAGGCGCCAACCAAATCCATAATTTTTCGGAAGGGTAGTGGGTATCGTATGTTGTGGCGTAAAGGCTTCCTCTAGCGTACTCGATTTGACTAGTTTCTCTTCATTTAATGCATTATCCCAAAGATGCAAATCCTCCACGGTGGAGTAAATACCTTTATCTCCAGTTACTCCATCTAAATGATTAAAATCAGAAACGACTGGCCCCCCACGCCTAGGTACATATCCAGTGGCTGCAGTTTTTAACATTTCTGGATGCAATGGGTCATAAATAAATGTCTCTTTCATCCCTGCCGGTTCGAAAATATTTTTCTTCACGTAAGTTCTGAAATTTTCACCCGTTAATTTCTCTACAATATAAGCGAGCAACATGTAATTTGTATTGTTGTAGCTGAAACGGGCATTGGGTCGATAATCAATATGGGGTTTTAGGCGAATCATCATTTCGACCACTTTTTGATTGGTGAGCGGAACTTTCTTGTCATACATTTTATCCATATTGTAGGCATAATCAGAAAGACCTGATCGATGGGTCAATAAACTACGGATGGTGAGGCTAGAGTCATATGGAAATCCTTGTATGTGTTTATAAATAGGGTCATCATAACCAAGCAAATTTTTCTCTTTCAATTGCATGATGGCCACGGCAGTAAATTGCTTAGAAACGGATGCCAACTGGAAATGTGTATGGCTCTTGATGGGTGATTTTGTAAAATAGTTGGCGTAACCAAACGTTTTATTGTAAATAACTTTTCCGTATTGAGAAATTAACACAGCACCGTTGAAACCAGTATTTTGTTGGAGTTTTTTGAAAAACGTATCTAATTTAATGGACTTTTGCTCGGCAACTTTTGGATCAAATAATTGACTTAAACTGTCATTTTTTTTCTCAACGGTTGATTTGGCGTAAAAGTAACTTCTGGTTTGGTGGGAACTTGCTAATAAACCGATTAAGATACTGATCGATAAAAAAAGGATTAGTTTAGAACTCTTAGCAATTTTCGGCATTATTTTATTAGCATAACGTATGAGGCAATTTATTTAAAATAGGTTTTATATCAAACCTTTTAGCTATAAATTCGTGGGAGTTGAATAAATATTTTAAATTTAAGTTTTTAAGGTATTCCATTCAAATTATGGGAAATTTATTGAAATTATTCTTCTTGGGTTTAATTCGATTGTATCAAGGATTGATATCTCCCTTTCTGCCTAATGCGTGTCGGTACCAACCAACTTGTTCCGAATATTCGAAACAAGCGTTGATGAAATACGGCTTTTTAAAAGGATTTCGGTTGGCCATACGGCGTATATCCAGTTGCCATCCATGGGGGGGCAGCGGCTATGATCCAGTACCTTAATTTATAGCGGTTAAATAATTTAAATAAATAGGCCACATGCTGCCCTTTGTTCACGTTTGAATTTAAACAATGATATCGATCAACAAAAATATAGTATGCTTGCATAATATATTTTTTCTCTGCAAATTTGTTTCAAATAATAAAATTTATGGCTAAAGAATACGACCGTCGGAATCTCGACTTCCTTTTAAAGGAGGTTTTTGATAGTGCTTCTCTTTGTAAATATCCTCGCTTTGCGGATTACACACCTGACATGTTTGACATGTTATTGGATTCAGCTGATTTAATTGCAGAAAAATATTTGCGTCCCATTTATGTCGATTCGGATCGGAAGGCAGCGGAATTAGTGGATGGTGTGGTGCAAGTGCATCCAGGAGTTGAGCCGTACATGAAGGAGATGGGCGAGTCCGGAATGATAGGTGTTACATTTGATCTGGAGCATGGTGGTCAGCAATTGCCATCATTAATAGGCGGGGCACATGAATTCATTCGGGGTGCGGCGCATAATTCGGTGGTTATGTTTACGGGACTTTCCCATGGTGCGGCACATTTAATTGCTTCTTTTGGTTCAAAAGAATTAGCGGATAAATTTGTTCCTAACATGCTTTCGGGAAAATGGGCAGGTACGATGTGTTTAACAGAACCACAAGCAGGAAGCTCGTTGAACGACGTTACTACATCTGCCAAAGATTTAGGAGATGGAACTTATTCGATTAAAGGTCAAAAAATATTCATTTCAGGAGGAGACAATCACTTTTCTGAAAATATCATACACTTAGTTTTGGCTAGATTAGAGGGTGCTCCTGCGGGAACTAAAGGAATTTCCCTTCTTGTCGTGCCTAAAAAGCGCATGGAAAATGGCCAATTAGTTCAAAATGAAGTGGTTTCTTTAGGGGTTTATCACAAGATGGGCCAAAAAGCGACACCAGCACTTCATCTATCTTTTGGAGATAAAGCTGCGTCGATTGGATATTTGGTAGGCGAGCCCAATAAAGGTCTTAAGTACATGTTTCAGATGATGAATGAGGCCCGTATTGGAGTTGGTATGGGTGGGGCTTACATCGCTTCAGCCGCCTATCATTTCTCTAAGCAATATGCAAATGAAAGATCTCAAGGTCGTTTATTGACCAATAAAGATCCAAATACTCCGCCGACTTTAATTAAAAATCATCCGGATGTACAGCGTATGTTGTATTTCCAAAAGGCTATTGTCGAAGGATCCATGGGATTGCTTTTCCAATGTTTACTTTGGGATGATTTAACTAAGTGTACGGAAGGTGAGGAGCAGGCGGAGGCCCAATTGTTGTTGGATTTAATGACGACTGTTGCAAAAACATATCCAGCTGAAATGGGAACATTAGCCGTTAACCAAGGACTTCAAGTATTAGGAGGTTATGGATATACGGAAGATTTTCCTTTGGAACAAATGGCGAGAGACGTACGGATCATGTCCATTTATGAGGGAACAACCGGAATCCACGGCTTAACTTTGTTGGGCAGAGGCATACCTTCAAACAATGGCCAGGCCCTTCAAACCTTAGGGAAATGGATTGCTAAAGATATTGAATTAGGAAAATCTTCTGATTTGGTGGCTAAATATGCGGGTATGTTGGAAGCCGAGGTGGCCAATTTGACTAAGGTCACCATGCATAAATTGGGCATTGCGATGCAAGGTAAATTTGATATTTATTTGGCTGATTCCACGCTTTATATGGAATTGTTTGGTTTAATTACTGTAGCATGGCAATGGCTAAAACAAGGAAATGTAGCTGCAGCTGCCATTAAATCAGGTGGATTGAGCGCGGATGAGTTAGCTTTCTATCAGGATAAAATTCACACCATGAAATTTTTCTTCCATTATGAAGTACCTAAGGCTTTAGGCCTGTCAAAACGATTGATGGACGAAGAGATTTTAACCGTATTTTAATAGATTTGTATTAAAACCCCATTAAAATGTTAAAAAACACATTAGCTATTTTGCTTTTTGCGGCATTCTCAACTTTTGGTCAAACAAAATCGATTTATAATGCCTATGAATTGTTCCATCCTCTTTGGAATTATGGCCCTAATTCATCAGCCCGTTCTGGATCAGGTATCCCCGGTCCTTCCTATTGGCAAAATTCAGTCGATTATAAAATATCAGCATCTTTGGATGAGGAGGCGCGTAAAATATCGGGTGAAGTCGAGATGACCTATAAAAATAATTCCCCTGATAAATTGCCTTTTTTATGGTTGCAATTAGATCAAAATTCCTTCTCTACTCAATCCCGTGGAGGTAAAACCACTCCAGTTTCAGGTGGAAGATTTGGTAATATAGGCTTTGAGGGTGGGTATCAAATTGAAAGCGTAATGGTGGATGGGAAAGCCGCTAACTATGTGGTGGAAGATACTCGTATGCAAATTCGATTGGCCCAACCGATGCTTGAAAAAGTGGGTGTAGCCAAAATTAAAATCGTTTATTCGTTTAAGTCTCCTACGAATGGCCATGACCGAATGGGAATCCAAGAAACTAAAAATGGGGCTATTTTTACCGTAGCGCAATGGTTTCCTAGAATGTGTGTGTACGATGATATAGAAGGTTGGAATGTTTTGCCATATTTAGGTGCAGGAGAATTTTATTTGGAATATGGAAATTTTGAGTATTCCATTAATGTACCAGCGTCTCATATCGTGGTGGGATCCGGTGAACTTGTTAATCCATCGGAAGTTTATACTGCAGACCAAGTCAAAAAATGGGCTTTGGCGGCTCAATCTGAAACGACGGTAGTGATAAGATCAGCGGATGAAGTGTTGAATCCCGCTTCAAGGCCATCAAAAGATCGTTTGACTTGGAAATTCAAATGTATGAACGCTCGTGATGTTGCATTTGCTAGCTCTAAATCATTTATTTTAGATGCTGCAAAAATTAATTTGCCAAGCGGTAAGAAATCCATGGCGGTTTCGGTATATCCCGTGGAATCTAACGGAAGCAATGCTTGGGGAAGGTCGACAGAATATGTGAAAGCTTCGATTGAATATTATTCAAATTGGCTTTACGAATATACCTATCCGGTGGCAACTAATGTCGCAGGCATCGTTTCTGGGATGGAATATCCTGGCATTATTTTTTGTGGATATCGGGCTCAAACATCAGGGCTGATGGGTGTTACGGATCATGAGTTTGGACATAATTGGTTCCCGATGATAGTAGGATCGAATGAGCGTAAGTTTCCATGGATGGATGAAGGTTTTAACACATTCATTAATTTTTATTCCATGGATGCCTTTAATAAGGGGGAGTTTAAGAGTCAAAAAATGGATATGCATCAGATTGCGCCGAGAATGTTTAGGGAATATGCTGACCCCATAATGACGACTCCAGATGTAATACAACCCATGAATTTAGGTTGGGAAGCTTATAATAAACCAGGCATGGGACTGCGAATTTTACGGGAGAATATTTTAGGTGCGGATCGTTTTGATTATGCGTTTAAAAATTACATCAAGCATTGGGCATTCAAACATCCGACTCCCTTAGACTTTTTTAAAGCAATGGAAGATGGAGCTGGCGAGGATTTAGGTTGGTTTTGGAAATCTTGGTTTTACGAATTGTGGCGTTTAGATCAGTCGGTTAAAGATGTGGATTACATTGAACAAGATCCAGGGAAAGGCGCATTAATTACCATCGAAAATATGGAAAAGATGGCCATGCCGGCTGTGGTCGAAGTGGAATTAGTTAGTGGGGCAAAAGAACGTTTCAATTTTCCTGTGGAAATTTGGCAAAGAGGCTATTCTTGGACCTTTAGGACGTCCACCAACCTTCCTATTAAGTCAGTTACGATAGATCCTGACCATGTTTTTCCTGATATCAATGGTAAAAATAATGTTTGGAGGCCTACGGTATTTCGAGTGCCAAGAGGAAATTAATCCAGCTAGTTTTTTAGTCTTTTTTGTTAAAAAAGAATTAATTCTGACCGATGCAGCTCAATTTAGATAAGCTGTATCGGTTTTTTTTATGTCATTCGTATTGAAATTTTTCCTGGTATTATTCCAATTTTATTTACCACTTAATCAGTATTTCCATTGTATTATTTTAATATTGAATAATCTTATTATTTGCCAAAAAGTGCTTTTTTAGAGCCGAAACATATTTTTTTTTCAATTCGATGTTTTTTTTTGAGTAAAAGCTTAGTTATCTTAGCCGTATTAAAGTCGACGAATTTAACCATTTCGTCGATTTCACAATTTAAAAACCATTTTATGAAATCAAACTTTTACCGTAGCAAGTTTCTGTACTTGCTGGCCTTTCTGCTCTCCAGTTCGTGGGTGGCATTTGGCCAAAACCAAACCATCACTGGTAAAGTAACCGATGAAAAGGGTGAGGCCTTGATCGGAGTAAACATTATCGTTAAGGAAACCAATAAAGGTACCTCGACGAATGCGGATGGAAAGTATAGCCTTTCTGTTCCAGGAAGTTCTAGTAAAATCATTTTTACTTTTGTTAGTTATGAAAGTAAAGAAGTGACTGTTGGGAATCAAAGCATTATCAATGTATCCCTAACACCAGACGCAAAAAGTCTATCTGAAGTTGTCGTAGTAGGTTACGGTGTTCAGAAAAAGGCGACGGTTTCAGGATCTGTTGTGTCCGTAAAAGGATCAGATTTGCAGAAATCTCCAAGTGTTAACTTAAGTAATTCACTTGCTGGTCGTATGGCTGGGGTTGTGGCTGTTAACCGCTCTGGAGAGCCTGGTTATGATGGTTCAACCATTCGTATTCGTGGAGCTAACACTTTAGGGGGTGATCGTACTAATGCTGCGCTTATCGTAATTGACGGTATTCCAAATCGTGCAGGTGGTTTAGATCGTATCAATCCAGCAGACATTGAGACTATTTCCGTCTTGAAAGATGCATCTGCAGCCATTTACGGAGCGCGTGCAGCGAATGGTGTAATTTTGATTACTACGAAAAAAGGAAAATCAGGAAAGCCAGAGTTGTCTTACTCATTCAATCAAGGTTTTGCAGACCCTACTGTTATTCCTAGATTAACTAATGCAGCACAATATGTGGGCATGTTAAATGATTTGGATATCTATCAATTACCGACCAACCAGTGGAGTGCAGCAACTGCTGCTTATAAATCTACAGGGGTTTTTAATGGTAGAAAAGCTCCTTTCAGTCCAACTGACATTCAAAAATATGCAGACGGATCTGATCCATGGCTTTATCCAAATACAGATTGGTACAAATCAACTTTAAAATCATGGTCACCTCAGTCGCGTCATAATGTGCAAATGAGTGGAGGAAGTGAAAATATCAGGTATTTGGCTTCTTTAGGCTATCAAAATCAAGATGCCTTTTATAAAAATTCAGCTACAGGATTTGAGCAATATGATTTACGTTTAAATTTGGATGCTAAAATTAATGAAAATATAAATTTGTCTATTGGTGTTTTAGGACGTGAAGAAAATCGTAGATTTCCAACACAGTCTGCAGGAGCTATCTTTAGGATGCAAATGAGAGGTAAACCACAAGAGCAAGCATTTTGGCCAAATGGCTTACCGGGTCCTGATATCGAAAATGGTCAAAATCCAGTGGTTATCACAACTAACCAGACAGGTTATGACCGTGATCAACAAAGTTATTTCCAGACCAATGGCCAGTTAGACGTTAAAATCCCTTGGGTTCAAGGTTTGAAATTAACAGGTACAGCTGCGATAGATAAGCGTTTCCGTGCAACGAAACGTTGGGAGACCCCTTGGACTCTTTATCAAAAAGGAAGTACTTTTGAGGCAGATGGAAAAACTCCTACATTGGTACCATCTAGACGTGGACCTGCTGAGCCTCGCTTGACATTAGGTGATGAATCTCAACTGAATGTATTGCTAGGAGCTATTGCCACTTATGAGCGTAAATTTAATGACCATGGTATTACGGTATTGGCTGGAACGAACAGAGAAACGATCGTTGGAGATAACTTTAATGCATATCGTCGTTTCTTCATTTCACCGGCTTTAGATCAAATGTTTGCGGGTGGAGACTTAGAGAAAAATAATGGTGGTGGTGCTTATGAGCGTGCACGTTTGAATTATTTTGGTCGTGTGGCTTATAACTTCAAAGAAAAGTATTTAGCTGAATTCTTGTGGCGTTATGATGGATCAGATATTTTCCCTGAAGCAACTCGTTATGGTTTTTTCCCAGGCGGTATGCTAGGTTGGGTTATGTCGGAAGAAAGTTTCATTAAAGATCAATTGCCTGCCATTAATTTCTTGAAATTAAGAGGTTCATGGGGACAAATGGGTAATGACCAAATTGATTCTTATCAGTATTTGTCAACTTATGGATTTAGAAGTTACATCATTAATAACGTAGAAACTAAAACTTTGTTTGAGACCAAAATTCCTAATAATGATATTACATGGGAGGTGGCTACTAACTCGGATATCGGTTTAGAAGGTTCATTGTTTAACGATAAGGTAACTTTTGAGTTAGATTATTTCTACAACAAGCGTACCGATATTCTTTGGCAAAAAAATGCATCTGTTCCTCAGTCAACAGGTTTAACTTTGCCAGCTCAAAATATCGGAGAAGTTGAAAACAAAGGATTTGATTTTACCATTGGGTATCGCAATCAAATCGGTGATTTCAAATACAATGTGGGCATAAATGGTGGTTATGCTAAGAATAAGGTTTTATTCTGGGATGAGGCACCAGGTGCGCCAGAGTGGCAACGTACTACGGGTAGGCCGATGAATACTTTCATGGTTTATCAATATGATGGAGTATTTAAGGATCAAGCGGATATAGATGCAACAACGATAAGCTATAAAGCTCTCGTGAATACATTGCGTCCAGGAGATATGAAATACAAAGATTGGAATGGAGATGGTAAAATTGATCCAAATGATATGGTTCGTAATGATTTCACTCAATTGCCTTTGTTTCAAGGTGGTTTGAATATCGGAGCGACGTATAAGAATTTTGATTTAACGATCTTATTTCAAGGAGCAGCCGGAGCGATGCAATTCATCAGTGCTGGTGAAATGGGAAATATAGGTAATTACATCTCTGACATTTATGAGAATCGTTGGACGGTAGAAAACCCTAGTAGCGTGCATCCTCGTATTGCTAATAGAAATGATCAATATTTTTCTGCTAACAACACCTATTGGTTGAGAAGTTCAGATTACATTCGTTTGAAAAACTTTGAAATCGGATATAATCTTCCTGAAACATTATTGAGTAAAATTGGTTTAAAGAACGGTAGGTTATACACCAACGGGCTAAACATGTTTACATGGGATAAGTTGAAAATCTTTGATCCAGAAACTGTGAGCTCAACGGGCCAGTATTACCCACAATCAAAGATTATCAATTTAGGATTAACAGCAACGTTTTAATAATTAACTAGACAAAACAATGAAAAAAAGATATGTAATCATTGCGCTATCGGTTTTTGGCACTGTCTTCACGAGCTGTAATGACAGTTTTGTCAACACAAAACCCTTAGATCAACTTTCTGAATCTGTTGTTTGGACAGATCCAAGCTTGGCAGATGCCTTTGTAACTGAACTTTATGGAGGTTTAGGTAATGGAGGTTTTGATGAGCAGATGTTGGCATCTTTAACAGATGAAGCATCTTTCACACACCCAGGTCGTAATATAACGACAATCACTGAATCACGTTCAAATCCTGCCGATCCAGGTTGGATTAACGGTACGTTGAGCTGGCAGAATATGTATACTCGTATACGTGCTTGTAATGTGGCCTTAGAAAACTTGAAAAAAGCTACTACTTTTCCAAAAGCAGTCGTAGACCGATTGACAGGGGAAGCTAAGTTCATGCGTGCTTATTATTACCATCAATTAGTTCGCTATTATGGAGGTGTACCTATCGTAGATAGATCATTCTCATTAGCTGATACCGAATTCTTATCGAAAAGAAATACCATGAAAGAGTGTATCTCTTTTATAGAGAAAGAATGCGACGAGTCTGCAGCTTTATTGAATGGATTAACGATGGCCGGTGGCCGAGCATCTAGAGCTGCTGCTTTAGCATTAAAATCTCGTATTTTATTGTATGCAGCAAGTGATTTGTACGATGCGACAACGGCTAAATCAAAATCTACAGCAATGTCTGCTTTCTCAAATCCTGAGTTCGTAGCCTATGTAGATGGATCTCGTACTGAGCGCTGGACTAAGGCACAAGCCGCTGCTAAAGCAGTTTTAGATTTGCCTGGTTTAGGTAACCAATTGAATTTGTCTGAACCTGTATCTAAAGAGGTTGGAACAACCAATTACATGAACAACTCTTTATCAAGAAATGGTGGAGAGAGGGAATTGATATTTGCGCGTTATTTCATTAATGCAAAAGCTGAGAATGGTGGACGTATTGGTTTGTTTAACGGACCTAATGGTTACAACAACTGGGCTGGGAACGCACCGATTCAAAATTTTGTAGATGATTATGAAATGATGGATGGAACTAAGTTTTCATGGTCAAATGCTGATCATTCGGCTGCACCTTATGTAAATCGTGATCCTCGTTTCTACGCTACTTTAATGTATGATGGTTCTGCTTGGAAGCCTCGTTCAGCGAGTGCAGCACCTAAAGATCCATTTAATCAAATACAAACTGGACAGTATGAGATTATGTCGGGTTCTAATAAGGTTGCTTACTTTGGATTAGATACACGTAAAAGTTCCATTGAAGACTGGAACGGAAGTTACACGGGATATTATTTCCGTAAATTTACGGATCCCAATCCTGCGATTGTTGATCAAAACACTTGGCAACAAATTCCTTGGCCTTTCTTCCGCTACACTGAGGCTGTGTTGAATTACGTAGAGGCTTGTATTGAATTGGGTCAAGATGCTGAGGCACGTGCTTGGTTGAATAAAGTGCGTTTCCGTTCAGGCATGCCTGCTGTTACGGAGAGCGGCAATGCTTTACGTCAACGTTACCGCAATGAGCGTCGTATTGAAATGGCTTTCGAAGAGCAAAGATATCATGACGCGCGTCGTTGGATGATTGCCCCTACTACCTTAGGTAATAAAGTTCAAATCATTAATGTGATAGGTACTTTGAAGCCAGGTAAAACGGTTACACTTTATCGATACGATCCTACTAGCTATGATTATCAATACAAAGTAGCTTTGATGGATCCAGGAAAAGAAAACCGCGCTTGGGCAGATAAGATGTATTTCTTACCTATCCACCGCGATGAAATGAACCGTAACAAAAATTTGGTTCAGAATCCTGGATATTAATCCAAATTAATTTTAAAGGAAATGGGAAAGTTTTGCGACTTTCCCATTTCCTTTTTTTATTTTTAGCATAAAAATATTTCGTGCCTAAATACTACCTATTATTTTCTTTATTGTTTCTTTTGGGATGCCAAAAATCCAAAGAATCTGTCGAGGTCTCAGAACCTCAATTGTTTTCCTTATTAAGTCCAGAACAAACCCAAGTTAATTTTCAAAACAACATTCAGGAAGGGTTAAATACCAATGTCCTTATGTATGAATATTTTTACAATGGGGGCGGGGTTGCTACAGGCGACCTCAATGGAGACGGAAAAGAAGACATGTACTTTTCTAGTAACATGGAGGCTAATCATTTATATATTAATGAAGGAAATTTGAAGTTTAAGGAGGTAGCACTTCAGGCTGGTGTGGCAGGCCGACCAGGTCCCTGGAAGACTGGGGTAAGCTTTGTAGACATTAATGGGGATGACAAATTGGACATATACCTCTGCTATTCTGGAAATTTACCGCCGGATAAAAAAAGAAATTCTTTGTTTGTTAATCAAGGAAATGATCCAGCCGGCATCCCTTTATTCAAAGATGAAGCTGCACGCTATGGCTTAGACAGTCCGTCAAATAGTACGCATGCTGTTTTCTTTGACTATGATCGAGACCAAGATCTTGACATGATATTAGTCAACCACAATCCAAAATCATTGCCAGTTTTGGATGAATCTAGTACCGCCGATTTATTAAATAAACCTGATGAAAATTCAGGAATACAGTTTTTTGTCAATCCAGGTAAAGGAGGAAAATTCATCAATCAAACAAAAGCATTAGGAATTCAGAGTTCCACACTTTCCTATGGCTTAGCTGTAGGAATTTCAGATGTCAATCAAGACGGTTGGCCCGATTTTTACGTGTCCAACGATTATACTATACCTGATTTTCTTTATATCAATCAGGCAGGTAAATCATTCGTCAATACGATTAATTCAAGCATTGGCCACATGTCCCATTTTTCTATGGGCAATGATATCGCCGATGTCAATAACGATTTAATGCCTGATATTTTTACTTTAGACATGTTGCCTGAAGATAATGTAAGGCAAAAATTGTTGATGTCCCCCGACAATTATGAAAAGTATGATTTCAATTTAAAGGTGGGATTTGGACATCAAATCATGCGGAATATGCTCCAATTGAATTTGGGTCAAAATGCTTCAGGTAACACGATGTTTTCGGAAGTGGGCCAATTGGCCGGTATATCGAATACAGACTGGAGTTGGAGTGCGTTGTTTGCCGACTACGACAATGATGGCTGGAAAGATCTTTTTGTGTCTAACGGATATTTAAGGGATTATACCAATTTAGATTTTTTGAAGTACATGGGGGATTATGTTCAGAATAATCAAAATTCGATTCAACGAGAGAATGTTCTAGAACTTGTTCAAAAAATGCCTGCATCCAATGTGTCCAATTATATTTTTAAAAATAAAAAGGATGCGACTTTTAAAAATGTAACGGCTGATTGGGGTTTAGAGATGCCAACTAACAGCAATGGGGCAGCTTATGCCGATTTAGATGGGGATGGGGATTTAGAGTTGATTGTGAATAATATCAATAAACCTGCTTCTATCTATGAGAATAAAAGCAATGAAGTATATCAAGAAAATAAGTCTATTGCGGTCGATTTACATGGTTTAGGTGAAAACACGCAAGGCGCTGGCGCTAGTGTGAGTGTATTTCAAAATGGACAATCCCAAATCGTTTATGCGAATATGTACCGGGGTTATCAATCTAGTGTGAGTCCCCGTCTCCATATTGGATTAGGTGGTTCAGCAAAAATTGATTCGATACTGGTACATTGGAATTCAGGTAAAGCTCAAACCTTGAAGGGCATTAAAGAGGTAAAAAACATTTCATTTTTTGAGAAGGATGCCCAGTTAAGTCCAACAAAGAAAATAGAACAAAAGTCATTTTTTGCTAGAGCTGAGCCATTGATGCTGAACCCTATCGATAACGGGGTGAATGACTTTAAGCGACAAACCCAATTGGTCAATCCACTTTCATTTGTAGGACCTATTTTAAAATCTGCCGATGTCAATAAGGATGGTCTTTCGGATATTTATGTAGGAGCTTCTCAAGGAAATCAAGCACATGTATATGTACAGCAAAAAGGAGGTAAATTCCAATCTGTGTTCATTTCTGGTTCTCAGGGATTTGAAGATTCAGATGCTTTGTTTGTTGACATAGATTTAGATGCAGATCTTGATTTATATGTAGCTAGTGGGGGCTATGCTAATTTGGAACCTAATGCAGCTTATCTCCAAGATCGAATTTATCTGAATGATGGGAACGGAAATTTCACTTTATCTAAAAACAAACTTCCTAATCCAAATGGTTCTCATTCTTGTGTGGCAAAGGTTGATTTGAATGGAGATAAATTGCCTGATTTTTTTGTGGGTGCTCGAGTTATTCCAGGCCAATATCCCCAAGTTCCTCAAAGCCAATTATTGTTAAATCAAGGGAATGGGAAATTTCTGGATGTAAGTAAAAATTATCCTGAGATTCAATCGGTAGGTATGGTCACAGATGCTGAATTTAAAGATTTGAATGGAGATCGTACGAATGAATTGGTCTTAGTAGGAGAGTTTATGCCGATACAAATTTTCAATTTGGATCAGGGTAAATCGATAAATGTTACGAAGACATTTTTTGATGAATCTCCAACTGGGCTTTGGAATACATTAGTATTAGAAGATTTAGACAAAGATGGGAAGCTTGAGGTGTTAGTTGGCAACCATGGAACAAACTCTCAATACAAGGCTTCTGTCGCAGAACCCATGGAGTTATATGTAAAAGATTTTGATTCCAATGGATCCGTTGAGCCGATTTTAACGACCTACGTAAAGGGTATTAAAGTGCCATTTTTAACACGAGATGAATTATTGGAGCAGATCTCATTGATGCGCCCGCGTTTTACCGATTATCAAAGTTTTGCGGAGGCAAAGCTCTCAGACCTCTTTACTGAGGATGAATTAAAAGATGCTAAAATTTACAAAGCCACTGAATTAAAGACATCCTTGTTTACACTTAACAATCAAGGAAAATATGTGTCTAAGACTTTGCCTTCCATGGTTCAGTCTTCCCCTATTTTTGCTATTCAAATGGCAGATGTAAATGCTGATGGACATTTAGATATAGTTTTGGCAGGAAATGCAAATCATTCTAAATTACGAATAGGTAAATTAGATGCTAATTATGGGCTTCTATTGTTGGGAGATGGCCATTTGAACTTCCAACAAGTCCCTCAAAAGAAGAGTGGATTTTGGCTGAAAGGAGATGTGAGATCCATCTTGATGCTACATAATCAGTGGTTTTTTGGAGTTAATTCTTTGGGTGTTGAGACTTATAAAATGCTGAAATGATGAGGAATATTTTATTATTTACGGTGTTTTTAGGCACTATTTTATCATGTAAAACTGAGAATAAAAAGGTAGAATTTACAGGTAGAGAGATTGATAAGGTTTTGGGCGAAATGACGGAATTGATGATTCATGACGTTTCGAATCCCCCTTTGGCTATGCGATTTTTCTCCTATACTTGCTTGGCTGGATATCAGGTAATAGCCTCGCATGACGCAAGTTTACCGCGTATATCAAAACATCTGAATGGATATCCAACATTCGATAAAATTAATTTTGCCAATTCAGATCCAAATTTAGCGGCTATCATTGCGATGATGGAAGTTTCAAAGAAAATCCAACCCTCTGGAAAGCGGATGGAACTTTGGGAAAAAAATTATTTGGATTCATGTCAATCGATTGGATTAAGTGTACAAGTAATCGATAATTCGAAGGCTATAGGGGAGTTAGTTGCTAAGAAAATTTTAGGATATGCAAAAGCTGATCGGTACAATACACTGTCTAACTTTCCACGATATACGCCTGAAAAGAAGAACGGGCATTGGTATCCAACACCTCCTGGATATTTCCCAGCGGTAGAGCCTTACTTTTCAAACATCAGAAATTATACCATGACTGAAACAGAAGTTTCAGATTTTGATATGATACCGCCTAAGTCTTATTCAGACGATCAGCGGTCAGAATTTTACACATTAGCTAGCCAAGTGTATTCAGCGGGTAAAAACGAGGAGGAGCAGAAAATTGCGGCATTTTGGGATTGCAATCCTTTTGCCTTGTCCTCCAATGGACATTTGTTGATTGCCATGAAGAAAATATCTCCTGGAGCACATTGGATGGGTATTTCTGCCATTGCGTGCGCCAAGAAAAAATTGGACTTCGGGCATAGCTTATTGGTGCGTACTGTATTATCAGTGAGCATGCTGGATGCCTTTTGGGTTTGTTGGCGCGAGAAATACCACAGCAATCGGATTCGCCCTGAAACGGCTATTAGAAAATTAATTGACCCTACTTGGAAACCATTTTTACAGACCCCTCCATTTCCGGAATATCCGAGTGGTCATTCGACGGTTTCATCCGCTGCAGCTGTTATTTTAACCCATTTTATGGGTGAGAATTTCTCGTATGTAGATACAGTGGAGACTCGATATGGCATCGAAGCAAGGCCCTTCAAATCTTTTAATCAGGCCGCTGAAGAGGCTAGTATATCCCGTTTTTATGGGGGTATTCATTTTATGGATGGCATCACTTCGGGTCAATCACAAGGGAAAAAACTAGGAAATCACATACTTAAAAAACTAAACTTACTATGAAAAAATTAGGATTGCTTTTATTGTTTGTCTCGACAAGCTTGTTGGGCCAGAAAGCTGCGAAGGAAGAATGGATTTCCATGTTTAATGGAAAAGATTTAAAAGGTTGGACGCCTAAGATTAGAAACTATGCTTCAGGAGAAAATTTTGGAAATACCTTTCGTGTGGAGGATGGCAAATTAGTCGTGAGGTATGATGCCTACGATTCATTCGATGAACGTTTTGGGCATATTTTTTACAAAGATAAATTTAGTTATTACCGCATTCGCTTAAATTACCGATTTGTGGGTGATCAAGCCATCAAAGGTCCTGGTTGGGCTACGCGAAACAGTGGCATTATGATCCATGGACAGGCACCACAAACGATGGGCAAAAACCAAGATTTCCCGGTTTCGATCGAGGTGCAGTTATTAGGAGGTAATGGGAAAGACAAGCGTACAACCTGTAATTTGTGTACCCCTGGGACAAATGTAGAGATGAATGGAAAATTATTTACGCCACATTGTGTCAATTCAACTTCTGAAACCTACCATGGAGACCAGTGGGTGAAGGCCGAAGTATATGTCTTAGGAGATTCTTTAGTCCAACATGTAATCAATGGCCAATCCGTATTGTCCTATCAAAAACCGCAAATCGGTGGTGGAAATGTGAGTGGCCAAGAGGTCATATTTGGTTCAAAGGGTCAGTTATTGACCGAAGGGTACATATCCCTTCAAAGTGAAAGCCACCCCGTTGAATTTAAAAATATTGAAATTCTAAATTTAGAAGGTTGCATGGATCCAATGGCCTTGAATTATAAATCGTATTTTATTAAATCAAAGCCGAGTGATTGTACGTTTAAAAAGAAACGCAAATCATAGAAATTCAAGAAATTTGAGTAGATAAGGCTTTTAGGGAATTCCTAAAAGCCTTATTTGTTTTTAAGTATTCGACCGATATCGTTGGCTTTGCTTAACTCAACTTTAAGTTTGTCATAGCTTCCGGCAAGCATTAAGCCTTTGTATTTGAGCAGCGTGTTGATGTACTCATCTAACACATCTAATAGATTTTCCTGATTTTGGTGGAAAATCTGACTCCACGTTTCTGGAGAAGATTTGGCCAATCGAACGGTAGATTCAAAACCGGTGGAGGCTAGTTCAAAAATCCTTTTTTCGTCCTTTTCTTTTTCCAAAACAGTATTAGCTAACGCGAAAGAACAGATATGGGAAATATGAGAAATATAAGCTGTATGTACATCGTGGCTAATTGAATCCATGTAAATCAATGCCATATGAAGCCCATTTTTATACAGATCTTCAATGATTTCCGACGCAGTAGGCGAACTTAACTCTTTATCACAAATCACGCAGGTTTTTCCTTTGAAAAGGCCGAGGACAGCCGCTTCTGGGCCCGAAAATTCTGTTCCGGCCATGGGGTGCGTAGATACAAATTGAGCCCGTTTCGGATGATTTTTTAACGCTTCATAAACTGGAGTTTTGGTAGAACCTACCTCAATGATCAATTGATTGGGTTTTAATTGATCTAAAATTTTGGGAATGATGCTAACTAACACATCTACAGGGGTAGACGTGATGAAAATATCGACCTCGTTTAACGCATTTTCCCAAGTCATTATTTGGTCTACTAAGCGCAGCGATAATGCTTTTGATTGATGTTCAGGATTGGTATCGATCCCAATGATTTCAGAAGCCCAACCGCTTTCGCGAAGTCCTAATGCGATGGAACCGCCAATTAACCCTATCCCGATGATGCCAACCTTTTTATTTGATTCCATTTGATTTTGATTTAATGCGCTGAATAACCTCTTTAAACACTTCTTCTTTTGCACATAATGAAATACGGATATACTCATTTCCTTGAGTTCCAAAGATCCCCCCTGGGGTTATAAAAACCGCATGATTGATTAGTATATCATCCGATAATTCATAACCAGAGCTAAAATCACTAGGTGTTTTTGCCCATACAAACATACCTGATTGCGCTTTATCGTAGGTGCAGTTCAATAGATCTAGTAGTTCGAAAACGAGTTTTTGACGCGACTTATAGAGGGCATTTTGTTGTTTAAACCAGGTAAGATCTGCTGAAAGGGCCTCTATAGCGGCTACCTGTAATGGAAGAAACATCCCCGAATCCATGTTCGATTTAAATTTTAACACAGGGTTTAAAAATGCTGATTTACCCATTAAAGCGCCGACTCTCCAGCCCGCCATATTATGGGATTTGGACAAAGAATTTAATTCGATGCCCACCTCCATCATTCCAGGAATGGCTAGCATGGATAATGGTTCCTCATTTAAAATAAAACTATATGGATTATCGTTGACCAATAAAATGGAATGCTTTTGAGCAAAATCTTTTAATTGCTGAAAGAAAGATACATCCGCTTTCGCACCTGTAGGCATATGTGGATAATTGACCCACATGATTTTAACTTTTGATAAATCCCTCGATTCAAGTGCTTTTAAATCGGGAAGCCAACCCGTTTCTTCGGATAATTCGTAGGTTAAAACCTTTGCCCCGGCTAATGAGCAAGCTGCTTGGTACGTAGGATATCCAGGATTTGGAATTAATGTTTCGTCTCCAGCTTCTAAATAAGCCATGGCAATGTGCATAATCCCTTCTTTAGATCCCATGAGAGGCAGGATTTCTGATTGGGGGTTTAATTCTACTGTATAATGAGCAGCATAAAAATCCGCAAAAGCTTTTCTTAGGGCAGGTATTCCTTGATAACCTTGGTAAGCATGGTTATCTGGATTTGCTGCAGCAGCCGTTAGGGCATCAATCGTTTTTTTCGAAGGTGCCAAATCTGGACTTCCTATGCCAATATTGATGACAGGAATTCCATCTGCTTTTAATTGGGCTATCTGTTTTAATTTGGTCGAAAAATAATATTCTTCAACGGTATTTAATCGAGATGCGGTGGATATATCTAAGCTCATAAAACAAAAAAACCGACGATGGGCCGGTTGTTAGTAAGTTATAGTTAAAACCTATGTAACCGGCTATGCGCAATGGAAATACCCTGCGTAATAATATCCGATGTAATACGTTTTGTTTTCAAAATTCATGCCTCAAAGGTATAAAAAAAATGTTTTTAAGCAAATTATATCAAAAAAGGCCTTTTAATTGGGCCACAACAAGACTGGACTCATATCCTTTTGAAAGTGCAAAAGCGTAGCACTTTTGGTATTTTTGTTGTGTAGTCCCGGTCTTGATTTCAGCCTTTTTCTTATGAATTATTTTTTTTAATTTTTCGATGTATTCGGTTTCATCTAAGTCCTCCCATGCATGTACTAGCATTGACTCTGGAATTCCCCTTTTTTTTAATTCAAACATTATTTTGTTTCGACCCCAATTTTTTTGATTGAATTTGGAACGAACAAAAATTTCCACGAAGCGAGATTCATTTAAGTAGTTATTTTCAGCAAGCCAAGTAAGGTAATTCGGTTGGTCAGACTCGTCCACAAGCAAATCTTTCATTTTTTGTTTGATTTCAGAGATGCAACGTTCTTGATAGGCGCAATAACGGGCCAATTGATTTAAAACCTTGCTGTCCATGCAGAGGAATATTAGGATTCAAACTCTTCGATGTGCTCTAAATTGAACAATTCGTTCAAAATATCGACCATTTTTTCCGATTCACCTCTTTTGCATGCCGCCTTTAAATGAAGGATGGGTTGCTTCATGATTTTTTGAACCAGATTCGCGGTGATTTTCTCAAGCTTTTCGATTTCGTCTTTATTCAACCCTTTGATATGTCGGTTGATTTCTTCTTTTCGAATATTTTCAAGCGCGCTCTTTAATTTATGAATCGTAGGAGAGACCTCCATTTCCTTAGACCAATCATTGAAACTAACGATGCTTTCCTCAATGATGACGCGTACATCTGGCACCGATGCCATTCGGGCCGCTAAAGCTTCATCAGCTCTTTCTTTTAAGGAGTCAATGTTATAAAGTAAGATTCCAGGATTCTTTTCAATTCCATCTTCTATACTTCTGGGCACCGATAAGTCAATAAAGTATTTAAAGGAAAGTACCTGAAGTTTTTTTATTTCTTCTAGGGTAATGATCGGGTTTTCCGTTCGAACCGATGAAATAATGATGTCTGCTTTCGAAATTTCTTCCCATAAATCAGCAAATGGCGCTACTCGGAAAGGCATTCCTTGAGCTATTTTCTCCGCTTTTTCTTGCGTCCGATTCATGATGGTGAATTCAGCAAAATCCTTTTCCTCCATGTTTTTACAAACATCTAAGCCTATTTCACCTAAACCTAAAATTAAGACTTTAGGCTGAGGAATTGCTTGGGAAAGTTCTTCTGCTAGGGCAACAGTTGCGTATGAAACCGAAGCTGCACCATCTCTAAAGGAGGTTTCTTGGGCTACACGCTTATTGGAATAAAATATGGTATGCATCAATCGATGCAAATAAGGTCCTGCTAAATTTAAATCAGCGGCCAACTGATACGCTTTTTTTATCTGGTTGGGGATTTGTAAATCGCCCACTACTTTTGATTGCAATCCAGTGGCTACCTCAAATAAGTGCCTTAATGAATCCTCTGTTTCATTCAGGTATTTAAAGTAGTTCAGAAATTCAGCATTTATTTGAATTCCTTTTTCGATTAGAAGGGCTTTGACTAATTCCTCAGAAATGTTTTCTATGGCTGTATAGTAAAGCTCTGTTCGATTACAAGTAGAAACTATTAACAATTCATTTAAGCCAAAAAGGTCTTTGCATTTGATCGCAAAAGCCTTGCTTTCATCCTCATTCAACGCGACCATTTCACGGATGGTGAGTGGCGCGGTGCGGTGAGAAATACTTACTGACTTAAATGGTATGATCATTCTGGTGAAATCGTAAAATTAATTCACAAAAGTACAATGCAATTATTTAATTTGTATCCTTCTTGTTAAGAAAATCGTAATTTTATTGATAAATAAAAATTCAGAAAAAATGTTTAAAAATAAAACTGTTTTTATCACAGGTGCTTCCAGAGGAATCGGCTTAGAAATAGCCAAAAAACTTGCCTCAGAGGGAGCAAACATCGTTATTGCGGCAAAAACATCTGATCCTCATCCCAAATTAGCGGGTACAATCCATTCTGCAGCTGCCGAAATTGAGGCTTTGGGAGGAAAGGCTTTGCCATGTATGGTCGACATTCGTGACGAAAATCAGGTTTTATCTGCGGTCCAAAAAGCAGTTGAAACATTTGGAGGAATCGATATTTTGATCAATAATGCTTCGGCTATCCAGTTGACAGGAACGTTGAGAACAGAAATGAAGAAGTATGATTTGATGCATCAAGTCAATGCGCGAGGAACATTTTTGTGTGCGCAGGCTTGTTTGCCATATTTGTTGAAATCAGACAATCCACATGTGTTAACCCTTTCCCCTCCATTGAACGTGGAAGCCCGTTGGTTTGAAAATCATGTGGCTTATTCGATGGCCAAGTTTGGGATGTCATTGTGTACCTTAGGTATGGCATCAGAGTTTAAGGGGAAAGTGGCCTTTAATGCACTTTGGCCAAAAACAATTATTGCCACTGCAGCCATCGAATTTGCGATTGGAAATGCGGATATGATGCAGTTGGGAAGGAAGGCGACTATCATGGCAGATGCTGCCGCTGTCATTTTAAAGCGAGATGCAAAAACGGTAAGCGGTCATTTTTATATCGATGAAGAGGTTTTACGGGAGGAGGGTGTTGTTAATTTTGACGCATACCGAGTAAATCCTGCTACGAGAGAAGATCAATTAATTCCTGACTTTTTTATTTAGTTTCGTGCCTTTCCTATCCAGTGAAAATTTGATTAAATCACCCTTTTGGTTGCCTGACGGACATACTCAAAGCATTTACCCTGCACTTTATCGCGCAGTTACGTTAGATCATGTAGCAGTTAGGGAGCGAATAAATACCTTGGACGATGATTTTTTAGATGTGGATTGGTATGTAAATCAAGGAGATCTAGACAATACACCTTTGTTAATTATATCTCATGGTTTAGAAGGGAGTTCGGATCGGCACTATGTGAAAGGCCTTATACGAGTGATGCAACGAGAGGGGTATAACATCCTGGCTTGGAATTACAGAAGTTGCTCAGGCGAATTAAATCGGGCGTTGAGGTTCTACCATAGTGGTGCGACTGATGATTTGGATTTCATTATTCGATTAGCCCATTCGCGGGGGGCAAAACAAATTTCCTTGGCTGGATTCTCACTTGGGGGGAACTTGACCGCAAAATGGTTGGGAGAGCAGGGTGAAAATCCTCCTCATTTCATTCGAAAAGCTGTAGCATTTTCTGTACCTTTACACCTTTCTAGCAGTAGCCGGAAGTTGGCCCGCTGGGAAAACCGCATCTACACGCATCGATTTTTACAAACTCTCTTAAAAAAAGTCAACGAAAAGTCGGCCGTATATCCCCACGATATTACGTCTGATATGTTGAAAAGCATTAGGAGTTTGAAGCAATTTGATGATGTAATTACGGGTCCACTGCATGGTTTTAAGGATGCAGAGGATTATTACGAGCAGAATAGCTCGCTTTATTTTTTGGAAAAAATACGCATTCCACTATTAATTGTGAATGCACAGAATGATCCATTTTTATCTGAGGAATGCATTCCTTATCAATTGGCAGAAACGTTAGATTTTGTCCATTTGGAAGCTCCAAAAGAAGGAGGTCATTGCGGTTTTTTTCCCAAGAATTACCAAGGAGTTACTTGGTCAGAGAAGCGTGCGGCAGATTGGTTTAGTATTTGATTAAATAAAAAATATGATATCTAATATACCTACAGACCCATTGACCATTGTCATTGATTTTGATAGCACCTTTACTAAGGTGGAAGGCCTAGATGAATTAGCTAGAATTTCACTTCAAGGGAATCCCAAACAAGAGGAGATTGTTGGTAAAATTCGCGAAATCACGGACAAAGGTATGGCAGGGGAATATTTATTTTCTGATTCGTTGCGTGATCGTGTGGCTTTATTGCCTGCGAATCGTTCTCACGTAGACCAGTTAATCACATTTTTAAAGGGTAAAATTTCTGATTCGTTTAAACGGAACAAAGATTTTTTAGCGGAGTACGCAGACCGAATTTTGATCATTTCAAGCGGATTCAAGGATTTTATTGTACCTGTGGTAGAAGAAATGGGCATTGCGGCAGATCATGTCCATGCAAACACCTTTAATTATGATTCGGAAGGAAATATTACGGGGTACGACGAAACTAATTTGCTTTCTCAAGATAAGGGAAAGGTAAATTTATTGCAGTCATTAGCATTAGAGGGAGAGGTTTTTGTGATTGGCGATGGGATTACTGATTATGAGTTGCGTGAATCCGGCCTAGCGAATGCCTTTTTTGCCTTTACAGAAAATGTCTCAAGGAAGGCTGTGATGGAAAAAGCAGACTATGTGGTTCCGTCTTTGGATGAGTTTTTATATATCAATGGTTTGAGTAGAGCTCAGTCCTATCCAAAGTCTCGGATCAAAGTTTTATTATTAGAAAACGTGCATCCCGCTGCGGTCAATGCCTTTAAAAAAGAAGGTTTTCAAGTAGAACTTTTGAAGGGGGCTTTGGATGAGAATGAATTAATTGAGAAAATTAAGGATGTTTCTATTTTAGGTTTAAGGTCTAAAACCAATTTAACTAAAAAAGTGTTGGATCATCCGAACGCATCCCGACTCATGTGTGTGGGGGCATTTTGCATAGGTACGAACCAAATTGATTTAGCTGAGTGTGAAACGCGAGGCATTGCCGTATTTAATGCACCTTACTCAAATACCCGAAGTGTGGTGGAGCTCTCCATTGGCCTAATGGTGATGTTGACCCGCGATATTTTTGAAAAATCCACTAAAATGCATGCGGGCATTTGGGATAAATCTGCTACGAATTCTTATGAAATCAGGGGCAAGAAAATAGGTCTAGTGGGTTATGGCAATATAGGAACTCAAATTTCTGTGATTGCTGAGGCCTTGGGATTAGAGGTTTATTTTTATGACATTGTAGACAAACTGGCGTTGGGCAATGCCAAGAAATGTAAGTCTTTGAAGGAGCTTTTAGGGCTAGCTGACTTTATTAGTTTGCATGTGGATGGGCGTAAATCTAATACCAATATTATCGGAGAGCAGGAATTTTCATGGATGAAAGATCATGTTATATTCTTGAATTTGTCGAGGGGACATGTCGTCGAAATTCCTGCATTAGTGGGAGCTATAAAATCCGGCAAAGTGTGGGGGGCGGCGATTGACGTATTCCCTTATGAACCTAAAACAAATGATGAGGCCTTTGTCAATGAATTAAGGGGTTTGCCTAATGTGATTTTGACGCCTCACATTGGAGGAAGTACCGAGGAGGCTCAGGCCAACATTGGGGAATTTGTACCTACTAAATTACTTCAATTCATGAATAATGGAAGTACGTACGGATCTGTCAACTTCCCTGAATTGCAATTGCCGCCATTAGAAAATGCACACCGCTTGTTGCATATTCATCATAATGTTCCAGGTATATTGGCACAAATAAATAATGTGTTTGCTAAATATAATGTCAATATTATAGGGCAATATTTGAAGACAACGGATAAGACGGGCTATGTCATTACGGACGTCGCGAAGGAATATTCGGAAGAAATTGTGAGTGAATTGAAATTAATAGAGGATACGATTAAATTTAGAATGTTATATTAACGATGAGCGAGCAAAAGTCCATATTTTTTACGCCGGGTCCTGCCGCATTATTTCCAACCGTTGAGGAGCATTATCGGGAGGCCTTTCGTTTACATTTGGGCTCTATTTCACATCGATCTGCTGCGTTTCGTAAAATTTACCAGCATACCGTTGAGCAGTTGAGAGTACTTTTAAATTTACCTTCGAGTCATGCGATTTTATTTACGGGGTCGGCCACGGAAATTTGGGAACGTGTACTCATGAATACGGTGGAGCATGAGAGTTTTCATTTGGTCAATGGTTCATTTTCAAAAAAGTTTTTCGATTTTTCTAAAGAGCTTCATAAGTTTGCCAATGTGTTACAAAAGCCTTTTGGCGAGGGTTTTGATGCGAGCGAAATTGAGGTTCCCGAATATGCAGAGTTGATTTGCTGCACCGCAAATGAGACGAGCTCTGGTGTTCAGATGCGCGCTGCTGAAATTCATAAATTAAAAAAAGCAAATAAAAATAAGTTTGTGGTCGTGGACATGGTTTCATCGGCTCCCTATCCGAATTTGGATTATAGCTTAGTTGATTCGTCGATGTTTTCAGTCCAAAAGGCCTTTGGAATGCCTGCTGGTTTGGGTGTTTGGATTGCAAATGAAAAGATGTTGGCCAAGGCAGAGCAAATTAAAAAGCATGAGGGGATCGTAGGTACCTATCATTCCTTACCTAGTTTGTGGGAAAATTATGCCAAGTATGAAACTCCAGAAACACCGAATGTGATGGCGATTTATGTGTTGGGCAAGGTGGCTGAGGATATGAATAAATTAGGCGTAGAAAATATAAGAAAGGATACCGATAAGAAGGCCAATATGTTATATGATTTTGCAAAAAAATCAGATCAATTTGACATTTTTGTAGAGAATGAATCGCATCGTTCTGCTACGGTGGTGGTATTAAATTGCAAGGAATTAGCCGGAAAAGTTATTGATCGATTGAAGGAACAAACGGGTATGGTTTTGGGTGCGGGCTATGGTAAGATGAAAGAAACCCAAATCCGAATCGCTAATTTCCCTGCTGTTGACGTGAACCATGTGGAAACGTTGATTGAACATTTGAAGAAGTAAAATTTAAAGATAAACCTATATGAAAACGACACAACCCATTCGTTGGGGTATTTTAGCATGTGGAGGCATTGCTCGTAAATTTGCGGACGATTTGGCCTATGTGACGGATGGTTATTTAGCGGCCGTTGCTTCTCGTGATCTTTCAAGGGCAAAGGAATTTGCATCCCATTATTCAGAAGATGTCAAGACCTTTGGGTCCTATGCGGCGATGCTTGCCAGCGGTGAAATCGATGTGGTTTACATTGCCTCACCTCATGGTTTACACTATGAGCACACTATGCTATGCTTGGATGCTGGATTACCAGTTTTGTGCGAAAAGGCTTTTGCCATTAATAGTAAGCAAGTGGCTGGTATGATCCAGAAAGCGCGTGAAAAAAATATCTTTTTAATGGAAGCTTTGTGGACACGTTTTCATCCGTCGGTGGCCAAAGTGCAAGAAATTTTAGCTTCTGGAGTGATTGGCGATATTTTACATTTGGAAGCAGATTTTGGCATTAAATTGCCTTATATCGAGGAGGCTCGTTGGTTTAATCCGTATTTAACCGGTGGATCTTTAATGGATATTGGCATTTATCCTTTATTTATTTCAAAATTAATTTTGGGCCAACCGCTTGAATTAAAGGCTACTGGAGTGATGGCGGGGACTGGTGTGGACATGAATTGCTCGATTGTAACTAAATATAAGTCGGGCGCTACCGCGACTCTTTTCTCAACATTTGCGGCTCAGACGGATACGACATGTACCATTTTTGGGACTTTAGGTAAGATTTTCATGCATGGACGATTCCATGAGACAAAGGGAATTACATTGTCGGTGTATGAAGGCGAATCCCAAGTAGAAACGTTTTTTGAGCCTGAGCGATTGGGCTGGGGATACAGTTATGAGGCTGATGCGGTTCAAAATGATTTACGAGCGGGTCGTACAGAAAACGCTTTGATGACACATCAATTTAGTCAGGAACTGATGGGCTTGTTGGATCAAATCCGAGCTGAGATTGGATTAAAATACCCCAATGAATAAGCTCATGAAAAAAATTATTTTTCTTTTATGTCTGATAAGTAGTCCTTTGTGGGCCCAGCATGCTTTTGAAAATGAGATAAGGAATTACGAAAAGCAAGACTCAATCTCCATGCCGGCCAAGGGGCAAATTTTGTTTATAGGGAGCTCTAGTTTTCGAATTTGGAAAACGTTTGCGACAGATTTAGCAGGGATTCCAGCTTTTAACCGGGGATTTGGTGGGTCTACGATGACGGATGCATTGCATTATTTTGATCGAATGGTGGTCAAGTATGCACCGAGTACCGTTGTGGTGTATGAAGGAGATAATGATTTAGCCAAGGGCAAAAGCATAGAAGAATTAGCTAAGGAATACGAGGAATTTTCAAATCGATTAAAGAAGGCATTGCCTAAAACCAAATTAGTTTATTTGGCCGTGAGACCAAGTTTATCTCGGATCGCGATTGTTGAAAAACAAAAGCTGTTTAATGCATGGTTAGCGAATTATTGTAAATCTCAAAAAGGGAGATTTTATTTGGATATGCATTCCCCCTTTTATTTACCTGATGGCACGGTGATGCCTGATATTTTTATAGCAGATCGACTGCATTTGAATGAAAAGGGATATCAAATCTTTTCTGCAAAAATCAAGGGATTTATTTTGGATAAAATCCTCTAATCAATGAAAAATATTGAACACTCATCGAAAGATTGGTTACCCGGTATTTCGGTTGACTGTGTTGTTTTTGTTTTTCATGAAAACCAACTTAAATACCTGACTCTTAAATTTTTAAATTCCGACATTTGGTCATTGGCCGGAGGATATGTAGGTAACCGAGAGAGTATCAATGATGCGGCAAAAAGAGTTTTAACGGAAAGGACAGGACTAACAAATATTTTTTTAGAGCAGTTTTATTGTTTTGGTGAATTTGGAAGAAATGTAAATGCTCGGGCTGAATTTGCGAAAATTAAAAATGATATCGGCAGTACAACAGATGATTTGGATTGGCTTTCAAGTCGCTTTATTTCGACTGGTTACGTAGCCGTTGTCGATTATGAGAAGGTAAATGTATCGCTTGGAGATGTATCAGACCAATTTATGTGGCAAAATGTCAGGGAGTTCAAGCAGTTGTTTTTAGATCACAATGAGATTTTAGATAAGGCCTTAGTCAAATTAAGGGAATGTCTGGATGCCAAATTAATAGCCTTTCGCTTACTTCCAGAAACTTTTACTATGTCAGAAATTCAGCAGGTATATGAAGCCATTTTGGGGGCTTCGCTGGTACGGACAAATTTTCAGCGAAAGATATTGAGTTTGAATATCCTTGAAAGAATTGAGAAAAAATTTTCAGGAGGAGCTCATAAAGCACCTTACTTGTATCGTCTGAAAAAATAAGGTTTTAGGCACTTAGGTCATGTTGTGATACACATTTTGTATATCGTCGTCCTCTTCTAATCTTTCAATTAGCTTTTCTACCTCTGCGATTTGTTCTTCGCTTAGGTCTTTCGTCTCATTTGGAATCCGTTCAAAGTCCGCTCCCATTAATTCAAAGCCTTTTTCTTCTAAAAACTTTTGAATGGCGCCAAACGCTGTAAATTCCCCGTAAATATTGATTTGATTCGTTTCTTCATCTAAAAAAACTTCTTCTCCCCCTAAATCGATCAGATCGAATTCTAATTCCTCTAAATCAATCGCTGGTTTAGCGGCTATTTTGAATACTGACTTTCTAGTAAAAATGAAATCTAACATCCCCTGTGTACCTAAACTTCCCCCACATTTTGTGAATGAAGAACGTATATTTGCAACCGTTCGGTTAATGTTATCTGTGGTTGTTTCCACTAAAATGGCGATGCCATGGAGTGCATATCCCTCGTATACGATTTCTTTATAATCTTCTTGGTCCTTAGAGATGGCACGCTTAATCGCTCGCTCCACATTATCTTTAGGCATATTGACAGCCTTCGCATTTTGAATAATAGCTCTTAAGCGGGAATTGGATGTGGGATCCGGACCACCGGCTTTGACTGCGATGACAATGTCTTTACCAATTTTGGTAAAGGTTTTGGCCATTTGTCCCCAACGCTTAAATTTTCTTGCTTTTCTAAATTCGAATGCTCTTCCCATAGTATAATATATTTCCAATTGTAAAAATAAAACAAGCAAAAGGATTTTCTCTACATTCTTTTAAAAATGTTCTTATTATTTCATGGCTCCCCATAACTCCGCGAAAGCGTTTCGATAATTAGCATACCTTTGTAGCTAAAGTATACATTTAGCGATGCAAAAATATATTTATTTATTGCTTTTGGTAGGCATATCCATTTTCGTTTTTGGTCAAAAAAGAAATGAAAATTATAAAATGCACATTAAGCAATCGGAAGGAATTTTAAAGGTCGATGGTAAATTGGACGAATCAGCTTGGTTGGCTGCCGCAGCGGTGAGTGATTTTGTAATGGTCAATCCCTTTGATACCCTATGTTCTAAAATAAGGACGGATGTACGAATGACCTATGATGATAAATATTTATATATTTCGGCTGAATGCTTTTTGCAATCAGAGTCCAATTATGTTGTCGAATCTTTGAAGAGAGACTTTTCATTTGGAAGTAATGATAATTTTTTAGTTTTTATCGATACGTTTGAGGATAAAACTACAGGTTTTTCTTTTGGAGCAAATGCGGCAGGAGCGCAGTGGGATGGACAAATGTCGGAAGGAGCGAAGGTGAATTTAAACTGGGATAATAAATGGGAATCGGCCACTACCTACAATACTAAGTCCTGGATTTTCGAAGCAGCGATCCCCTTTAAATCGATTCGATACCGAGGAAATTCAACTCGCTGGGGGATTAACTTTTCACGATTGGATTTGAAAGCTAAGGAGAAGTCAGCCTGGGCACCGGTGCCTCGGCAATTCCCAACGGCCTCCTTAGCCTATGCAGGCGTGTTGGTTTGGGACACACCACCGCCAACTCCCAAACAAAATATTTCCGTAATTCCGTATATTTTATCAGGTGTGAGTGCTAATTATGAAACAAAAGATCCCACTAATTTCAGAAATCAAATCGGGGGAGATATAAAAGTGTCTGTGAGTTCAAGTCTGAATTTGGATATGACCTTAAACCCAGATTTTTCACAAGTGGATGTGGATCGCCAACAAACCAACTTGGATCGTTTTGAATTATTTTATCCCGAAAAAAGGCAGTTTTTTATTGAGAATTCTGATTTGTTTGATGGTTTTGGAACTGAGCATATTCGTCCATTTTTTTCGAGGCGTATAGGACTGGCGCTGAATTCCCAAACAGGTATTTATGAGCAAACCCCCATTACTTATGGGACCCGATTAAGTGGTAAGTTGACCAATGATTGGCGAATTGGGGTTCTCAATGTGCAATCAGAGCGAATAGAAGCTAAAGGAGTTCCCACACAAAATTACTCGATGGTTGCCTTTCAGCGAAAGTTGTTTGCTCGTTCTAATATGGGTGTATTTATGATTAATAAGCAATCGTTTATTGATACTGACTTACAAAGAAAAAATGGATTTTTAGCATACAATCGAAATGTTGGGGTGGAGTATAATTTAGCTTCCGCTAATAATTTTTGGACGGGTAAAATATTCTATTATGGTTCAATGACCCCCCAAAATAAGGATGAAAATTTTTCACATGCCGCATCTTTAGCCTACCAAGACAACAACTGGATCGTGAGTTGGAAACATCAATGGGTGGGGGCAAATTATAATCCTGAAGTGGGATATGTGCCCCGTGTGAATTATACATATATCCATCCCGAGGTTGGTAAAATATTTTATCCCAAGAATAAATCTTCCAAATTATTTTTTGCCACATTGAGGGCGACTTCCATGCATTATTGGAATAATCAGGGAGTCAAAACAGATAATACAACTTATGTGGCTTTGGAGGGGAAATTTAAGGATCAATCTAGTTTTGGTACTTTTATTTCGTATGATTATGTCAAACTTTTATACGATTTTGATGCCACGCGAATGGGTAATACTGCCTTGAAAAAAGGCACGGAGCATGCTTGGAACGCCATTAATTTTTTATATAAATCGTCCCCCATTAAATTATTCACCTTTTCAACGACAGCGCGTTTTGGGGGTTATTTTGGAGATGGTTGGCGTACGGGGATAACCGGAGAGTTAGGTTATCGATTCCAGCCCTTTGGAAGTATTTCAATGGCCTTAGATTACAATGACATTCAAAATGTACAAGTGCCTGGCACGGATGTGTTCGCTGCAAAAAAAGTGTCTTCTCAATTTTGGATCGTTAGGCCAAAAATTGATATTACTTTTTCCAATAAACTATTTTTTTCCACCTTTTTCCAGTTGAACCAACAAACGAAAAATATCAATTTAAATGCGAGATTACAATGGCGGTATAAGCCTGCTTCTGATTTGTTTTTAGTGTATACCGATAATTATTTTCCGGAAATTTTTCAAATTCGTAACCGTGCTTTGGTGTTAAAATTAAATTATTGGCTTAATTTGTAAATTATTCATTAAATCAAAATCATGAAAAAATTACTGACTATTTTAACTTGTCTTTTGAGCTTCGGTGCTTTTGCACAGACTCAAGTTCCCTCTCCTCCAGCCGTTGTTATTCAAAAAGTGGGTGGCACTGAGGTAATGATTAAATATGCGCAGCCTGCCGTGAAGGGTAGGTTGGTTTTTGGAACAAAAGCGCAGAAAGCATTGGTTCCTTATGGCGAAGTTTGGAGAACGGGGGCCAATGAATCCACCACCATTGAATTCTCAAACGATGTGACCGTTCAAGGTAAGAAATTAGCTAAAGGAGTTTATTCCTTGTTTACGATTCCAGGTGAAACAGATTGGACCATTATTTTTAATAAAGAAGCAAAAATGTGGGGTGCTTATACCTACAAAGCTGAAAAAGATGTTTTACGTGTGGCTGCAAAGCCAAGTGAGCATAAAATGACGGAAAGATTCACGATTGGAGTTTCACCTACGGGCCAAGTAACCTTGGACTGGGATAAAACATCCGTTTCATTTTATGTGAAATAGGGATTTAAAATTTTTAAAAAAGCGGTTCCTTGTGAATCGCTTTTTTTATGCTTTTTTGGTTTGAAATGCAGGTTTCATTGGCTATTTTTACTTTAATTAAGCATGTGTCACGTTTAAATTTGGGTTCTTATGAAAAAAGTATTGATTGCAGAAGATAGTTCAGTGATTCAAAATTTGGCTAAAAAGATTTTGGAATTTCAAAATTTCGAAATTCATGCCGTGAAAAATGGCCAACAAGTTTTAGACGAATTAGCCAAAGCTGATTTTGACATTATTTTATTAGATATCAATATGCCCGTGATGGACGGGATGGAATGTGCTAAGGCGGTACGTGCTTTAGGTGACGCAAGCAAATCAAAAATTCCGATGATTGCCATCACTGGAAATGCACGAAATTACAGCATGGCTGAATTTAAAGAGGCGGGTTTCAATGATTTTTTAGCAAAACCATTGAACTTCGATGCGCTAGTTTCTCAAGTGAAAGCTTTAACAGAGTAATTTTATGTCCCCTATACAAGTGACGTTTTTAGGAACGGGAACTTCTCAGGGGATTCCGATGATAGCCTGTGACTGTGAGGTTTGCAAGTCTGATGACCCCCGTGATAAGCGTTTAAGGGTGTCTATTCATATTCAAATTGGGGGGAAAAACTTTATTATTGACACAGGTCCTGATTTTCGCCAACAAATACTTAGAGAAGGCATAAAGCACGTCGATGCGGTGATTTATACCCATGAGCACAAGGATCATACCGCGGGTATGGATGATATTCGTGGGTTTAATTATGCGCAAAAAACGTCTATCCCTCTTTATGGTCAAAAGAACGTCATCGACCAATTAAAACGTGAATTTGCATACGCTTTTGACGAAAATAAATATCCGGGTGTTCCCGAAATCGATGTACATTACATTGAAAATAAACCCTTTGAAATAGAAGGAGTTGCTATTATACCCATTAAAGTCCGCCATTATTTTATCGATATTCTAGGTTTTCGATTCGGGGATTTTACCTACATTACGGATGCTAATTTTATTTCAGAGGATGAGTTGGAGAAAGTGAAGGGCTCTAAAGTTTTAGTTCTTAATGCCTTACGTAAAACTTCACACGTATCTCATTTTACCTTGGCAGAAGCCCTAGAAGTAATTGAAAAAATTAAGCCAGAAAGGGCTTACATAACGCATTTAAGTCATATGATGGGTTTGCATGCCGATGTTCAGAAAGAACTACCTCCTCATGTATTTTTAGCAGAGGATGGATTAAAATTAGAGATTTAAATGTCAGAAAAAGCTGTTTTGTTTGATATGGATGGGGTCGTTATTGATAATTTGCCTTATCATCTGGATGCATGGTTAGTCTATTGTGAACGCCATAGCATCCCTTTAACCAGAGAAATATTTTACAAGGACCTCAATGGATTGAATTCAAAAGACACCTTCGAATGGTTGTTGAAACGTCCATTAACGAAGGAAGAAATAGTGGAATTTGAAGAAGAAAAGGAATTGATTTATAGAGAATTTTATGCCCCTTTCTTAACTCCAGCGCCAGGTTTAATGGTATTTTTAGGCCAATTGAAGTCAGCGGGTATTAAAACTGCTTTAGGTACTTCAGCAGGTCCTGGTAATATTAATTTTATTTTGGACGGCTTAGGTATTCGAGACCAATTTGACGCGGTGATTGGTGGAGCCGAAGTGACAAAAGGAAAGCCAGATCCAGAAATTTATTTACGTGCTGCAGGATTAGTGGATGCAAGTCCAGAAAATTGCTGGGTCATTGAGGACTCACTTCAAGGAATTGAAGCAGGTTTATCTGCTGGGATGAACGTGGTGGGTATGACCACTTCCCATTCGTCTGAGGAATTATCCCATACCCATGTAACGAGTCCTGATTTTGTTGATTTGTTCCAAAAAATGTTTTAAGAGCTCCTATTTTTAAATAATTAAATCAAAAATAATGCGCGTATTTTTATTGGGTTTTTTATTGGTCTTCAGTCTAATTAATGGCTTACATGCCCAGAAATTAAAAATGGAAATGAAGCCAGGCGAAATGGTTGAAGAGTTTACGCCTGAAAAATCTGGAATCGTCCGTAAACTGCCTGAAGGCTATTATGATAAAACCTTAGCCCAAATCCTTGAAAAAGCAAATAAGAAATCGTTGGGCACTCATATACCTACCGTCAGTACAAGTGAGTTTATTATCAATTACGAAGTTCCTCCTCCTGCCAACGTAAAAGCTGTTTTTGAACAGGCGGCAGCTACTTGGGCTAATTTTTTGAAGTCCGATATTCCCATTCGTATTTATGTAAAATGGCGACCATTAGCCTCCGGTGTGTTGGGAAGCGCAGGGGCCTATTCAAGTGTTAGAAATTTTGTGGGGGCTAATAAGTTAAATACGTGGTATCCGATTGCATTAGCGGAAAAAATGGCACATGCTAATTTTAATGGTGCTGATTCCGATATTGTAGCCACTTTTAATTCCGATTATCCTGACTGGTTTATTGGGACGAATGGTGTGCCTACAGATAAACAAATAGATTTATATTCGGTAGCATTGCATGAAATGGGCCACGGGCTTGGATTTATCGGACAAATTCAAGCAGATGTAACTTCTAACTCGACAAGCTCATCCACGGCTGGATATGGGTATCCGGGAATCTTTGACCAGTTTATTTTTGATAATAAAAATAATTTACTCGTCGATACGTTGACCTATCAAAATAATTCTAACCAAATATTTAAGCAAATCATTTCGGATAGTTTATATCTCAAATCCGCTTCCATTTTGAGAAATAATGCAGGTAATTCGGCACGACTTTATGCCCCAAAACCTAGTCAATTTCCTCCTCCCCCAAATCCATTGGGCTACAAGGAAGGTTCTAGTGTTTACCATGTAGATAACAACATTTATGGTCCTGGAGATATAAATGCATTGATGACTCCCCAAATTGCACCCGGTGAAATCACAGCCCAATTAGGCCCCATCGTCAAGGGCATTTTCAATGATATGGGTTGGTATTCCTCTAATATCATTGATGAAGATCTAAGAGATACAGAAGAGAATCAAGTCCTTTTCTCTGCAAAAGTGTATTCCGATACGCTTTGGGATGAGAAATCCTTGAAACTTATGTACTCGATTGACAAAAGTATATTGTCAGCAACCCCTGTGACTACTTTTACCAAAACAGGTTCAAATACCTATTCCTACCTGCTTACTTTACCTAAGTCAACAGCTAATAGAAAGGTTTCTTATTACTGGACCGCAAATGAATTGTCTGGTAAAAAATTCACCTCTCCAGCTGAGGCACCTGTCATTGCCGGCACCAAATTTGGAAGTTATAATGAATTCACGATCGGTGTAGATACAATTAAGCCAATCGTTGTTTTTTCAAATCCACTTAAATACATTTTCAATTCTCAAACCACGATTCCTTTGCCTAATTTGTTGGCCATCGACAATTTAGGTATTGATACCATTTACATGGAGTATTCCATTAATGGTGCGCCTCTAAAGGGGCAAGGTTTTAAAAAATTAGCAGGAGATGCGTATTCATATTCGAATGCATTTACTTTTTCAGCTGGTGTTTTAAAATCAGGTGACATCATCAAATATCGAATTATAGTCAAGGATAAGGCTAAACTTACTAACGTGGTCAATTTACCAGCGTTTGGATTTTATGAATTTAAGGTCTTGGGAATTCAAGCATCAACTAAATCCTATGTAACTAATTTTGACCAACAACCTTATTCAGACTTTTATTTAAAAGGCTTTAATTTTAGTCAGCCTTCTGGCTTTAATTCGCCTAGTTTAAGTTCGGATCACCCGTATGAAGATGGCTTAGAGGAATCCTACGATGGAGGAGGAGGTTCAGACAAGTTTACCAATAACGACGCTTTGCTTTTGAAACCCATTATTATTCGATCGGATACCGCTAAGATTTATTTTGATGAAGTGGTTCTTGTAGAACCTGGAGAAGAAGGGGAAGCGTTTTTAAATGTGGATGGTTCCGTTAATCGAAATTTTTTCGACTATGTAATTGTTCAGGGGTCGAATGACTTAGGTAAAACTTGGTCTAATTTTACTGATGGTTGGGATGCCAATACGTATTCCATTTGGCAAAATGCGTGGAAGTCTAAGACAGATAAAGATGGTAATTCAATCGCTTTAGGCAGTCCGTCCTTATTGAAAAAAAGGGAGATTAATATGCTATCGTCAGGTAAATTTAAAGCAGGGGACCAGGTCATCATTCGATTTAGGCTACATGCTGATGTGGCAGCGCACGGTTGGGGCTGGTGGATCGATAATTTAAACATTCAAGGTTGGAGTACAATCAGCAACCCGATTTTATCTATCGAACCCGGTTTTCAAAACATGGATTTACAAATATCGCCTAACCCGACGAACGGTCGCTTGTTGATCCAAATGTCGTTGTCGGCTTTAGGAAACGCTGAGAAAGAAGTAAATATCCTAATTTCCGATATGATGGGCAAAGCTATTTTACCTAAAAAATACCTTTTAACTGGGGATATGTTCAAGGAGGAATTGGATTTGTCGGCTTTAGGACAAGGAACCTATTTATTGCATGTACAAACGGGCGATAAATTAATTAGTAGAAAAATTGTACTCATAAAATAATGGGTTTTTATTAAATTGCATTCCGATTTATACGGGTCGGGTCATTAAATAATTTTTTATGTCTTGGTTTTCAAGAAAAGATAAAGGGATTCAAACTCCCACCGAATTTAAACGCGAAGCACCAGATGGTTTATGGTATCAATGTCCGTCCTGTAAAAAGGCGATACATACTAGGGAGCATCGTTTATTTGCCTATACTTGCTCAAGTTGTAATTACCATGAAAAGATAGGTTCGCAAGAGTATTTTGAATTGTTATTTGACATGACCAAATACACGGAATTGGACGCACATATGGGATCTGGCGATCCACTTTCATTTGTAGATACTAAAAAATATACGGATCGAGTAGCTTCCACAGAATTAAAAAGTGGATTAAAAGATGCTGTTCGATCAGCCTATGGGGAGATGAATGGAAACCCCATCACTATTGCGGCGATGGATTTTAGTTTTATTGGGGGTTCGATGGGCTCGGTCGTTGGCGAAAAAATTTCCCGCGCGATTGATCATTCGCTTAAAACAGGAACCCCATTTTTAATGATTTCAAGATCAGGTGGTGCTCGCATGATGGAGGCTGGATTTTCACTCATGCAAATGGCTAAAACTTCTGCCCGTTTGGCTTTGTTGGCCGAAGCGAAAATTCCTTATATTTCATTACTAACTGACCCTACTACAGGGGGAGTGACAGCTTCTTATGCCATGTTGGGCGATTTTAATATCGCAGAGCCTGGAGCTTTAATCGGCTTTGCAGGTCCGCGTGTCATTCGTGAAACAATTGGCAAGGATTTGCCAAAAGGTTTTCAAAGTGCTGACTTTGTCTTGGACCACGGGTTTTTAGATTTCATTGTCGACCGCAAGGATTTGAAAGACAAATTGAGCGCCCTGCTAACGATGCTTAAATAGCTTTGGGTTATTTTGACTTGATTTTATAGTCAAGCAATATTCCGATTTTAAATCTAAATAAAAAGCCCTTTGCAAATCTTGCAAAGGGCTTTTTATTATAAATTCTGTTAGATTACTCGGCTATTACAGCGGCTGCTGCAGCTGCTGCAGTAACTTTACCTCTTGTTTTCTTTTCTTTTTCTGGTGCA
>CANHXO010000011.1 GCA_947464595.1 Cytophagaceae bacterium
ACCGCTACTTCTGATAACACAATTAGCGCGATAGTCGCAAGAGATGCTAGTGGTAATTTTACAGCTAATACGATTACGGGTACATTATCTGGAACAGCGAATAAAGCAAACAGTTTAAATGGTGGAGAAGCTGGAGCGATTGCTTATCAATCAGGTAACGGAACCACTACATTCACGGGTGTTGGAACTGCTGGCCAAGTATTAAAATCGACGGGTGGCTCTGCTCCTGAATGGACTACATTAAGTACTGCAGATCTTTCAGGAACGATCAGTCTAACTTCACAAGTAACCGGCGTTTTGCTAGGTGCGAATGGAGGAACTGGAGTTAATAATAATGGAAGCACAATCACTTTGGGTGGTAGTTTAGCCACTCAGGGTGCTATAACAACATTATCTGGATCAAATACAGGAGATAATGCTGTCAACTCACTTTATAGTGGTTTGGTTTCAAATGCAACACATACTGGGGACGTTTCAGGATCTACAGAGTTGACCATTGGAGATAGTAAAATTACTTCAGCTAAAATATTTGACGGTACAATTGAAACGGTAGATTTAGCTACAGATGCAGTTACATCAGCTAAAATTCTTGACGGCACGATTGCAGCTGCTGATTTAGCGACAGACGCAGTTACTTCCGCTAAAATTCTTGACGCTACGATTGTCAATGCTGATATCGCAACAAATGCAGCCATTGCAGATTCTAAGTTGGCGACGATTACTGGTCCTGGCAAAGTTGCTAACTCAGCAACGACCGCTACTTCTGATAACACAATTAGCGCGATAGTAGCAAGAGATGCTAGTGGTAATTTTACGGCTAACATTATTACTGGTACATTATCTGGAACAGCGAGTAAGGCGACTAATTTAGCTGGAACCACCGTTGGATCGGTACCCTATCAATCAGCATCTGGTGTAACATCTTATTCTGATGCAGGTTCCGAAGGTGATGTATTAGTTAGAACAGCTAATGGAGCTGTATGGGGTACTCAAATTATTGAATCTCTAACTCTATCAAAATCTGGTACAGGTAATGGAGATAACTATACCTATACAATTACTTTTTCTGGCACAAGATTGACTGGAACGAAAATCCAACTATATTATAAAGGTAATCTGCAAAAACCTTCCGTATTAAATGCTTGGACGGAATCAACATCTAATTCAAAAACAGTTTTGACAAAAACTGGACAAAATAAGGACTGGGGTAATGAATTTGATGGTACTGATGAAATAATTGTTGTATACTATAAATAATCCCATGAAAAAACGAAGCATATTTTTACTCATAAGTCTTTTCGCTATTTTTTCTGCTCAGGCCCAAAAAGTTATGAACTCAACTTTGGGCGCTGGAGGGGCAACCAAGTATATCGATGGACGTTATTATTCCCACGTGGTTAGTCAGACTAGTATACAAGGGACTTTTGTGCAAAATGGAATTACCGTCAGGCAAGGATTTAAACAACCATTGATTAATACGATGTTTAGAACTATGCCGATGTCTAACTTGGTTTCTTTGCCCAAAGATGAATCGACTATTTTATTCAACGCCTTCCCAAATCCATTTTTGGATAGGCTAACGATTTCCTTTTCATCCGTCAGCAACCTTCCCACCGAATTATTTTTATACGATATTCAAGGAAGTGTTTTGTTTGAAAAAGTATATCCGCCGTTGACCAGTGAAATTCAATTAACTGACTTTACATACATACGACCCGGTAAATACATCATTAGGCTTAATCACAATAATAAGCCAACGTCCATCTCCGTAATTAAAGAGGTGAATTGATCTTAATTGGTAATTTTTAGAACTAGGATTACATAAAGCTAGGGACTTTTAGTCTCTAGCTTTATTTTTTAATCTCATTATGTTATAATTTTTTTGTAAATTAAAACATATTTGTCGATTTATGGTTACCAAACATTTTCCTACTTCTTTCCAATTTGAAGCTATTTTTAATGAAGCGGCCATCGGTATTTTGGTGACCAACTCGGCTTTTGAAATATTGATTTCTAATCACTTTGCTAATCAATTATTTGGTTTTAATTCCAATGAACTCATCGGTAAAAATATTTCGATTCTGATTCCTAATCACCTTAAAGATCGCCACCATGGTCATCTAAATCACTTAAATTCTTCCCCTATCTCTAGGCCCATGGGAATAGGTTTAGACCTTAAAGCCAAGCGAAAAGACGAATCACTTTTTCCTATTGAGATTAGCTTAAGCCACTTTAAAGAGAATGAGCAAATATACTACATTGCTTTTGTCAGCGATGTGACGTTAAAACGCCAAGTGGAAATGGAGCTGATCTTGAAAAATCAAGAGGTAAACCAATTAAACGAAACACTGGAAGAAGAAGTAAAAACGCGGACCCAAGCATTACAAAATACCCTAGAGAAATTAGAGAAGAATACGCACGAACTTGAAATTTCATTACAAAAAGAGATTGAGTTAGGTGATCTCAAAACACGTTTTGTTTCCATGGCTTCCCATGAATTTAGGACTCCTCTGACTGCTATCTTAAGCTCAGCCACCTTAATTGAAAAATATCAGAAGGAAACAGACCAAGAAAAACGCCTTCATCACATCAATCGCATAAAATCTTCCGTTTCTAACCTCACAGAAATATTAGAAGAATTCTTGTCCGTCGGTAAACTCGAAGACGGAAAAATTGAATTGCATCTTTCCGATATACCATTAGCTACTTTTCTGGAAAATATTGCCTTTGAACTAGCTGCCTTTAGAAAGGAAAACCAAGAAATAATCATCGATTTTACAGGTTTGCCAACCTTCCATTCGGACAGTTCAATCCTTCGGAAAATTCTTTTAAATGGTTTATCCAATGCATTGAAGTTCTCAACTAAGGACGTTAGCCTTCGAGTCCTTTCGACCAATGAATCCCTCGAGATGACGATCTCCGACCAGGGAGTTGGCATAAGTCAGGAAGACCAAAAACATCTATTTGAACGCTTTTTCCGTGGCGGAAATGTCAATGTGATCCAAGGAACTGGCCTAGGATTACATTTAATTGACCAGTACCTAGAATTACTTGACGGCAAAGTTCAAATCACTAGTGAATTAAATAAAGGTACCGTTCTTCATCTACTAATACCTCATAAACATCACCCAAATGACTAAAATATTAATCATTGAAGATAACTTCGATATTCGTGAAAACACGGCAGAGCTATTAGAACTTTCAGGATACCAAGTAGAAAAAGCTTCCGATGGCATCGAAGGAGTTCGTTTGGCTAAAATATCTACCCCTGATATCGTCATTTGCGACATTATGATGCCTCATTTAGATGGTTACGGTGTGCTTCAAGTTTTTTCAAGCAGTGAGATTTTGAGCAAAGTACCATTTATTTTCCTCACCGCGAAAACGGATCGAGCCGATATGCGCAAAGGGATGGAAATGGGTGCCGATGATTATTTGACTAAACCCTTTCAGGAAGTTGAGCTTTTGAAAGCCATCGAATCCCGACTCAAAAAGTTTGAAGGGTATACCTCTTTGCAAAAGGATTCTCATTCAGAAGTGGCTTTGGCACATGAAGCTTTGGAGTTTTTAGATTTTATTCACTACCCTAAAGAAAAAAGAGCGTCCAGCATCCATAAAAAACAAATCGTTTACTCCGAAGGCGACCACCCCGCTCGTTTGTATTTTCTCCAAAAAGGGAAAATCAAAACCTATCATACAAACCGAGATGGAAAATACTTTATTACATCCTTTGTCCAAGAAGGTGAATTTTTTGGCTTTGTAGACATTTTAGAAAATCAGATGTATAGAGAATCAGCCGAAGCTCTCGAAGATGCAAGCGTGATCAGTATTTCATCCAAAGAATTTCAGGCGATTATCAAAGAAAATATCCATTTGGAAATATTTTTCCGAAAAGAATTGACTAAATACCTAATCAAAAATGAGACGGTTTTAATGTCCATGGCCTATCAATCACTGCGCATGCGCGTCGCCGCCGCATTAGTGGAACTAGCTAAAACCTACGGAACGAATATGGAAAGTCCAATTACCATGAAATTATCTAGAGAAGATTTAGCTTCCCGAGTAGGTACCGCGACCGAATCTGTCATCAGAACCTTGAGCGAATTTAAAAAAGAAGGACTCGTCGAAATTAAGGGCAGCGAAATGAAAATATTAAAGCCTTTGGCCCTGGCTAACCTAAAATACTAAAAGGCTATTTTGAAAAGGGATGACAGATGATTGGACTCAATGCTGAATGTTTTAAATATTGGGATTGATTCATCCCTAATCCCCAAGCACCTCGAATAATCAATAGGAACGAAATAGCCCATCCTAAATAAATCAATGTCTTCAAGTTTATTTTTTTTATTCCCCACATATAAACTCGGAGTGCAGGCAAAGTAGCCACCCCAAAACTGAGCATACTTAAAAAACCTAAAATAGGTTTTGGTTGGAGCATCGCAATACTTAATCCGGCTAATACTAAACCACAAGGCATTAAACCATTGGCCATCCCTGCCATAAAATAGCCAAGATCGCCCCATTTCATACCTTTTTTTCGTAAATATTTTCCCACACCCTCATGTAAAAAGAGCAATAATCCATCTCCTATTTTTTGTGTGATTACCAACAGGATCAAGATCCCTGCTGCGATGTAATAAAAATGCCATTGTGATGGAAAAAGCCAAATAGAACCTATTCCAGCAACTAAATAGCCTAAAATACTATACATCAGGATTCTTCCCAAGGGATAGAGAATCATACGGAAATTCGATTTCCCTTTGGATTTTATGGAGGCCACTATCGGGCCGCACATGATCAAGCAATGCCAACTACCCGCTAAACCTATAAAGAAACTATAGTACCAAGTATTCATAATAATAGGATTTACGGGACATAAATACGATGATCTTCCTGATATTTTTGATTGTCTTGAACCCAATGAATGGATAAATTCCAGGGTCCCTTCTTTAAAAAAGATGTTTTTAAAATTTGAAAATCACTCGATAATTTAGACAGGTTAATTTGTTGGTCTAGTTTAGCATCGGAAGGTCGATAGAACACCAACGATATTTTTTGGGTTACCCTTGGATAGGTGATGCTTAGCGTTTGAAAATCTTCGCTAAATTCATAGCCTGGTTTCTCTAGGCCTAATTGATTTGCCTCGTTTCGCTCATTTATTTTTTCTTGGAAATTTTGACCCTCCTGGTAATATTGTTTTCCTACCAAATCAATATTTTCATGGGTCATATGAATATAGAAATAGGCCATAAATCCACCAAAAAGGATAAATGTTAAAATGATTCCATGTCCCCAGTGGAATTTAAATGGCTTGTTAGTATTCATCTGGTTGTATAAAACTTGTTTTAATGATTTCCGTATCTCCCTCAGAATCAGTGACCATGATGGGTAATTTTTCATGCCGAGGATGTTGGCCTATCAAACCCTTGATGAAAAATTCTCCTTTAGCCATTTTTCCCTGATCAATGCTTGTTATTCCTTTTCCTACCCAAATTAAGGCCATCGGAGGTTTCACAGATATCCTATAATTTTGTGTTGATTTTGATTTATTTAAAATCTCTATTTGGTATAAATTACTTACTGATTTCGTTTTTTCGTCATATTGATAGGTCATCCCTGGCATTCTCAAAAGCGTTGTTTCATGATTTTTTCTGCTCATCAACAAATAACCAAAGACACCTAAAATCGAAATTAATAAAAAGCTATAGGCCGCGATCCTGTTGGTGAATTTAAGCTTAGCCTCTTTATTTACGCCATTGAGTGAATCATAGCGGATTAAATTCTTAGGTTTATTGATTTTTTCCATCACCTCATCACAGGCATCGATACATGAGGTACATCCGATGCATTCTAATTGGTTACTCCCATTTCGAATGTCAATTCCTGTAGGGCAAACACGTACACACCAGTGGCAATCAATGCAATCTCCTTGCGCAGTGGAAAATTCATCTTTCATCATTTTCCCCCTGGGCTCTCCCCTTTTGTGGTCATATTGTACCAAAATTGAATTATTGTCCAATAATACGCCTTGCAATCTACCATAGGGACAAACCATCATACAGACGATTTCTCTAAATCGGGCGAAAACAAAATAGAATATGGCCGTGAAAATCCAGATGGCCATAAAACCGATGAAATGGTTCATCGGAGGCTCTAAGACTAATTTTAACCATTCTTTTTTTCCGATGATGTACATGAGGAAGGTATTTGAAATGGCAAAAGCTAAAATCAAAAATAGGAAATGCTTGCTGGTCTTTTTAAGAATCTTCTCTTGGTTCCAAGGACCCTCATCTAACCTTCTTTGTGCTTTATCATCCCCTTCGATCCAATATTCAACTTTCCTGAAAAGCATTTCCATGAAAATGGTTTGAGGGCAAGCCCAACCACACCAAATGCGTCCAAAAAGTACGGTAAACAAACTGATGAAGATTAAAAAACTTACAATGCCTAAGGCAACTAAATGAAAATCTTGAGGATAAAATGGAACAGTCCAAAAAATAAAAGTTCGCTCCATCACATTAAACATGAAAACTGGTTGGCCTGAAATCTCCACCCAAGGAAGCCCAAACAATAGCATTAAAAGTACATAAGAAAAATAAGTTCTAGCTCGGTACAAATGGCCTATAATTCTTCCTGGGTATATCCAAAGCCTTCTTCCATCTTTGGATTGGTTATACAGATGATTGCGATAATCATCATTATCTAAGTTCAGTTGGGACATATTATGAAGGTCCGATTGATTCGGACCTTATGTTAACGAATATGAGGAGGTTCTTCTCGGGTAGTACTTTTGTGCAAAACTTTATAGAGTGGACAAATTCTGACAAAGCCCGTTAGTGCGATAAATAGGGCAACTAAGTATACCGCTAAACGGATGTCTGTGGGTATAATTCCGGAATAAGTCAGAATGGCTATGGCTACGGCCAACGAGATACGAACGATTTGGTCCATTTTCCCAACATTTTTTCTTAGGTTCATCATGTTTTATGCGTTTTTATTTGATTTCAATTCCCTGAGGTTCTTTTTGCCCCGGTGGGTTTGTTCCTTGTAATTTTAAAATATAGGAAGCAACTTGTTGTATTTGCAGTGGATTTAAGGTCTTATTCCAAGCGATCATCCCTTTTTCGGGTACTCCATTCGTAATTGTTTTAAACAAATCTTTAATACCAGCCCCATGAATCCAAAATCGATCTGTAAAATTGGGCCCCACGCCTCCTTGCCCTAGATTTCCATGGCATGCCACACAATTTGTATTGTATATCGTGGATCCCTCTTTTAAGTCTTTTTTAGAAGTCGCTATTACGACATTATTTTCGTTGACGGTGTTAGCAAATTTCTTCATATAAATAGCCCTTTCTTTTTCTGCTATTGCTATGTCATTTTTATATTCCGTTTCCTGAATATTTCCGTCTTGTATCACATGATATTGGATTAAATAAATCACCCCAAATAAAATGGTTAAATAAAACAAATACATAAACCAAGGTGGCGTAGGATTGTCTAATTCAATGATTCCATCATGGGAATCTTTGATCATGATGTCCTTTTCTTCTTCAATAGGCCTTAATCCGGTGAATGTCTGCCACCAACTTAAAGGTTTTCTATCGGATGGATTTTTAGAACGAATGATTTTTTTTAGGGTATAATTCAATTGTACCGTAACAATGAATATGACGATACTGGTTAATATAACTAAACTGATGAGCCAATTTTCGATATAAATGGTTTCCATTTTCTTTAAATTTTGGGTTCAAAATCATTATTCTCTAAAGGTAAATGCTGCATTTTAACCGTATGAATAGGGTCCATCCACAAAAGATACAGGCCTACCAAAACAAAAAAGGCCATGAAAATGCACAAGGAGGAAATCATGAAAATATCGGCTCCAGGGATAACAGAAATGAATTGCTTAAACATCTTATTGTTTTTTGTTTATATCGGTTCCTAATCTTTGTAAATAAGCGATCAAAGCAATAATCTCTTTGTCAGCACCTATTTTTATCTGCTCACCTGCCATTTGCATTTGAATCTCTTTTGCTTGTTGATTTAAATCACGTACGGCATTTTTAATTTGACTCTCCTCATAAGGTACTCCCAAGGTTTTCATGGCGCTTAACTTTTTCTCCGTCATGCTCGTATTCAGGGATTGCTCAAATAGCCAATCATAAGCTGGCATAATGGATCCAGGAGACATGGAGCTTGGTTCTCTCATGTGATGATAATGCCAAGAATTTGGATATTTTCCACCCTCACGATGTAAATCAGGCCCCGTACGCTTAGACCCCCATAAAAATGGATGGTCATACACAAACTCACCTGATTTAGAGAATTCCCCATAACGTTCAGTTTCACTTCTGAAGGGCCTGACCAATTGGGAATGGCAACTCACACAACCTTCTCGGATGTAAATATCTCTTCCTTCTAACTCCAAAGCACTATATGGCTTTACGGCCGCGATGGTTGGTACATTCGATTTCACCATAAACGTAGGTACTAACTCGACTAATGAACCGATTAAAATCATGATCAGAGAAGCTACTAGTAATTGAATAGGCCTTTTTTCAATCCAACGATGCCAATGTGCCTCAGGTGCTATTTCATCAATTGTCAATAGTGCTGGGGCTTCTGCAGGTTCATTGGCCAACAATGTTCCCTGAGCCATGGTTTTGAACAAATTCACGGCCATCAAAATAGCTCCTATTAAATAAAGTGTTCCTCCAAACGCACGCATTTGATGCATCGGGATTACTTGTAAGGTGGTATCTAAAAAATTGCCATATTGAAGATTTCCCTCAGCCGTAAATTGCTTCCACATCATTCCCTGAGTAAACCCTGATATGTACATGGGTATGGCATAAAATGCAATTCCTATCGTAGCGATCCAAAAGTGTGTTTTTACGAGTTTTTCTGAATATAGTTTGGTTTGGAATATTCGAGGGATCATCCAATATAAAATGGCAAAGGTTAAGAAACCATTCCAGCCTAATGCCCCCACATGAACATGCGCAACAATCCAATCTGTAAAGTGGGCAATGGCGTTGATGTTTTTTAAACTCAACATAGGACCCTCAAAAGTAGCCATGCCATACGTGGTAATGCCAACGACCATGAACTTCAATATGGTGTTCTCTCTCACCTGATCCCACGCTCCCCTTAACGTTAAAAGTCCATTGATCATCCCACCCCAAGATGGAGCAATCAACATAATGGAGAAAACTACCCCTAAAGATTGCGCCCAATCAGGTAAACTTGAATACAATAAATGATGGGGCCCCGCCCAGATGTAGATAAAAATTAGAGCCCAAAAATGCAAGATGGATAGTCGGTAAGAATATACAGGCCTATTGGCCATTTTGGGCAAGAAATAATACATCAATCCTAAAAATGGTGTAGTTAAAAAGAACGCCACCGCATTATGTCCATACCACCACTGAACTAAGGCATCCTGAACACCCGCATAGACATAATAGGATTTGAAAATTGAGATAGGTAATTGCATGGAGTTAGTCAAATGCAATACCGCAACAGTCACGAAAGTGGCGATATAAAACCAAATAGCTACATATAAGTGCCTTTCCCTCCTTCTTAAAATCGTACCAAACATGTTGATACCAAAAGCTACCCAAACCAACGTGATCGCAATATCAATAGGCCATTCTAATTCCGCATATTCATGTGAGGTGGTTATTCCTAAGGGTAAAGTGATGGCTGCTGCGACAATAATGGCTTGCCAACCCCAAAAATGAAATTCGGTTAAGAAATTACTGAACATTCTGGCTTTTAACAGTCTTTGCAATGAATAATATACCCCAGCAAAAATAGCATTCCCCACAAAAGCAAAGATGACCGCATTGGTATGAAGAGGTCGAATTCGACCAAAAGAGCCATATTGTGTGAAGTTAGCTGCGGGTTCAAATAATTGGGTGGCAATAATTACGCCAACAAGCATCCCCACGATTCCCCAGATAATCGTGGCAATGGCAAAATTTCGAACAGCTTTGTTATCGTAATAAAATTGTTCTAATGGGTTTGATTGGGTGCTCATAGATTCCTGTTTTTTGTCTTTTTTTCATCCATTAAAATGCGCATGGCAGGCGTGGTTAAATCTTCTTGTTGGCCCGTTTTAATGGACCAGATAAACGCTATGACAAAACCAATGGACATACTTAAACTTAATCCAATCATGAGGTACATTATTGCCATTTCGAGCATATTTTTGATGAGTCAAATTTCCACTTTTGAGCCAACAGAAAACATGATTATAGTCATGATATTGATTTAATTATATGATTTATATTGTCTTTTTAGGCTTTTCCCATGGTAGTTCATACCAGCGTTAGCAATCAATAACATGCTAATCGAGTTAAGCGGCATCAGAATTGCAGCGATCAAGGGGGATAAATTGCCTTGTATTGCAAAACTTAGCCCTATCGCATTGTAAATGAGGGAGATTATAAAACTTAACTTGATTAATTTTAACCCATCTTGCGCAAAGTATAAAAATTTGGGTAAGTTGGCTAACGAACTTCCCTGTAAAATAGCGTCACTTGCTGGTGTAAAATGCATGTGATCATCAGAAACGGCAATGCCTATATGTGCCTGTTTAATGGCACCCGCATCATTCAATCCATCCCCTATCATCGCTACTTTTTTTCCTTGACCTTGTAAGGATTTGATGAAGTTCATTTTGTCCATCGGACTGCATTCAAATCGGCAGGATTCTAATGCAGGAAACCAATCTAATAAATGAGTTGCATGTTCTTTTTTATCTCCTGAAAGTAGATAAACATTGTAATTGGATTGGAGTTGGCGCAACATCCACTCCACGCCTGGCCTATTTTCCCAAGGAAATTCAATATAGCCTAAAGGCTCATGATTCATTTGAAGGTAGAGCTGAGATTCTGAAATTTGGTACATGTTCTTTGTTTTAGATGAATGTCCAGTAAATGGTGCAGATCCAACCCGATATTGAATCCCATTAAAATAAGCCTCTAAGCCTTTTCCAGAAATTTCACTAAACATTTCCGCTTTAGTCATTTGAGCAAAACCTATGTTCTGTATCCATTTTTTAGTCTGTCTAGCTATTGGATGGGTGGATTGTTGGACTAATGAATACAGGTTGGACCATTCATCATGGGTCAAAGGCCGAATAAAATGCTCTTTCGCTCCCTCATTATTGGATAGCGTTAATGTACCCGTTTTGTCAAAAACGATGGTATCTATTTGTGCCAACCTTTCTAACGATTGAGTGTCTTTGATGAAAAAATTAAATTTGGCCAGCCATCTCATGCCATGACCTAAAGTAAAAGGATAAGAAATGGCTAAGGCACATGGACAAGCTATGACTAAGATACTGACGACCGAATTTTGCCATTTATTTGGGTCATTAATAAGCCAATAGATTCCCACTACTAGGGCTAGACTCATTAATCCGAAGGTGAAATATATCCCAACTTTATTGGCAAAGTTCTCCCAATTTTCCGTTTTGTGAAGAGGGTCTTTGAAGACTTGTTCCTCCCAAAGCTGCGTTAGATAGCTTTGTTTAAGCTCTTTAATGATGACAATTTCAACGATTTCGCCTGTATGTTTTCCACCGGCATATATGGAATCACCTACTTGAATCTTTATTTTTTCACTTTCTCCTGTAACAAAACTATAATCAATATGAGATTGGCCTCTATACAGAATCGCATCTGCCGGTATGATTTCTTGGTTTCTGATCACCAAATGATCCCCCACAGCTATTTCTTGAAGGGGAGCTAACACCTCCAAGCCTTGAACTATTTTAGTGATAGTCAAAGGGAAGTAGGAAGTATACTTGCGTTCAAATGACAGAAAATCAAATGATTTTTGTTGGAACCACTTCCCTATCAATAAAAAAAATAATAAGCCTGAAACCGAATCTATATAACCAGCACCTGTATGAGTTAGAATTTCATAAACACTTCTAGAATAACCCACTAAAATGCCCAATAATATAGGAAGTTCAATGGTAATCTTCTTTAGTTTTAGGTGGGACCAAACATTTTTAAAGTAATCTGAACCAGCATAAAAGACAGCTATGGTCCCTAAGAAAAGGTTTAAATATCCAAAAAGGTGTTTAAGTTCCCCATCTTCGATGCCCAAATATTCAGGAAAGCTAAACAGCATGGCGTTTCCTGCACAAAACCCGGCAATGCCCAACTTCATAAACAAGGCATTTTCTTCCTTTAAATTTTGATGTCGGCTCGTTTTTGATTCTTCCGAATCTATAAAAGGCTCATAACCAAGGCTGGCTAGGAAGTTGGCCAACTCCCCTAAAGAAATCTCAGATTCTTCAAACCAAACACTAAGTTCTTTTTTGGTAAAATTTAAGTTGGTTTTTAAAATGGCTGCATTTAGCTTATGCAGGTTTTCTAATAAGTATAAACAGGATCTGCAATGAATTCCAGGAAGATTGAATGTCACTTTTGAAATTCCCCCTTTCGAAAAAGTGATTAGTTTTTCTCTAAAAATGAGATGATCTAAAAAACCAAATCGCTGCTCATGGGGAGATCTTCCTGGGACAACATCGCATGCATAATAATCTTCTAAGGAATGATCTGATAATAATTGATAAACTTGTTGGCACCCTGAACAACAAAAAGAATGCTTTTGATAAATGATTGAATTAGCTTGATTCAACTCTCCGCAATGGAAACAATGGGAATCAGTGATGATGGGTTTCTGAGTGGCAGCAATTAAATTCATTCATAAAATTTTAAACAAATTTGCTGAATCAGCGTATTTAATTTCTTGACAAAACGCAATCGTAAAACTGATGTATGTTAGGTTTTTATTTCGCAAAGCCATGTATTTTCGTCTGCGAATTAACCTAAGAAGGTTGGTGGATAGAATAAATTCAAATGGCAGACACCTTTTTAGATACGGAGAAAAAAATATTGGCTAGTGGAATTGAGATGAAGTATTTATCAGATGAACATATTTTTAGAAAGGGGCAAAAAGCAGAATTTGTATTTTTTTTAAAAGAAGGAAGTTTATCCATTCATTGGTCCACAGGCAAAATTCAATCAAGGGTTATTGATATACCTTGTTTTATCGGAATTGAAGAGGCAATCGATGGAAAAAATTACACTTGCAGCATGCAGACTTTGGTTGATTGCAAGTTTTTAGTTTTTGAGCGCAAGTACTTTTTGATGCTAATGAATGAATTTGAAGCAGCAACCCCCTATTTTCTTCAGAAAAAGGAAGATTTTAATTTGTTAAGTTCATAGAGTGGTAAGTTAAAGAGTTTAAGACCCTGTTAGATTATATCTATCAGGGCTTTATTTTAATGGGCTATTACGTTCTTTTTTCAAAGAATTATAGACCAATGTATCCATAAATCCATTCATCCATTTATTTAAAAAGACAGTTAATTTTCCTTGAAAAGTCATCACCAAAGTCTTTTTCTTTTGTTGGTACGCGTGTATAATTTTTTTAGCTACCTCCTCTGCCGACATCATTTTGTTTTCTTCTCTCATGGTTTCCCCGGTGATATTCCCCGATGAATTAAGGGATGCATTTCTAATGTTGGAAGCCGTAAATCCTGGACAAGCGATCAACACATGCACACCTGAATGTAGCAATTCTGTCCTTAATGCTTCTAAAAAACCATTCATCGCAAATTTTGAAGCCGAATACCCGGATCGAACAGGTAAACCACGAAAACCAGCGATGGATGAAATTCCAATAATACCACCTTTTGATTCCTTTAAATAAGGAAGCGCGGCATGCGTGGTATACACCGTGCCCCAAAAATTGATGTCCATGACTTTTTTAAGAACGTCCATTTGAACCTCTTCAAACATAGACCTCATCGAAATCCCAGCATTATTAATCAATAGGTCAATTTTTCCAAATTGGTCAACCACCGTTTTGACCATCCATCGGGTTTCATCTTCTATACTACTATCACAAGGAATTCCCACGATGGAAATTCCTGTCTTTTTTAATTCTGTTGTTGTTTCTTGGAGTTTTTGTTTATTTCTGCCTGTGATCACGATTTGAGCACCTAATTGGCCATATTGCTCAGCTAGTGCTTTCCCTATGCCTGAAGAACCCCCTGTAATGATAATAACCTTGTTATTCATAAGAAAAAATTTAGAACGAAGTTAATAGTTTTGATTGGCTTGCACATATAAAGCCGTATTTTCGCAGATATTTTAATGTAAATGAGTAAAAAGAAAGAGAGAATTCCTGTTGTCTTAGAACAAATACCAATTTTAGACTTTGCTGCAGAAGCTAAATGCATCGCTAAAATAAATGATGAAATTATTTTTGTTCAAGGGCCTGTCGCTCCTGGTGATATAGCCGATTTACGGATTTTAAAGTCCAAAAAGAAGTTTAAGCAAGCCCAAGCCATTAATATTCAAGCCCTTTCGTCCCATCGTGTCGATGCACCTTGTGCTCATTTTGGGGTTTGCGGGGGTTGTAAATGGCAACATGTTTCCTATGAATCCCAATTGGCCTTCAAATCTCGACAGGTTTCAGACAATTTAACTCGAATTGCCAAAGTGGCCCTTCCTGAATTCATGCCTATTCTTGGCTCTGATGAAGCTTATTATTATCGGAACAAGCTTGAATTCACTTTTTCATCGGCTCGTTGGCTTACGAACAACGAAATTGGATCTGATGATTTAGGATCATTGAATGCCTTAGGATTTCATGTTCCGGGAAGATTTGATAAAATATTAGCTGTGGATCATTGTTATCTACAACCCGATCCCTCCAATGCCATTCGAAATAGTGTTTTCGAGTTTGCAGAAAAAAACAATATTTCATTTTACGAATTGAAATTTCAAAAGGAAGGTGCTTTACGGAATTTGATCATTCGGAATACGATTATAGGACAGTGGATGGTTACGGTTCAGTTTGTCTATGCCAGCGAACAAGAGATCGAATCAGTGATGGCTTTTTTACAAGCTGAATTTCCGATGATAACTTCCTTAAATTATGTGATAAACCAAAAAGGGAACGACACCTTTCATGATCTTGAGGTGATTTGTTATCATGGAAAAGCCTTCATAGAAGAAAAAATGGAGGAGTTAGTCTTCCAAATTGGCCCCAAGTCTTTTTTTCAAACTAACTCCAAACAAGCGATTCGCTTGTACCAATTAGTTCGTGAATACGCGGGCCTCACAGGATCAGAGATTGTCTATGATTTATATTCTGGGACAGGAACCATCGGTTTATTTTTGGCTAATCAAGCCTCTAAAATAGTAGGTTTGGAATACGTCGAGATGGCAGTGGCCGATGCGCACATCAATGCAAAATTGAATAAAATTGAGCATGCCTCTTTTTTTGCTGGTGATATGAAACGTGTTTTGACTGAGGAATTTATCGCCATACATGGCAAGCCTGATGTCATCATAACAGATCCTCCTCGGGCAGGAATGGATGAAGAAGTTATCGTTCAAATTTTAAAGGTTTTGCCTAAAACAATTGTCTATGTCAGTTGCAATCCCGCTACGCAAGCTAGAGATTTAGCTTTATTGGATGTGGCATATGCTGTAGATGTGGTTCACCCAGTCGATATGTTTCCCCAAACACACCATGTAGAAAATATCGTCAGGTTAAGATTAAGAACTTCCTAATTAAATTAGTTTTTGTAATAGATGCTGATAAAAAAAGACGAGTTGTTAGCTCGTCTTTTTTATTTGAAAGAAATTCGCTTTTTAGAACGGTGTATTTAAAGGATCATAATCTTCTGGAGGTAAATTCATTTTACTTGATTTGAAGACGGAAGATTCATTTTTTTGCTGTTCGAAACTGGATGTCTGATCTCCTAGGGCACTAAGCACATGATTTTGAGACCCATCTTGATTGCCAAAAGGCTGGAAATCCAAATCACAATATTTGGTGAATTTACCAATAAACTTCAACCACACATTTTCTAATGAACCGGAACGGTTTTTAGCCATGATGATTTCACCCATGCCCACCAAAGAGTTCCCCTGATCATCTTGGGTAATTTGATAGTATTCTGGGCGATAAATAAACATAACCTGATCCGCATCTTGCTCAATGGCTCCTGATTCACGAAGGTCAGAAAGTTGGGGCTTCTTATTTCCTCCTCTGGTCTCCGTAGACCGGTTTAATTGCGATAAGGCAATAACCGGTACATCTAATTCTTTGGCCAATTGCTTTAAGGCTCTTGAAATTTGTGCAATTTCTTGCTCTCTATTTCCTGAAGGTCCTTTTCCGGAGGAATCCCCAGTCATTAATTGCAAGTAATCAATCACAATTAATTCGATGTTTTTTTGCGCTTTTAAACGTCTACATTTCGCTCTTAACTCTAAAATGGATAGAGCAGGTGTATCATCAATAAATATTTGAGCGTCAAATAATGTCTTTATTTTTGAGTGCAATTGTTGCCACTCATGTGCTTCCAATTTCCCTTTTCTAATTTTTTCCGCTTCTATTTCTGCTTCAGCAGAGATAATCCTGTTGACCAATTGGACCGCCGACATTTCAAGCGAAAATAAGGCTACTGAATGCCCGAAGTCAACCGCTGCATTTCGACAAGCTGAAACGACAAAAGCCGTTTTTCCCATACCGGGTCTTGCGGCGATGATGATTAATTCTTGTTTTTGCCAACCAGAAGTCAATCGGTCCAAATCGGTAAAACCAGATGGAATTCCTGTTAAGCCACTCTTTTGCAGTTGTTTCTTTTCTAATTCCTCCACAGCCTTTTTCAAAATGTCCGACATACTTTCGTAATTTTTACGAATGTTGGACTCGGCTATGGTGAATAATTCTTGCTCCATTCGATCCAAAATCATAAAAACATCGGAAGTGTCCTCGTACGATTGTCTTTGGATTTCAGAGGAGATATGAATCAACTGTCTTTTAATGTATTGCTCAATGATGATACGCGCATGAAATTCAACATTGGATGTTGAACTTACTCTAGAGGTCAATTGTGCTAAATAACTTGTACCGCCCGCTTTTTCTAACTCACCATTCGATTTTAAATGATTGTTAACGGTGAGCAAATCAACAGGTTGTGAGGCTTGAAATAAAGCCTGAATGGCCCCAAATATTTTTTGATGTGCTTCTTTATAAAAAGTATCTGGCTTCAACAACTCAATCACATTCGCTAAAGGCTCTTTCTCCAGCATAAGTGCTCCCAAAAGTGCTTCTTCTAAGTCTAAGGCTTGTGGAGGTAATTTCCCCAAACCCATATCACTAAGCCTTTGAGGCATATTCGTACGATTAGCCGTATTTGCTTGCTGATTTCCCTTTTTAAAAATGGAGGATGGTGTGTTGGATTCCATAGGTACAATTTTACGATAATTTATCAAAAATATCATCTTCTGATTCTATTAAAATTTCAATTATTTTATATTTTAGTGTTTTCATTCATCATTAACGTAATCCTTCTTGTTAGAAAAAATTATTTCTTTAGCAGACATCTCCTTAATTGATTTTTTGGGGGTCTCAAACACAAATCTTCAAGCATTAATGAATGCTTTTCCTCAAACTAAAATTATAGCTAGAGGGGAACAACTCACAATTCGAGGTTCTGATGATCAAATTTCTCTGGTGGAAGCGATTGTAAATCAATGTATCGCACACTTAGAATCTCATAGTACGCTGAGTGTTAAACACATGACATTATTTATTGAGGGTGTTTTAAACCCGACAGGAGAAGAAAAGGTCACGCCTTGGGTGGACGACAAGGATGTATTGCTTTTTGGAAATAAAGGGATTGTTATCAAGGTAAAAACCCCTAATCAAAGGAAATTAGTCGATTCAGCTTCCAAAAATGACATCGTTTTTGCTATTGGGCCTGCAGGTACCGGTAAGACCTATACCGCAGTAGCCTTGGCCGTTAAAGCCTTGAAAAATAAAGAGGTTAAGAAAATTATCATTACTCGACCTGCCGTCGAGGCCGGTGAAAATTTAGGATTCTTACCAGGTGATTTAAAGGAAAAAATTGACCCCTATTTACGCCCAATCTATGATGCATTGGACGATATGATTCCGCAAGAGAAGCTTAAATTCTATTTGGAAAATCGGACAATCGAAATTGCTCCTTTGGCTTATATGAGAGGTAGGACATTAAATAAGGCATTTATTTTGCTAGATGAAGCGCAAAATACCACTTCCATGCAAATGAAAATGTTCCTAACTCGAATGGGAATTCAATCCAAAACAATCATCACCGGTGATAAATCTCAGGTCGATCTACCTAAGAATCAAACCTCTGGCTTAGGAGATGCTGAACGGATTCTTGGTGGAATAGAAGGAATTGCTTTTGTCGAACTCGATGGATCAGATGTCGTTCGCCATCGACTAGTTCGTGAGATTATCGAAGCTTATGGCAAGCAATCTAAGTAAAATGGCCAACATCAAAATTGTAGAGGCCACTAATCCAGCATTTATTCAGCAGGTTTTTGACATTCGAACAGAGGTATTTGTTCATGAACAAAAATGTTTGCCCTCGGAAGAATTTGACGAATTGGATGCCGTTGCCCGACATTTTTTACTCTTTGAAAACGCGTTGGCAGTGGCTACTGGTCGAATTCGTAAAACCGATAAAGGCATTAAAATAGAACGAATAGCGACACTGAGCCAATTTCGAGGCAAAGGCTATGCAACTATACTACTAAATCATTTGTTGGCCTTTGCTCAAAACACTTACACCGATACCAATTATTTTTATTTGCATGCGCAAGTCAGTGTAAAACCCCTCTATGAAAAATTAGGTTTTACGGCCTATGGAGATACTTTTATGGAAGCGGATATTCTTCATCAGGCGATGGAAAAAAAATTATTCCATCAAACAAAAATCAGTCATTGAATTCTTGAGAAACCCAATGACCGATGGATGTTATATTTAATCGCGTTTATTTAAAAAGGCAAATCATCGCCACTTTCTGTGGCTAATGGAGGAAATTGATATCCGCCAGCTGGACTTGGCTCAACATTTGGAGGTACGCTAGGACTTGATCCAGTACGATCTAATTTATAAGCTCTAATTTCCGTATACCAGCGGTCATTGTATTCTCTGGATTCTACATTAAATTGAACTTTCACGATTTCACCTTCTTGCACAGGGCCCAAATCTTGTGTTTTATCTCCCCAAACTGACATGCAAACCTTTTTAGGATATTGATCTTGTGTTTCAAGAACAAATTCTTGCTTGATCCAATTTGTACCATTCTTACCTGTTCCTGTAACCTCAGGTAATTTTTTGATTAATTTTCCGCTTAGTTCTAAAGCCATTTTAATAAATAATTATGTGTATTTTGAATTCTTGGCAAGTAAGTAAATTATTGGTAATTTTGCTAACCGTTTTGGCGATGTGGTGAAATTGGTAGACACGCTACCTTGAGGTGGTAGTGCCGTTAAGGTTTGGGAGTTCGAATCTCCCCATCGTCACTTTTTTGTTTAATCTGTAAATCATGTTGAAGATGAAACCTTACAGTGTATTGCTTTATTATAACTATACCCCGATAGCCGATCCAGAATCGTATAGGGAAAAGCATCACCTCTTTTGCATTGAAAATCATCTTTTAGGTCGCATTATCGTGGCCAAAGAGGGTTTGAATGGTGCCGTATCCGGAACAAATGCCGATTGTGAGAAGTACATGCAGTGGCTAAATCAAGACCCGATTTTCAAAGGTACTGATTTTGATTTTAAAATTGAGGCGCATGAATCACATACATTTGCCAAATTACACGTTCGTGTAAAGAATGAAATTGTCCATTCTGAACTACCAGTTAATCCATTAGAACGAACTGGCAAACATTTAAGACCTGCTGAGTTTAAAAACATGCTCAAAAATGATCCCGATGTTGTTTTAGTCGACATGCGATCCAATTATGAACATGAACTTGGCCGTTTTAAAGGAGCGTATACCTTTGATATGGAAAATCTACGAGATTTACCAGATCATGTGCACGAAATTGACCATTTGAAGCATAAAAAGGTGATTACATATTGCACTGGGGGGATTAAATGCGAAAAAGCAAGTGCTTATTTATTGGAAAAAGGATTCACGAATGTATACCAATTACACGGTGGAATTATTAAGTATGGTTTAGAGGAAGGTGGTGAGGATTTTGATGGTTCTTGCTATGTATTTGACAACCGAGTGGCCACCCTTGTTAATTCTGTAAATCCTGAGGTGATATCAAAATGCCATGTTTGTGAATCTTTATCAGACCATATGGTCAACTGCGCTAATCCAGAATGCAATGAGCATTTAGCTATTTGTCCTACGTGTTTGAAGGAAATGGAAGGAGCATGTTCCCTAACATGTAAAGAACATCCAAGGAAACGCCCCTATAACGAAAAAGGATATTATTCGAAACAGTCTGTCGGTTATTCACCCGAATTAGGCTTTAAATCTTTTGGGCGAAATCTTAAAATTGAGAAAAAGAAAATGAGGTAATTTTCATTGGGTCTTACTAATGACTTCTTTGACTCTAAATTCAACAATTTCTTTAATTAAATCGATGGGAATAGGCTGGCTGTAAAGGAACTTTATGGATCCTTTCGCACCCTCATAAATCGATAGCTGTTCCTGAAATTCTTTTATTCCGCTTGGCGTTGGATAAAATCCCAGATGATTATTCCATGCCGCAAAATGCACCAAGTTTTTCTTGTATTTAAAAGTAGGCATGCCATAGGCCAATAATTCCTCTGTGCCTTCTGGAACCACACTGCGGATGGCTTCACAAACGTCTTTTAAAATCTTTTGTGTGTTCTCTGGAAAAGAAGCAATATATTCTTCCATGCTTAAACTTGATTTACATATTTACTGCGTACAAATAGAAAGAGCGGAAATGCAAAGGCATACCCAATGAGTATCGTCAGCAGAACATAAAGATAGTGGTATTTTATTTTTAATCTTCTCCCTTCACTTAAGATGAAAAATGTGCCTGCAATAGCGCCCGTCCAAAAATCCAAAGTTAAACTTTTGGCATAGTCATCTTCTACCCAAGTGCTTTGAATAAAGGCTATTACATCAAAGTTTCCTTGATGAAAGGCCACTCCTTTCATGGCAAAGTAAAAAGTAAAACCTCCTCCAATGATCGACAGTAATAAGTAAAAATAAGATTCGTTTTTCATAATAATTGATTGATTGTAAGTGTTTTACCTCGAAATTCTAAGATGTCTCCTACCCTTTTTCCTTTAAATATTTGGCCTATCGGAGAATCTAGGGATATCGCATAGATGAGTTCAGCATTGATTTCAACCTTTCCCAGCCCTATTGATATATAATAAATGTCCTGATCAGTTATAATGAGACAACCTAGGTCAACGATTGAATACGGCCGATTTAAATTAATTTTTGATAAAAAGTTTAGCTGGTTTTTGGATTGATCGATGCTCGCACTTATTTTATCCATTTCTCTCTGCATCATTTCCCTTCCGGTCTCAAATTTATCTCCTGCGCTGCTTTTGGTATCTGAATCACGCGACTCCTTCGCTAAATCATAATCCCTTGTGGCTTGGATGATGGATTCAGACAATATATGTAAAATGGTTTGATGTATTTCTACTTTTGAAACTTGCATATTTTTAATTCTTTAGAAAATTATCAATAAATTCGCGAATGACCTATTTTTCACCCACTGACCTTATTATTAATCCGGACGGAAGTACCTATCATTTACATATACGTCCAGACCAATTACCCCATAAATTAATTCTTGTGGGTGATCCTGAGCGCGTTCCTTTTGTTTCGCACTATTTTGATAAAATTGAACATAAAATTCACAAGAGAGAATTTGTCAGTCATTTTGGCCTTTTAAATGGCCAAGCTATTGGTGTTATTTCATCTGGCATTGGAGCTGATAATGTTGAAATTGTCCTGAATGAATTAGATGCATTGGTCAACATCGATTTTAAAACACGTTATGCAAATGATCAAAAAATAAGTTTAGATTTGATCCGAATAGGTACTTCTGGAAGCATTCAAGCAGATATTCCTGTAGACTCTTTTTTAGTTTCTAAAGCAGCAATAGGCTTTGATAATTTAGCCCAATTTTATGGTTTCGAATCTACGAGTATGTTGGCCACTAATTCGCTCGCCACATGGTGCCAACAAATTAACTATTCACTTCCAGTCTATGGTGCAAAGGCAAGTGAAAAATTAGTCCATCAATTTTCAGAGATTTCTCAGCAGGGCTATACCTTAACGGCTCCTGGGTTTTATGCTCCGCAGGGTCGTTCAGTCAGAATGAAATCGATGCTACCTACTTTTTTACAAGATGTTTCTATGACAAAATTTGAAGGTGAAACAATCACCAATATCGAAATGGAAACAGCTGCTTATTACGCATTTTCTGCCTCTCTAGGCCATGAAATGATTTCATTAAATGCTATTTTAGCCAATCGGATTACGCATGAATTTTCTAAAAATCCCGAGGCGCAAATTAAACGTCTAATTGAAATGACGATAGATGTAATTGCATGACATAGTCGTCCATCACATAGCCATTTCCTATATCAAGGATCATTTCTTCGATAATAATAAATCCCATTTTTTGATAAAATTGAATGGATGAATTATTTTTATTTACGTTTAAAATAATGTGATTCCTTTTATTCATTAATGCCCATTCCTTAACAAATTCGATGATTTTACTGCCCAAGCCCTTTTGTTTTTTCGCGGGATCTAAATAGAGTTTATGCAGTTTGACTGTATGTTCATTGACATTTTCTACAGCAAAATAACCAAGCTTTTCTTGATTCTCATCCACCATAAAATAAGCAATTTCGCCATTGATTTGATTTTCTAAGGTTTTGCTATTATACATTAAATCCAACATATAGACTGTTTGTTCCTCGGTCAATATATGATCATAGGTAGGCCTCCAGGCTTTTTCCGCTATTTCTTTTATATCGGGTATATCAGATAATAATGCTCTCCTAATCTTCATGCGTCTTAATTATGCGTGCAAATTTGTAAATTGCATTCAAATATAAAAGTTATGAGCCAAGAAAAGCCACTTATTTTAATTGCCAATGATGATTCTATCTATTCAAAGGGAATTCGAGTTTTAGTTGAAATTATGTCCGAAATGGGTGAAGTGGTTGTTGTCGCACCAGATACCCATCAGTCTGGAATGGGCCACGCAATTACCTTGGGCTCGCCCCTTCGTGTGAGTAAAACAAATGATTTTGGACCCAATATTCTTTCTTATAAATGTTCGGGCACTCCCGCTGATTGTGTCAAATTTGGGAAACATCAAATATTGAAAGGCAGAAAAATTGATTTAGTCGTATCAGGCATCAATCACGGTTCAAATGCCTCAATTTCAGTTCTATATTCAGGTACGATGTCAGCGGCCATCGAAGCTGCCATGGAGGGAATTCCTGCGATAGGTTTTTCATTGTGCGAATTCGGTGCTGATGCTGATTTTAGCCATTGCCATGATTATATTATTAAAATATGCCAACAAGTTTTGGTTCATGGCTTACCCAAAGGATTGACCTTAAATGTGAATTTCCCTGCTAAATCTGAACTTCCGTTGAAGGGAATTAAAGTAGCAAAACAAGCTAATGCTGTTTATAGAGAATTTTTTGAAGAACGCAAAGACCCTTATGGCCAATCCTATTATTGGATGGATGGGAATTTAGAAAATGATGATTTAAATAACAATACGGATTTAGATGCACTTTCCGACAATTATGTCAGCATAGTCCCGATTAAATATGATTTAACTGATTATGCTGAATTAGAATTGATGAAATCTTGGGACCTTTAACAAGCTAACTACGCTTAGGCAATCTGTTATTTCACCTTGATGAGCCATTTCTATGGCTTCTTCTAAAGGTATTTTTCTTATTTCTAGTTTTTCTGTGTCTTCCGGATTTGATATTTTTTGACTTAAATCGGTGGCTAAATACATAAACGCTTTTTCGTCAGTAACCGAATTGCTTAAGTAAATTTCACCCATAAGCGTCCATGAACGCGCTGTTAATCCCGTTTCTTCCCACAGTTCTCTTTTTGCAGCGTCTAACGGATTTTCTTTTTCTGAAATTAAACAACCTCCTTCTGGCAATTCCCAAGAATAAGCATCAATCGTGTATCGATGTTGGCCCACTAGGTAAACATAATTCGCTTGATCCAAAGCCACGATGGATACAGCGATGTTTTTAAAGCATACTTTTCCGTATATACCTGGGTTACCGTTTGGATTGATGACCTCGTGATGTTCTATTTTAATCCAAGGGTTTTCATACGTGGTTGTATTGCTTAATGTCTTCCAGGGATTCTCTTTATTTTCCATGTTGCAAAAATAGTATCTTTGTAGACTATTTTATTCAAGAATGAAGCAACGATTAATCATTTTATCATTTTTAGTCAGTTTAGCCATCATGGCGGCTAAATTTTATGCTTACTATGCCAGTGGTTCTACTACCTTATTAACGGACGCCTTAGAGTCAATTGTTAATGTTGTTGCCGCGGCCTTTGCCTATTATTCGATTTATTTAGCTTCTTTGCCCCGAGATTTAAATCATCCTTACGGACATGGAAAAATCGAATTTTTTGCTTCAGGATTAGAGGGAGTTTTAATTTTATTAGCTGCTGCTTATATTTTTTTACATGCATGGCAGCATATATATGCGCATCCCGAGTTAAAAAGCTTGGATCTTGGGATCGTGATCTCTTTAAGTTCAGCTTCTATCAATGGAATTCTTGGGTATTATTTAGTGAGTCAAGGAAAAAATTCTCATTCTCCAGCCATTATCGCTGACGGGAAACACCTTAAACTAGATGCTTTAAATGGTATTTTTGTTGTCATTGCATTAATCATCACTTATGTAACTAACCTTTTTTGGATTGACTCCGTTGCCTCCTTGATTTTTGCAAGTTTTATGTGTTGGCAGGGCTTGAAATTAGTTCGAGAGGCCATTGCGGCCCTGATGGATGAAACCAATCCTGCGGTTTTTCAAAAGGTGATCCAATGGATTGTTTCCAATAAAAAGCAGGAATGGATTGATTTGCATAACCTTAGAGTCCAACAATATGGCGGTGATTTACACATTGACTGTCACCTAACCCTTCCAAGATATTGGGATTTAAATCGAGTTCATGATGAGATTCATGAATTTGAGGTGACGATAGGCCAGGTGTTGCCGACCGATATTGAAATATTTGTCCATGTAGATCCATGTTTAGATGAATGCTGCTCACACTGTCCCATCAGCCAATGCCAAATAAGAAAGCATGCATTTACCAAAGAAATAGAATGGAATAAAGTCAATTTAGCTTTGAATCAAAAGCACTTTAATGATCAAGGATTAAGCTCTTAGGTCTCCCATTCCGCCATCCACTTTTAAAATTTGCCCCGTGATCCACGCATTTTCTGGATTTAAAAGAAATAGAGCCATATTCGCCATATCTGTTGGCTGACCCACACGGCCCAATGGATGCCTTTTTCCAGCTGCTTCTATTTTTTCGTCACTATTTAATAGGGCGTTGGCCAGTGGAGTTTGTGTTAAACTGGGCGCTATGGCGTTCACTCTTATTTTAGCACTAGAAAGTTCGGCGGCCAGTGACCGAGTCAATCCTTCAATGGCTCCTTTAGCACTAGCAATGGAAGCATGAAACCCCATTCCTGTTTGCACGGCTACGGTACTAAAAAGAACAATGGATGATGTTGGAGATGATTTTAAAGCCGGTAAAAATCCTTGAATCGCTTTAACTGCACCTAAAACATTTATTTGAAAGTCTTTTTCAAAATCTACACTGGTTAATCGACCGAAAGGTTTTAAGTTGATACTTCCTGGACAATACACGAGACCATCTAAGGAACCTTGAATGGTGTTATATATACCCTCATTCGATTCTAACGCATCGAATTGGAAATTCTCCACTCCTGGTACATCACTAGGATTTCTAGACAGATTAATTACCTGGTGGCCTTGTGAAATTAAATTGGCAACAATGGAATGGCCAATTCCTTGGCTTCCACCGACAACGACATATTTACCCATCTTATGATTGAATCGATCCTAGAAATTCCCGTTTAGTATTTTCCTCTTGAAATTTACCTCCATAGTAAGAAGTAATGGTAGAAGTAGCATCATCTTTTACTCCCCTTGAGGACACGCAAAGATGTTTAGCATCAATAAAAATGGCTACATGTTCAGAATTCAATACCTTTTGTAAATGTTTCGCAATTTGAATCGTTAGCCTTTCTTGTACTTGAGGTCTTTTAGCATAAAATTGAACGATGCGGTTCAATTTAGAAAGTCCAATCACTTTTCCTGATGAAATATAAGCAATATGCGTTTTTCCTATGATCGGTACAAAATGATGTTCGCAATTTGAATAAAAACTAATATTCTTTTCGATTAGCATTTCATGGTAACCAAACTTATTTTCGAACATAGCTACTTTGGGTTCATTTTCAGGATTTAAACCGCTGAAAATCTCTTCCACATACATTTTGGCCACTCTTTTTGGCGTACCTCTTAACGAGTCATCATTTAAATCAAGACCCAGGGTGAGCATGATTTCTTTAAAATGGCCTTCGATTATTTTGATTTTCTCTTGATCAGAAAGATCAAATGCATCCTCCCTCATAGGGGTATCTATTGAGGTGGCTACATGATTATCACCAATTTCTTCATCTGTTAATAAGAAGCGATCGGAATCAATAAGCAGGGAATTCAACGAAATTTCTTTCTGTTTCATATAATCTAATTTTTAAGTCTAACTCAGCGGCAATTTTAACTCTTAATTTGTGGTAAATAACCACCGCTATGTTTTCAGCAGATGGATTTAAATTTTTAAACTCGGGTACATCTAAATTAAGATTTTTGTGATCAAATTTTTTAACCACTTCCTCCTGTGCCAAGTTCGATAAATCTTTCATATCGATGACATAACCAGTTTCTGGATTAATTGTTCCAGTAATTTGAATAATTAATTCATAATTATGTCCATGGAAGTTCGGATTGTTACACAAACCAAAAATTTCTTTGTTTTTTTCTACAGACCAATCGGGATTATGTAACCGATGGGCTGCATTAAAATGTTCTTTTCTGAAAACGCTTACTTTATGAGACATCATTATTTTTAAAAATCTTATAAATTTAATGTAGTATTTTAATTAAATTTCTAATCTATATCGTAAAACCTAAAATAAATTAAATGAAACGAAGGAAATTCTTAACTAATTCCCTTATTTATACCTCTTCTACAGCTCTATTTCCCACTATTTTAAAAGGAATACCTACCAAACAAACAAAAGTGCGTTTAGGTTTCATCGGTGTGGGTCTTCGTGGGCAAAATCATTTGGAAATGGCCATGTATCGGACCGATGTGGAAATAGTAGCTATTTGTGATGTAGATCCTAAAGCCATTGCCATAGCCAAGAAAATGATTTCTGATAAGGGTAGGCCTTCTCCAGCCCTCTATGGCAAGAATGATACTGATTTTGAAAACTTAGCCAAACGCTCTGATATTGATGGAGTAGTCATAGCGACTCCTTGGGAATGGCATGTTCCGATGGCTTTGGAAGTGATGAAACAAGGAAAATATGCCGGAGTGGAAGTATCAGCAACGGTCAAATTACAGGAATCTTGGGATTTGGTTAATATGTTTGAAAAAACTGGCTCACATTGCATGATTCTTGAAAATGTGTGTTACCGTCGGGATGTTTTGGCTACCTTAAATATGGTTCGACAAGGCATGTTTGGTACACTCAATCACGTTCAGTGTGGTTACCAACATGATTTGAGAGAAGTTAAATTCAATAATGGGACGCAAGCATACGGTGGAGGGGTGGAATTTGGTGAAAAAGGATTTTCGGAAGCTAAATGGAGGACCCAACATTCCATTGACCGCAATGGCGATCTTTATCCTACGCATGGTTTAGGGCCGGTGGCTGAAATGCTGAATATTAATCGGGGAAACCAATTTGCTTATTTAACTTCTATGGCCACTCCTTCTCTCGGGCTTCATGAATATATTGTGAACAAAGGTGGGGCGGATCATCCGAATGCAAAAGTGAATTTTACCTGTGGAGATATTGTCCAAACAATGATTAAATGCGTTAATGGAGAAACTATTTTAATTACTCATGACACGAACTCTCCTCGCCCTTATTCGCTTGGTTTTCGAGTGCAAGGAACCAAGGGTTTGTGGATGGAAGATAACAAATCCATTTATCTTGAAGGCGTATCAAAAAAAGCACATCGTTGGGATGATGCGAAACCTTATCTAGATCAATATGATCATCCCCTTTGGAAGACACATGCAGCGGATGCTGAAAATGCAGGCCACGGTGGCATTGATTATTTTGTTTTAAGAGGATTTATTGAAGCCATAAAAAACAAGGTGGCCCCTCCTATCGACGTATATGATGCTGCGGCATGGTCGGCAATATCTCCTTTATCTGAGCAATCGATTGCTAAAAACTCAGCTTCTATCAAAATTCCAGATTTCACTAGAGGTAAATGGAAAACGAATAAACCTATATTTGCACTAAACGATTCTTATTAAAATTTTATGACAACGACCTCTAAATCTACCAATGGCCCTTTAATGATGATCGGAATACTTTTTTTTGTATTTGGATTTATTACTTGGGTTAATTCAGTATTGATAGCGTTTTTCAAAGACGCATTCCAATTAAATAATTTTGATTCTTTATTAGTCACTTTTGCCTTTTTCATTTCTTATTTTGTCATGGCCATACCCTCTTCTTGGGTATTAGCTAAAACAGGTTTTAAAAGAGGCATGTCTTTAGGCTTATTATGTATGGCTATCGGTACACTTCTCTTTATACCTGCGGCTAAAATGGCTAATTATTCCATGTTTTTATTTGGACTGTTTGTGATCGGAACGGGCTTAGCACTATTGCAAACGGCTTCTAATCCTTATGTGACTATTCTAGGACCTAGTGAATCTGCAGCGAAAAGAATTTCTGTGATGGGGATTTGCAACAAAGTAGCAGGTATTTTAAGCCAATTTATCTTTGGAGGTTTGTTCCTCTCCACAGGTTTAGTGGGCGATGAAAAACTCAACACAGTGATTACCCCCTATGGCATAATGACCTTAATTCTCATTGCTTTGGCAATATGGGTTTGGTTTTCAAGCTTGCCTGAAGTTGAAGCAGAGGAAGTAGTTGAAGAAATTGGACTTGTTAAAGAAAGCGTATGGTCCTATCCCAATTTAGTTTTAGGCTTAGTTGCCTTCTTTTTATATGTAGGCGTTGAAGTGATCGCTGGGGATACTATCATCAATTATGGCGTATCACAGGGTTTTGATAAAGATGTAGCCAAAATATTTACCACTTATACGCTTTATGGAATGCTTGCAGGTTATTTTGTAGGAATTCTTTTTATTCCAAAATACTTATCCCAACAAAAAGCCTTAAATTATTCTGCGATTTTGGGCGTACTCTTTTCCATCGGCGCCATCCTTTTTACTGGCTTTGCTTCTGTGTTATGTTTAGCATTATTGGGATTGGCTAATGCATTAATGTGGCCTGCATTATGGCCTCTGGCCATTCAAGGATTAGGTAAATTCACAAAATTAGGAAGTGCACTCATCATTATGATGATTTCTGGAGGGGCCTTGCTACCACTACTTTATGGAAAAATTGCAGATCAAATCGGTGATACCCAAAAGGCCTATATCATTATGATTCCTTGCTACATTTTTATTTACTTTTACGCAACAATTGGGCATAAAAAAAGTTCTTGGTAATATAATCGATCTTTGAGAGCCTCATCTTATGATATGTTTGATGAGGCTTTTTTGTAAATTTGATTTTTAAAAAAGGTATGTCAACGGATTCGACAATTTCAAAATTAATTTCTGAGGGTAACAAGTATGCTGAATCGCTATATGCATATAAAAGAAGAAATACGATCCCCGTCGAAGTAGGTAATGTTTTCATAGGATCTGATTTTCCTATTCGTATTCAATCCATGACGACTATCGATACCATGGATACGCAAGGTTCCATCGATCAGTCCATTAGAATGATCGACGCAGGCTGCGAAATAGTACGTATTACCGCTCCCTCTGTTAAGGAAGCACAAAATTTAGAAAATATACGTAAAGGTCTTCGGCTAAGAGGATATCAAACTCCATTAGTCGCTGATATTCACTTTACACCAAATGCAGCAGAATTAGCTGCTAGAATCGTAGAGAAAGTTCGTATCAATCCGGGCAATTATGCGGATAAAAAACGTTTTGAAGTCATTGAATATACGGACTCTTCTTATCAGTCTGAACTAGAAAGAATTCGGGATAAGTTCTTGCCTTTAGTGAAAATATGCAAAGAATATGGTACTGCGATGCGTATTGGAACGAATCATGGTTCTTTATCTGACCGAATTTTAAGTCGATATGGCGATACTCCACTCGGAATGGTTGAATCTGCTTTGGAATTTTTGCGTATTTGCGAGGACGAACATTATTTTAACATTGTTTTGTCCATGAAATCTTCCAACACCCAAGTGATGGTGGAAGCCTATAGACTACTCAGTAAAAAATTGCAGGAAGGGGGATTTAAAGCCTATCCATTGCATTTAGGGGTAACTGAGGCTGGCGAAGGTGAAGATGGCCGGATTAAATCGGCCGTGGGCATTGGTACTTTATTAGAAGATGGCCTAGGTGACACCATTCGTGTATCATTAACAGAAGATCCAGAATTTGAAATTCCTGTGGCACGAGAAATGGTTCGTAGACTGCAGAATCGTTTTAGTTTATCTTCTCCGATCACTCCTTGGAAAGGAAAATCAAATCAATTTGACTCTCCGATTCATCCCTTTTATTACGAAAGACGTCATTCAAATGAAGTTTTAAATTTTGGAGGTAAACAAGTACCTCGTGTCATTGCTGATTTTTCTTCAGTTTCTGATTTGTCCATGAATGATTTGAAATCCATAGGGCATTTTTATTTACCTGAACCGGACAAGTGGGCAATGAATGATTTAGGTGCGGATTATATCTTCACGGGTGATCAGAATGTTCATTTCATGCTACCGAATGGATTAAGGCAAATACAGTCGGCATCTGTTTGGTTGACGCATCAAACAAATACGATTTATCCCCAATTTTCATGGCAGGAATGGTGTGCGTCAACCATTCAACATCCTACAGCGAACTTCATTAAATTGAATGCGGCTAGTCTAATTGACGACATCGGGATGTTGGAAAAGTTAAAAACGGCAGAAAATGTAATTCTTATTTTACATTCCATGAATGAACATAAAATGCCTGAAATTAGGCGGGCATTTTTTGATTTGATTGAACATGCCATTGCAAGTCCCGTCATTATTCAGTTAGATTATGAGGATGTGACGGATGAACAATTGCAGATTTATGCGCCCACTGATGCTGGAGCTTTATTAGTCGATGGATTAGGAGATGGTATACTCATTTCTTCATCAGGTGTGAAAAATACGTTTGCTCTTCGTAATTCTACAAGCTTTGGTACATTGCAAGCAAGTCGGGTTAGGATTTCAAAAACCGAATATATCTCATGTCCTTCTTGTGGAAGAACTTTATTTGACCTTCAGGAAACCACTGCGAAAATTCGCCAAGTAACGGATCATTTGAAGGGGATAAAAATAGGTATTATGGGTTGTATCGTGAATGGTCCTGGAGAGATGGCAGATGCAGATTATGGATATGTGGGAACAGGTAAAGATAAAATAGCACTCTATAAGGGCCAAAATGTTATCAAAAAATCAGTACCGGCTCATTTAGCCGTTGACGAATTAATTCAATTAATTAAAGATCACGGCGATTGGAAGGACGCCCCAGAAAACTAAATCATGAGCAGACTTAAAGAACAATTTAATCTTACGGAAGTATTCACGTATTTTGTCCGAGTATTTAAGAAACCTAAACCGGACGCAGCGACTAATTTTAATATTAGAACCATGCACACGATCAATAAAATTTCGATTGTGATGTTTTTATTTTGTGTTTTGGTGATGCTTTATCGAGCTTTTCTTCGCTAATCAACGAAGCCCAAATTTGCACCAATTCGCTTGAGCGTATTTCAAAGCCTTTTTATCCGTTGTTTTACTCTTAACGTAATCACATAAGTATTGATATTCTTTAGGACCAGGGGCATTCGGCAAAGCTTTGATTAAATTTTGAATGACTTTTATTCCTTCAGCCGCTTTTTTCTGTTTAAAATACAAGTGGCTTTCAGCCAGCCACGTTCTTCTAATGATACCACTGGGGTCCATTCCTGTAGTTTTCATCTGACTTTTTATCTTAGCTATACTTGTAGAATTCAAATGGTTTATTTGAGAAGTTAGGACAATTTGAAAGATGTTTTCATAAATCATCCGAACCATATTAGGATCAAAGGCCCTGTTATATTCAGATAAATGGGTGACAAAATAATCAAATAATTCATTGTCATGGTTCATCATGACAGTCTGAAGAATGTTTATTGTGCCTTGTGTGACATATTGATTGGAAGGCAATACCTTGGCAAACTCATTCATCATTTTAATATTAGTAAGCGTATCTCCCATAATCCTAGCATATTGAGCATAGTTCAATAAAAATGCAGGATTGCGATCCCCTGATTTGAACTTTTTAGGGAAATTACCCACTTGCTCTTGTGGATTAGCTGCTCTCTGCCCAATTTGATTTACGCTAATGACCGAATTATCTTTCTCCCCAAAAGCTTTTACTTGTATCACTTTCATTGTTTTAGGTTCAAAGAAAATGAATGTAGGCGTTGCGTTAATAATGATTTTGTATTTTTTAAGAATGGCTAGGTTGTCCGGATTGTTGACATCTAATTGAAAATTGATGAAGTTGGTATTGTAAACTGCACCCACTTGTGGTTGAGCAAAAGTTCCTTTGAATGACATGCAAACATGGCAATCAGGAGCATAGGCTTCTACAAAAAGTAATTTATTTTGTTGTTTAGCGGCGTTTACAGCCACATAAAAATTAGACGTTTTGATAAAGTTAATCCCTTTTTGCCCGAAAGTTGATGAACAAATAAAGGTCACTAAAATCAAACATTTGATTAATCTCATGCTCTTTTATTTAGTGCCTTTTTCAGCTTCGATGATTTCCTTTTGAAGGTGTGAGGATAAGGTGCGACATACTTGCTCAATCTCTTGAGAAAAGTAGGTATCTCCAGTGGCTTGAAGTGAGGCTTCAGACACAGTTCCCATAATCTCTATGAAAAAACGTTTCATGTCTAAAACTTCCATATCCTTCGTCCATAATGGCAAGGTTAAAGTCCCTTTATGATAGGGATCCCACGTAGCTACTAAAATCGCTTTGGTTTCTTCAATACCTTCATTGGGGTTATCTGTGGCTGACCAAGTAATATTTTCGGGAATATTATGATCATCTAACTGAATTTTAAAATTTATTTCTGATTGTTTCATTTAATATGGGTGCTTTTTCAATTCTTGGGTGTTATTCAATCCCAAATAATCCGTATTTTCGTACAAAAGTAAGAAAACTTAATGGTTCGAGCAGAAATTATTACAATTGGAGATGAGATTCTTTATGGTCAAATATTGGACACAAATACCCAATGGATCAGTTTCGAGTTAGATAAATTAGGCATAAAAACAATAAGAAAGTCTTCTATCGGTGATTCTGCAGGAGAAATTACCTCTATTCTGAGTGAAGCTAAATCAAGGGCTGATGTTGTTTTTATCACAGGTGGTTTAGGTCCCACCAAAGATGATTTAACGAAAAAAGTGTTAGCTGATTTTTTTCAATGCCCTTTAGAAATGCATGTGGAAGCGCTGAATGACGTCACAGAGTTTTTCTTAAAGCGAGGACGCGAATTGACAGAGATCAATCGAGGCCAAGCATTGTTGCCAACCAAAGCCCAATTTATTCCCAATAAACAAGGCACGGCACCTTGCATGTGGTTTGATGAATTTGGGGTAATATGGATATCAATGCCTGGTGTTCCTTTTGAGATGAAAGCAATCATGGAGCATGAAGTGATTCCAAGACTTATCTCCCACTTTAAGACACCTATCATTTACCATAAAGTCATAAAAACCATTGGTATTGGGGAATCCTATTTATCGGATTTGATTCAAGCATGGGAATTATCTTTGCCTAAACATGTTAAACTGGCGTATTTGCCCTCTCTTGGCATTGTAAAACTTCGACTGACAGCTTTTGGGGAAGATTTAGCATGGCTTACTTCAGAGGTTGAAAATCAAATTAATCTGTTACTCCCACAAATAAAGTCCTATGTTTTTGGGTATGAAAAGGATGAAATTGCTGAGGTAGTGGGTCATTTATTAATCAAAAATAAGGCTACCATTGCATTGGCTGAAAGTTGTACGGGTGGACATCTTGCACATCAATTTACGCAAGTGGCAGGAAGTTCTGAATATTTTGTAGGGGGTGTGATTGCATATTCCAACGAAATTAAAAAGGATGTTTTGCAAGTTTCGGAATCCATCTTAACGCATGATGGAGCCGTGAGCGAAGCTTGTGTAATTGCCATGGCCAAGGGAATTAGGTCAAAATTTAAAGTTAATTTTGGTATTGCAACTTCAGGAATTGCTGGACCCTCTGGGGGGACGGAAGATAAGCCTGTGGGTACAGTATGGATTGCTTTAGCATCAGAAGATGAGGTAATTACAAGAAAATTACAATTAGGTGGTAATCGTTTACAAAATATACATATGACCTCTTTGAATTCATTGAATTTGATTAGGCGATATTTATTAAAAGATTTATCTTAGCATTATGGCTACAACGGAAATAATAATGCCCAAAATGGGTGAGAGTATCATGGAAGCTACTGTTTTAAATTGGTTAAAACAGCCAGGTGATTATGTAGAAGCTGATGAATTTATTGTTGAAGTAGCAACCGATAAAATTGACACCGAAGTACCCTCTCCAATCGCTGGTTATTTAAAAAAGATTTTAGTACCCGTAGGAAGCATTGCTGAAATAGGAAAACCCATATGCATAATCGATGCCGTCGTTACCCAAGATTCAAGTATAACGGAAAAAAATCTCGATACCTATTCCATTATTGAAGATCAAGCTCTTTCTAATTTGACAGATTTATCGTTGGGCAGTTTTAACCCCAATTCAGGACAAGCTAATCCTTGGATTTCTCCGTTGATTAAACAAATATGCCAACAAGAAAAAGTATCTCAACGAGAACTTAGTGAAATTGTCGGCTCAGGTTTAGATAATCGAGTGACTAAAAAGGATGTGTTGAATTACATTGCCATTCGAAATTCAAAAAGAGTCATAGCCTCAGGTACGTTGAGCCAAGGAACGGGTTTGCGTTTACCTGGTGATGAGGTATTTGAAATGGATCGCATGAGGAAAATGATCTCCGAAAGAATGCTCGATTCCAAGAGAATTTCTCCCCATGTTACCTCATTTTTGGAAACAGATATGACTGCTATGGTTGAATGGCGTGAGAAAAATAAAATTAAATTTCAAGAAAAGTATCATGAGCCCATTACCTATACGCCTTTGTTATTTATGGCTACAGCGATGGCGATTAAGGATTTTCCAGGAATGAACATTTCTGTAGAAGGGAATTTTATTGTCCAACATGCCCAAATAAACATAGGAATGGCAGTTGCATTGCCCAATGGCAATTTAATTGTTCCCGTTATCCATGAAGTGGACAAATTATCTTTAGTTGAATTAACAAAAAAAGTAAATGACCTATCAAATCGCGCAAGGTTAAACAAATTAAAGCCAGCCGACTTAGAAGGGGGTACTTTTTCAATTTCTAATATAGGTTCTTTTGGCAACTTAATGGGCACTCCTATTATTGTCCAACCTCAGGTTGGCATTTTAGCTTTTGGCTTAATTGAAAAGAAAGCGTCAGTAGTGAGTCGGCCAGAAGGTGATTCCATCGAAATCCGCCAAAAGATGTTTGTTTCTCATTCCTATGATCACCGTATAATTGATGGTAACCTAGGAGGTGGTTTCTTAAAAAGAGTTTCAGATTACTTAGAAAAATTCAACTTCCCTAAAGAAATATAAAAGCCCTCGTTAAAGGGCTTTTACAAAATCAAAACTTAGCGTCCGCTGGTTTTATGTTAGGCTTTATTATTTTCAGCCACGTTAATAGTTTAACCAGTGGATAGGTAGGATCAAATTCGAACCACTTGGTGGCAAAATTCACTCGATTAGGTAATTTGTGGTGATTGTTTTGAAATAATTCTCCCATCATCAGCACGTCAAATACTAAAGAATTTTTTGAATGATCATGGTTGTCATAATTTTGATAGCCATATTTATGACCAGACCAATTGACGATGGCTCCATGTACAGGGCCCATTAAGAAATGCACAGGCAATAATAGAAAAAATGCCCAATGCATATCAAAGTAAATAAAGGCAATGATGTATAAAGATGCATAAGCCACACCCCAACCAATTCTAGAAATCCAAGAATCTCCGATCTTTTCAATGGTTTTAGAAACCGGATAATCGTGTTCAAATCGTTCTTCGATATTATTTTTTCGGTTTAAAACGGCATTGTAGATATCTTTTGTTTTCCACATCATCGTAAAAACATTGCTAGAAAACATAGGCGAATGCGGATCTTTCTTGGTATCTGAAAAAGCATGGTGCATTCTATGTAAGATTGCATAGGCTCTAGGACTTAAAAATGAGGATCCTTGAGATAAGTAGGTCAAGAAATAAAAGAATTTCTCCCAAAATTTACTCATGACAAACATTTTATGCGCTGAATAACGGTGAAGAAAAAAGGTTTGGCTAAATAAGGATATGTACCAATGTATGATAAAAGCCGGAAGAACTAATTGCATTTTTTCAGTTTAAAATTTGATTACAAATATAATAAGCAATTTGACACTCTTATTGTTTTGTTTATTTTTTAATAATTGATTTTTATCATACTTATGGATTGCTAAACGCGTATTGGATAATATTGGCCCCCATCTTTAAAGCTTCTTGGTGTTTTTCAACTGGATCTGTATAGGTACCTACATCTTCCCACCCATTTCCCAAATCACTTTCATAAGAATAAAAACAGATTAACCTTCCTTTGAAAATCAAACCGAAACCCTGTGCAGGCTTTCCGTCGTGTTCGTGAATTTTGGGCAAACCTTTTGGGAAATTATAAGCCTGATGGTAAATGGCATGTGAATATGGTAATTCTACAAAATCTAAAGCAGGAAATACTTTTTTCATTTCTCGTCTTATGTACGCATCTAATCCATAATTATCATCAATGTGCAGAAATCCTCCGCCCAGTAAATAAGTTCTTAAATTCTTTACTTCTGAATCATTGAAAATAACGTTTCCATGCCCAGTTAAGTGAATAAATGGATAATTGAATAATTGTTTACTTGATAATTCAACGGTTTCAGGCGTGCTTGAAAGTTTTAGCGGCAGATTTGAATTACAAAAATTAATCAAATTGGGCAATGAAGTTTTATTGGCATACCAATCTCCTCCCCCAGAATATTTCACTTTGGCTAATTTTATTTGACCCCAAAGAGTAGGGCTAACCAATAAAAAACACAAGATTAATGCTTTATTCATGGAGCGCATGTAATAAATGGATACTGTGTGTGGCAGCAATGCAGGCCGTTTCTGTTCGTAAAATTGCCTTACCTAGGCTAAAGGGTAACCATTGGGCTGCGATCAAAGAATCACTTTCTTCTTTTGAAAAATCACCTTCAGGACCTATTAGAATATTTAAATTGATGTTTTTATGAAAAACAGTAAAAAGTGGCGGGTCTACTGGATCAGCTATATGCGCAAATAAATATTGATTGGATGAGTCTTGATTAACCGGAAATTTAATCACTTCTTTGATGGAAATCATCGGTTTAATCTCGGGTAAAAATAAATTTTTTGATTGTTTTAACGCAGATACAGCTATTTTTTCTAATCGATTTAATTTAATTTCCTTCCTTTCAGAATACCTGGAATGAAAAAAACCTATGGAATGAATGCCTAGTTCCGTACACTTTTCTACCATCCATTCCATTCGCTCCATTTGCTTGGTTGGCGCGACCCAAAGTGATAGAGTGAAATCTTGACTTTTAATCTCCTCTAAAATTTGTAAGGACTTGAAAGTTGTCTTCTTTGAATCAACATTTTCTAATTCTGCTTGATAGCGTTTCCCCTTCCCATTTAATAGATGGATTTGATCACCCGTTTTTAAACGTAAAACTTTACAGGCATGAAATGATTCATCTTCACTTAAACCGGATTTTAATTCTGGTTCTGAAGCATAGAAAACCGGACAACTCATTTACTATTCTTCCGTTTTAAATGAATATAAGGATGTGTCAAGTTTGAGGCTGTTTGAATTGAAATCTGAAATGAATTTCTCAATGACTTCTTCTTCTAAGGCAGCTACATAAAGCGCTGCTTCTAAGCTTATTCCGAAATCAAAATCCTCATCTAGTTCAATATACTCGCTAACTTTGATGTCATCGTTTTCTTCAATTTCATCGATGATTTCTAAAATCATCATTTCCACTTCATCATCAAGTGCTTCGTTGGCCACATAGGTCTCATCTCTATTTTCTATCGGTACATAAAGTGGAAACTGCTCTATAGCCTCCCGCTCAGCTTCCTCATAGATGGTACTAGAGTAATGTAATTGAAGTGTACAAAGAATGGCATCGTAAACAACTTCCCTCTCTTTGTATGTGCCTACAAATTGAATGTGGACCATTTCCTTATAATTTCCCATCGGTAAATCTTCATCATCAATGACAATGAATGATTTGTTCTCAGCTGCACACAAAGCTTTTAAGTTAGCTATTTCTTCAGCTAAAAATCCTGGATTATCTTGTTTCAACATGTGGATTATTGGCTATTTGATTAATAATAACTCTCTATACTTCGGTAATGGCCATTCATCATCATCCACAATGAGTTCTAATTTATCTACCGCATATCGGATTTCCTCAAAGAATCCTTTTACATTGATTCCATACATGGTTGCCCTTTCTTCCAGATTCTCAAGGTTATTTGCTGTTTTTCTAGCCTCTGTCATTTCATTTTGCAAACGAACAATCGTGGAGGTATATTCAGATATCTTTTTAATCATTTCGATCGTTGGCGCAAAATACTGTGGGTCAATGCCAATTTCTTTCTGCCCTTTTACATTTTCTACCAATTGAGTTTGATACTTTAAGGAAGTGGAAACGATATGATTGATGGCCATATC
>CANHXO010000012.1 GCA_947464595.1 Cytophagaceae bacterium
CTCTTGAAGAGAATTTTGGCATGATGGCTTTTAAATCGGCTCTTAAATGATATATTTTTTTCTGATTTTGATCCTCTAAATCTTCACTTTGAATTCCATACATGGCGTAAGGCTTATTTGCATAATTCAATTTAAAATTTTGTATGGCTTGCTTAATAATCTCCTCAGCTCCATTGGTGATTTTTACTTCATCTAATTGGTTTTCCTTAGTTTCCAACTCAACGATTAGATTATCTTTGACGTCATTTAGATTTAAATTCTGACTCTTATACCCTAAGAATGAAATCTTTAATTTATTGTTTTTCTGAAGGTCTGCCGGCTTAATGGAAATTTTAAAGTAGCCTTCATGGGAGCTTATGACTCCTCTTAAACCTAATTGTATACTGGCATAGATTAGTGGTTGTTTGCTTATTCGGTCAATAATTCTCCCATGGATTAGTTGGCCAAGGAATACATGAGGGGTCAGCAAATTGATAAAAATACAGCAAGTAAATAGGAGTTTTTTCAATGCTTTAGTTTTTAGGTATGAGTAAAGACTATAAGAATGCATGCGATTCTTATAGTCTTATTTTTTTAAAAAGTCAGGGTTGTCTTAGTATTTGTTGCCGTATTTTTAATTACTCCCCAAGCCCAATTGAAGCCCTCGATAAAACCAAGTTTAAAATCTGACCACCAATTTCCACCTGTGATTGCTAACATTTCTTCTTGATTCATTTCACGCCAATGAATACTGTTTTCTATTGAATTTTTCATTTCCGTTTATTTAAAGTGTTTATATTAATGCCATTAATGTGGCCGATGGGCCTAAAACTGAAATAATGGCTATGGCTGTTACTATGACAGTTGCGATGCCTAAGATGACGCCAAGTGTATGCCAAAATCCTCCTCCTTCAATCTGTAGCAACTCTTCAAATGTTAGCTCTTGAGCTTGCATTTGCTTTAAATCAAATATGTTGTTTTCCATTTTACTATTATTTTAAAAGGTTGAAATATTTATTTTTCGTCTTCGCGATGACTTTGTAAATGTAAATCATGAGATTCCTTTGTCTCATTCTGAAATGGACTAATTCATTCAGCATTTGACTATTTTTGATCGCTAACCTGATCATTTTTGCCCACAAAAAAAGGCTCCCTGGGAGGAGCCTTTCTAAAAATAGTTAAATCAGTGTCTGTTCTGAATTACATTAACAATGAGTTATAATTGAACATACAATTCCGATTTCGGGGTTCTGACTTTTTTCACGTTGACCATATAATCGGTTGCTTCATCGCGTTCTCCGATCGCCAAAATAAGTACAGAATGTAGCCCTTTAGCCTCTAGTCCTAATAACTCATCTAATTTAGCGGGCATAAAACCCTCCATGGGCGTGGTGTCGATCTTTAATTCAGCAGCAGCAGCTAAAGCTGTTCCCATCGCTAAATACACTTGACGGTCAGCCCATTCCGCTTGTTGTTCCTTTGATTTATATTTCATAGATCCTGCAATGGCTCCTTTGAAGTCGCCTAAGTCAGATACAGACATGCCGCGTGTTTCAGCAATTAAATCCATATAAGCATCAATGTGAGCTGCAGTAACTTCATTCCAAGCGGCCATTATTAGCAGGTGAGACGATTCTACAATTTGCGGTTGGCCATACGCGATCGGTTGAATTTTAGCCTTTAATTCGGCATCTTCTACTATGAATATTTGGTAGGGTTGCAAGCCAAATCCTGAAGCAGATAGTTGGATTGCATCCATTAATGTATTCACTTTTTCTTGAGAAACTTTGTTCCCAGTCATTTTTTTAACTGCATAACGCCATGATAGCGAATCGATAATTGACATATTTATTTGTTTTTTAATTGTTAAGTAATACTCTCTCTGAATTGATCCAACAATTCATTTAATTGTTTTAAATTTTCTTCTCCTAATTGACTTATCTGCTTTCCGAATTCATCTAAGTGCACTTCTATTTGAGCTATTAAAGCTGAACCTGCGGGTAAAATGTATACGTCCACCGCCCTGCGATCTTTTTTACATTGTACTCTTGAAACTAATTTTTTGGCAAATAGTTTATCGACCAAGCGTGAAGCATTGGACATTTTGTCCAGCATCCTTTCTGTAATCGATAACACACTGATGGCTTGGCCTTTCTGGCCCTGCAAAATCCTCAGTACATTGAATTGCTGCATCGTAATGCCAAAAGGTTTCATAAATGCTTGCTGCCTTTGTACAAGGAAATTACCCGTAAAAATCAAATTGATTACGGCTTTTGTTTCCTCATTTTTGAAGCTTGACTGCTTTATTTCATCTGAAATGGACATAGTACCTAATTAGATGTTACAAAATTAAATGTTTATACATTAATTACAAGTGATTTTAAATTATTTTTTTTCGCCGACAAATATAATTCTCATATTTTGGGCTAATTTTGAGATATGCAATCAACACTCAGTTTAAATTTTCCACTTATTTTAGCTAGCAATTCGCCGCGCAGGCGTGAAATTTTAGGCCAAGCAGGTTTCGCCTTTTCGGTTGTTGCCTCGGATGTAGATGAGTCTTTTCCAACTGACATGCCCTTGAATGAGGTACCCGTTTTTCTTTCGGAAAAAAAAGCGCGCGTTCTTGCTGATATAAATCCTCATGCGATCATCTTAGCAGCTGATACGGTTGTTATTTTGGATAATGTAATTTTGAATAAGCCAACTGATAAATCTGAGGCTAGGGAGATGCTCCAATTATTATCTGCGAAAACGCATGAAGTAGTGACTGGAATTACGCTTATAACGCCCAATGAAACCGTGTCTATCGCGGATTCAGCCATGGTTTCCTTTAGATCTTTGGCCGACTGGGAAGTGGATTGGTACGTGAAAGGAGGATTTGGATTAGATAAAGCCGGTGCCTATGGAGTGCAAGATTTTATCGGAATGGCAGGCATTGAAAAATTAGAAGGTTCATTTTATACGGTCATGGGCTTGCCCATATTCCATGTTTTTGACTTATTAAAACCCTATATTTTAGATGGGAAACAATCCCAAATTCAATTTTAATTAGATCGAGAAACTTTCTCCACAACCACAGGTACGCGATGCATTTGGGTTTTTGAATTGAAATCCTTTGCCATTTAAGCCGTCTGAAAAATCTAATTCCGTTCCTGCTAAATAAAGAATGGACTTTTTGTCTACCATCACTTTAACTCCCTTATCCTCAAAAATCATATCATTGGCCTGTGGCTCAGCCGCAAAGTCTAAATTGTACATTAGGCCCGAGCATCCACCACCCTCCACGGCAACTCGAATATTGAATTCCTCTGTTAAACCCTCTTTTGACCTTAATTCTTTGATTCTACTCGCTGCTAAATCGGTAATTGTGATCATATCTGTGTTCGATTAGTCATTTTGTCTCAGCAAATATATTCATTTTTTTAATAAAATTCGTCTTTATTTAGAGTGAATCTAAATAAACTATGGTTTTTAAAATTTTTAGACCTAATTTTGTGGTTCATTACGCAAAATAATTGATATGCTTTCAGTAAAAAATTTACATGCTCGAATAGGAGAGAAGGAAATTCTTAAAGGAATTAATTTAGAAGTACGTGCCGGTGAGGTTCATGCGATCATGGGACCTAATGGTTCTGGAAAATCTACTTTAGCCTCAGTTTTAGCGGGTAGGACTGATTATGAAGTAGTCGAAGGCTCTGTTGATTTTTTGGGAAAAGATTTATTAGAATTAGCTCCAGAAGAGCGCGCAGCAGAAGGATTGTTTCTTGCTTTTCAATATCCAGTTGAGATTCCAGGCGTTTCAACGACCAATTTCATGAAGTCGGCCATCAACGAAATACGAACTTATCGGGGGCAGGATCCCATGGATGCCGTCCAGTTTTTGAAAATGTTCAAAGAAAAAATGGCCTATGTGAACATAGACCAATCATTATTAAGTAGAGCTTTAAATGAAGGTTTTTCTGGTGGAGAAAAGAAACGAAATGAAATATTCCAAATGGCTGTGCTTGAGCCTAAGTTGGCCATTTTAGATGAAACAGACTCAGGATTGGATATCGATGCACTTCGTATTGTGGCCGAGGGAGTCAATAAATTAAAAACGCCTCAAAATGCAACCATCTTGGTCACTCATTACCAAAGACTTTTGGATTATATCATTCCAGATTTTGTTCATGTTCTTTATAAAGGAAAGATTGTGAAATCAGGCAATAAGGATTTGGCCTTAGAATTAGAAGAGAGAGGATACGATTGGATTATTTCTGCCTTAGATTAGATAAAATGTTAGAGAAAACATTAGTAGATAGCATCAAACAAAATCATTCATTGACCCAAGCTCAGCAATTGGCTTTAGGGAAATTTATTGATAAAGGTTTTCCCACCAGCAAATGGGAGGAATGGAAATATGCCTCTTTAAAACATTTAAATGAGTTTAATTGGCTTTGGTCGCCTGAAACATTAAGCGTTAATTTCCCTAAGCCTGATTGGAAGCATAGTGCTATCATTCAAACATTAAACGGGAATACCCATTCAGAAGGGGCCTTGCCTCAGGGGATTGCTCTTTTGTCCGTGTCCGAATTTATGGCCCAAAATCCTACTTTCGAATCAGTTTGGAACGCAAGAAATCCTATTTTGGATCAAAATTCTTTGTACGATTTAAATGAAGCTTTAGCTACTGATTATGCTGTATTGTGGGTCAAGAAAGGGGTTAAAATTGCGGAGCCTTTGTTGCATCATTATTTCGTTTTGGGCCAACAAGACACCGCCGTACAATCAAAAATTTTCATTTATTTAGAGGAGGATTCGGAAATTACTTGGTTTGAACAACAACGTTCTGAGTCTAGTCATGCGATTTTGTCGAATTATGTGCAAGACATTTGGGTATCAAAAAACGCCCACATTACCTTAATTAAAGATCAGGATTTAGGTCAAAACATAACACATGTAGATCATACGTTTATATTCCAACAAGAAAGCTCGTTGGTCGATGCGTTTACCTTCTCCATCAATGCCGGATATATACGTAACAACCTGCATTTTTACATTGATGGTCCACAGGTCGTTTCTAATTTGAATGGTTTGTATATTCCTGGCGAAGGCCAATTAATGGATACACATTCTGTGGTTGATCATCGCATGCCTCATTCCGAATCCAATGAATTATACAAAGGTGTCCTAATGGGAAATGCAACTGGTGTTTTCAATGGCAAAATTTTTGTTCGTCCCGACGCTCAAAAAACAAATGCATTTCAAAGTTGTAAAAATGTGTTAGCCTCTGATCGGGCAACCATGAATACAAAACCCCAATTGGAAATTTGGGCAGATGATGTCAAATGTTCTCATGGAACAACGACAGGTCAGCTGAGTGACGAAGCATTGTTTTATATGCAGTCAAGGGGAATTTCAAAAGCTACCGCACAGACTTTATTGTTGCTCGCCTTCGTTCAGCAGGTGATCGACAAATTAGGCCATGATGAAATTCGAGCTGAATTGTCTGATAAGATTGTGAATAAAATACAGGCTTCATTAGGTTTAACCATATAAAAATGACCTTGGATATCCATAAAATTCGTCAAGATTTTCCCGTGTTGGACCAACAGGTCAACGGAGCACCCTTGATTTATTTTGATAATGCTGCGACGACCCAAAAACCTAAATCGGTTATCGATGCTTTATCTCATTATTATGCGTCAGATAATGCAAATATTCATCGAGGTATTCATGCTTTAGCTGAACGTGCAACCACTGCATTTGAATTAACGAGAACGAAACTAAAGGATTTTTTAAATGCTCCGTCTTCCGATCAAGTCATTTTGACATCGGGTACTACGGCCAGCATAAATTTAGTAGCCCAGACTTTTGGCCGAGCTAATTTTTCAAAAGGTGATAAGATTTTAATTTCAAATTTAGAGCATCATTCTAACATTGTGCCTTGGCAAATGATTGCGGAGGAAAAAGGCGCGGTCATTGAGGTTATTCCAGTGGATGAAGATGGGGTTTTAGATGTAGCTGCTTACCGCAATTTATTGGACGCTACTGTGAAATTAGTGGCTGTAAATCATGTTTCTAATGCGATTGGTACCATTAATCCAATTGCGGAAATGATTGAATTAGCTCATGCACATGGAGCAAAAGTATTGATTGACGGGGCACAATCCGTAGCACATTTAGAGGTGGATGTCCAAGCATTAGACATTGATTTCTTCGCGTTTTCTGCCCATAAATTATTTGGTCCCACGGGCGTTGGTGTTCTTTATGGAAAACGTGAATTATTAGAATCTATGCCACCGTATCAAGGAGGGGGTGAAATGATTAAAGAAGTTTCCTTTGAGGGGACCACCTACAACGAATTGCCTTATAAGTTTGAGGCGGGAACTCCGAACATTGCCGACGTAATCGCATTTTCTGCCGCGATTGACTATGTCAATGGATTTTCAAAAGAGGTTTTATTTAAACAAGAATTAGCCCTTTTAGCTTATGCTACCGAACAATTAAAGGCCATTCCAGGTTTAAGGATTATCGGAAATGCGCCAGATAAAATTGCCGTTATTAGTTTTGTGATGGATGGTTTACATCCGCAAGATATGGGAGTTTTGTTGGACAAATTCGGTATTGCCATTCGAACGGGACATCATTGTGTCCAACCATTAATGAAGCGTTTTGGATTACTGGGAACTTGCCGAGCTTCCTTTGCGTTTTATAATACGTTTGAAGAAATAGATTTATTTGTGAAAGCCTTACGTAGGACGATTAACATGTTACAATAATGGCACAAAGCATACAAGAAACCCAAGAGGAGTTGATTGATGAATTCGGTTTATTTGATGATTGGGCTGATAAATATGAATATTTAATTGATTTGGGTAAAAAGTTACCCAGTTTATCTGAAGCTTTTAAGACAGAAGAAAATGTGATTAAGGGTTGCCAAAGTCGAGTGTGGTTGCATGCTGAGAGGAGAGGAGATCTGATCGTTTTCGAAGCTGATTCAGAGGCAGTGATTGTCAAAGGCATGATCAGTATGTTGATACGAGTATTGTCTAATCATACAGCACAGGAGATCATGCAAGCCGATTTATATTTTATTGACCAAATAGGAATGAGCCAGCATTTAGCGCAAACGCGTTCGAATGGTTTGGTTTCAATGGTAAAACAAATGAAAAATTATGCGTTGGCCTTTTCAGCGAAGTAAAAAAAATATGGAAGAGAAAACGACGACATCCTTGGCTATGACGGAGGTTGAGCTAAAGGAAAAAGTAATCAAGGCGATAAAAACCGTTTACGATCCAGAAATTCCTGTAGACGTATACGAATTAGGTCTCATCTATGAAGTGAAAATATTTCCGGTCAATAATGTGTACATTTTGATGACTTTAACTTCTCCATCTTGTCCTTCTGCTGAAAGTATTCCAGTGGATATTGAAAAGGCGGTTAGGGAAATAGAAGGCATTGCAGAGGTTTCCGTTGAGCTAACTTTTGACCCTCCATATGCACAAGATATGATGTCCGAGGTGGCCAAATTGGAATTAGGTTTTATGTAAGTAAATTTTAAAATAAATAAATATAAAAATATGTATCCAGAACATTTAGTACATCCTATGCGGATGGATATTGTTGAAGGTGGTTTCCAAGAGTTATCTTCTGCGTCTGACGTAGAAAACGTGATGGCTCAACCAGGCACTACGTTATTGTTTATCAATTCGGTATGTGGTTGTTCAGCGAGAACGGCTAGACCAGGTGTCAAAGAGGCGGTTGCTGCTTCGGCTAAAAAGCCTGCCCATCTCGTAACGGTTTTTGCAGGTGTAGACCAGGAGGCGACTCAAAAGGCGCGCGAGTATACCTTGCCTTATCCTCCATCATCTCCATCTATTGCCCTATTTAAAGATGGTGAATTGGTTCATTTTGTAGAACGTCACCATATTGAAGGCCGTTCAGCTGAAATGATTGCAGGACATTTAGAAGGTGTTTTCGAGGAATTCTGTTAAGATAAATGGCATAAAAAAAGGGGTTAGCGATGGCTAACCCCTTTTTTTGTGCTTTCGTTAACTATGGTTTTGGAGCACCTCCCACAGCACCTGATTCAGATGTCGTGTTTTTAGCTTTTTCAGCCATCTTTTTAGCTGCTCCTTCATAATCACCTGCTTTCACAAACGACATTTTCAGTAAGTCGATGGACTTTCTAGATGCCTGTAAAATTTGCTCAGGTGTTAAGCTCTTCACTTTATTCTCTAAATCATCCGCCCATTTCATGTTTCGGTTCAAATATAAATTTGAATTTAAGGTAGAACTTAATCCACTATCTTGTGAACGACCCACGGCTCTTGCTTGAATCCATGATTTTTTAGCTTCGTCGATTTCTTTTTGAGTAAATCCTTCCTTTAAAACTTTTTCAATTTCTTCTTTAAAGGCAGCTTCTAATTTGGCTAAATTTTCTGGCGCATAAATCGCATAGCCAACAAATGCACCTGATTGATCTAATGGACTTGCCGCAAATTGAGAACCTACGCCATAAGATAAACCTTCTTTTTGACGAATGCGGTTCATTAAACGAGAGCTCAATCCTGATCCTCCGCCCAACATATAATTGCTTAATTCTAGTGCCGCATAATCTGGGTCATTGTCCGATATTTTAATCGGTTGGTATGCTAAGAAAAAGGCATTTGCTTTATCCGGAGTTTCAATGGATTTTACTTGGCCCCTAATATCTTTGAAAATTTCAGGTACTCTTGTAAAAGGCTTAGGCGACTTCCAATCAGCAAATTCAGCTTTGATAGTAGCTTTTAACTCGGCCTCATCGAAATCTCCAACAGCAGAAAACGTAGCGTTAGATGCCCCATAAAATCCTTTATAAAATGCGATGGATTGTTCTAATTTAGCCGTTGAATAACTCGCCGTTTGTTCCGCCATGGTTGGCTGGTAGCGAATGTCATTTTTTGGATAGTGTCCACTTCTTAATTGACCCAATGCCTCACTCGCTTTGGCCGTTGGCTCACTTTTTTGCGATTCAATTTGCGTTAAATTCTCTTGCTTTAACTTCTCAAATTCATCTGCAGGGAAATTAGGTTGCTTTAATGCTTCTGCGACTAATTTCAATGCTGGGATTAAATTGTCTTTGGTTGTCTCGATGGATACGTTGGCCTGAGTAGGTCCTCCCGAGATAGAAACACGTGCTTTTAATTTATCCAATTCATCTTGAAATTGTTGGCGTGTGTGCTTAGCCGTTCCTTTTGTCAACATATCTGCAGCTAAATCAGCGGCAGTAGCTGTTCCTAACAATGATTTCTCATCTCCAAAACGAAGGGTCATTTTGGCATACACGGAATTACCGCGTGTTTTTTTAGCCAAAAGCGCTAATTTGATACCAGCAATATTTTCTATCTTAGTTCTTGAATCAATGTTGCTTGGGGATGGATCAAAAGCTTCTCCTTCTGCCACAGCAGCTTTCCCTTTGAAATCTTTTAGTATTTCAGCTACCTCTTTTGCTTCTGGAATCTCAGCGCGATCAGGTTTTTCGGTTGGGATAAATATACCAGACGTACGATTAGATGATTTGAAATAGGCAGCAGCTACTCGTTGAATGTCTGCTGGGGTAATTTTTTCCAATTGGTTTCTTGTGTGAAACAATAATCGCCAATCCCCTTGTGCGATGTACTCCGACATGCCTATTCCTACACGTTGAGCATTATTTAAAAGCAATTCAATGTTCTTGATGCCTTTGGTTTTAATGCGATCTACCTCTTCTTTGGTGGGAGGTGTTTTGGCAAAATTTTCAATGGTCTCGATCATGATTTTTTTCACGGAATCCAATGATTTTTCTTTTAAAACCTCAGCTGCAAAGTAAACAAGTCCTGGTTCTTTTAATTGGAATGTCATTCCAAATTGGCTTGAAGCCTTTTTAGTGTCAATTAATGCCTTATACAAACGACCTGATGGAGCATCTGTTAAAAGATCTGCCATAACATCTACAGCTACATAATCTGGATGCAATCCGGAAGGGATATGGTAAGCCATACCTACCACTTGAACATCACCTACACGCTTTAATGTTACTTCTCTTTCTCCATCTTGTGTGGGTTCAGCCGTGAATGTTTTAGTTAACTCACGCGTGGGGCGAGGGATTACACCAAATTTCTGATTAACTAATTGTAACGTTTTGATGGGATCAAATTTTCCAGCGATCAACAACACCGCGTTATCGGGTTGGTAATATTTATGGTAATATGCCTGCAGATTCTCTATTGGCACTTTTTCGATGTCAGAGCGAGCCCCTATCGTCGAGTTACCATAGTTATGCCATAAAAATGCAGTGGAAACAATGCGTTCCATTAAAACACTTCCTGGGTCGTTTTCACCACGTTCAAATTCATTTCGAACCACCGTCATTTCAGTTTCTAATTCACTCTTTGCAATGCGTGAATTGATCATTCGATCGGCTTCCATGTCAAGTGCCCAATCTAAATTTTCATCAGTCGCTGCAAAAGTTTCAAAGTAATTGGTTCGATCTAACCAGGTAGTACCATTAAATTGGGCACCATGGTCAGAAATTTCTTTGGCTACTTCTTTATGCTTTTCTTTGGTACCCTTGAAAACCATGTGTTCCAAAAGGTGGGACATACCAGTTTCTCCATAACCCTCGTGGCGTGAACCGACCAAATAGGTGATGTTCACCGTAATGGTTTGTTTGGATGGGTCTGGGAATAATAAAACCTTAAGACCATTCGCTAATTTATATTCAGTAATTCCTTCAGCGGAAGTAATTTTTTCTGGAATGGGCAATGAAGCTGCTGTTGCTGCGACGGCAGGCTGTTTGGTAGGTGTTTTTGAAGCGGCAGGCTTTTGTTGGGCCCACGTCAACGTAAATGAACTGACCAAAACTAGTCCTGAAAGGAGTATTTTTTTCATGGTTTTAATTGAATGTTGATTTAAAATTAAAAATTTAAATTACCTAAAATTTTGTTTGTGACGTGTAATTTTAGGATAGGTGGATGAATAAACCCACGATAGGGTTTATTTTTTATATTGTTGGATTAACTTAAAGATTGCTTTTTGGGTTTCTAAATTCGGAAAATACTCAAACATGATGACGTGTTGGTCATAGTCTAAGATAAGTCCTGATTCTAAAAAGTGAAAGGCTTCCTTAAATTGGCCCGCTTTAATTAAGAAGATGGCTGATCGGTAATAGAAGTCAGCTTCTTCGGGTAACTCATCAATCGCAGATAACATGATATCGGCTGACTTCTCAAAATCTTCGAGGTCATAGTGCAATTGGGCCCATTTAACCCAGGTGGGTGCAAAGAATGAATCGAGCTCGATGGACTTTTGGTAGGCTTCATCGGCCGAAATGGTATTTCCTAAATAAGCTTCCACATCAGCTAAACCAGTCCAGTACAGTGGGTTAGATTCATTTAGTTTGATCGCTTTTTTTAAAAAATGCAATGATTCAAACCATTTATCCATTTCTGTTAAGCAAACAGCCAATCCATAGTATCCTTCGTCCCAGAGTGGGTCAAGTTTGACAGCATCCTTATAATAGGATAATGCGGCTTCAAACTTCTTTTGTCTTTCTAAACTAGCTCCCAAGCAACAAAATAACTCAGGATTGGGATCATCATAAGTTAGGCATTGTGTATAAGATTCTTCCGCTTTTGGGTAATCTTTTAAGTTCATGTAGGTGTTCCCTAAATTAAACAAGGAGGAGCCAAATGTGGGTTCAATGGCTAAAGAATACTCATAGGCGTCGATAGCCTTCTCAAATTGTTTTAATTTTGAATAGGCAATGCCTAAGTTATACCAAGCGGTATAGGAAAAAGGATCTTGGTCTATAAAGTTTTTGTAAAAAGGAATACTTTCGTCGATTTTGCCAATTTCATCCAGTGCATTAGCTAATTCCACCAATGCATTTTCATTTTCTGGGTTATATTCCAATGATTTTTTGAACATGTCAACCGCCTCGCGGGGTTTGAACCAGGCTACATAGCTTAAGCCTAACCTAAAGTAGACTTCATCTTTTTCTTCATAAGCTTCTAGCGCTTCTAAAAATAGGTTCACCGAAGCTTCATGCTGGCCCATTTGGCTTAATAAAGTTCCTTTCACTAAAACGAGTTCAATATCTGTTGGAAATAATAAAATCGCATTTTCAATAATTTCCATAGCGTCCTCAGGCTTTTGCATTTCTCCTAAAACCTGCGCTTTTAATATGATTAATTCCAGTGTGTAGGGAAAATGGGTCAACCCTAAATCACATGCTTTTAATGCCTCGTCAAACTTTGATTGCATGAAATAATGATCGGCAATTTGTTCTAGCGTGTCAATGTCGAAGAATGAATCCTCTTGATTATTTAACATCTTTTCAAATCTTTGAACGGAAGAATTAATATCTTCTCTGTTTTCATCGAATTCGGGATCCAGCATAGAATATTATTGGAGGTTAGTCGAGATAATTTTTACTAAATTAAAGCAATTATTTTTAAATTTTAAACAGTATTTCAACCTAAATTTGTTCCAAAATTTTAATTAATGCCACAGCCAACTGCAATCATCGATTTAGGTACAAATACCTTCCAACTTTTAGTGGCTATTCAAGGAAATATTTCCCAACCCTTACAGATAATTCGCCAATTGCAAAGGCCTGTGCAGTTAGGCTCAGGGGCCATGGAAACGGGACTTTTGCAACATGATGCCATGGATCGAGCTTTGATTGCATTAACCGAATTTAAGGCAGTGGCTTTGGCGGAAGGATGTCACTTGGATCGAATTCATGCGATTGGTACTAGTATATTGAGAAGGGCTAGCAATACGCCAACATTTATCGAGGAAGTAGATCAACGATTAGGTATCAAAATTCAGGTAATTTCTGGGATTGAAGAAGCTGATTTAATCTACCATGGGATTTTTCATTCATTGCCTCAACCTTGGGGCCCTACGAGTTTAGTCATGGATATTGGGGGAGGTAGCGTCGAATTTATTCTATTTAAAGCAAGTTACATCCTTTATAAAGTGAGTTTAGAACTGGGTGGTTTGAGGCTTTTGTCATTGTTCCAGCAAGATGGTCATTTTCATCAATCTCAATTAATTGACATGCAAATCTATCTTGAAGATCACATGAGGCCTTTGTTCGCGGCATGTGCACAACATAAACCTGAGGTTTTAATTGGCGCGGCAGGTGCCTTTGAAACGATTTGGGATTTGGCCCATGCTGAGGAACCTGATCTTGTTATTCCTCCTGCCTCTGAATTGGTTATTAAGCAATTTTACCAACAAAAGAAACGGGTGGAAGAAAGTGATTTTGAGGGCCGACAGAAAATAAAAGGGATGAAAGCATTTAGGGCAGGTATATTGCCTTATGCTAATGTTTTGATAGCCACGGTTTTGGAGAAATTATCCATCGAAACTATGTGGGTGTCTTCCTATAGCTTAAAGGAGGGCTATTGGTTTCTTCAGAATAAATAAAGCTAAAAAGATCTGTTTTTTTTTGACAAAAACAATAAAAATGATAATCTTTAAGGTTATAAAGTGTTATTAAATTTTTCAACAAATATTTATGTCATCGATACTTAATTTAATTCTGTTGCAAGCAAGCGCTCAAGAAGAATTCACCATTTTAAGCTTATTGGAAAAAGGAGGGTATGTGATGTATCCGATCTTGTTCTTGTTTAGTGCTGCTGTGTTTTTATTTATTGAAAGGTATTTATACATAAGAAAGACGACTAAAATAGACGAGAACTTTCTGCATAACATCAATGAACTTTTATTGGCCGGTAATATTCAAGCTGCCATTACTTATTGCAAGAATTCTAAATTCCCCATTGCCAATATGTTAGAGCGTGGATTAGGTCGCTTAGGTTCTCCGATTCGTGAAATTGAAAGTGCGATAGAAAACAAGGCGAAGCTCGAAATTTATAACATGGAAAAGAATTTAGGTATTTTGAGCTCGATTGCTCGAATTGCGCCGATGTTTGGATTCTTGGGAACCGTAACGGGGATGATTCGTACGTTTCATAATATTTCGACTTCAAATAAAATTGAAATTTCGACGATTGCGTCCGGTATTTATGAGAAAATGGTTACTTCCGCTTCGGGATTAATTGTAGGTATTATCGCTTATGTGTTATACACGTTATTAATGACGATGATTGACCGTAGTATTAATAAGATGGAGATTGTAGCAATGGATTTTATTGATTTATTGCATAAGCCAGCTAATAAAAAATAATTGTATGAATTTTAGAAAGCGCGAAAGAGAGGCATCCGAGGTTGAAACAGGTGCGTTAGCGGATATTTTGTTTTTCTTATTGATGTTTTTTTTAATGATATCCACTTTGGCTTCTCCGGATGCTATTCGTTTATTGCTTCCAAAAGCAGATTCTACGAAGGTTACCCCACCGGTAGTGGAGTCTATTCGTTTGTCCGTAGATGCGAATAATGCTTTTTATTTGGATGGAAATGCTACTGGTATTGCCATTGAACAAGTAGATTCGGCCTTAAAAATCATCTTGCAAACTAAAAAGGCTACCTCATTAATTATTTCTATCGACAAAACGCGTACGGTTCAAGATTTAACTGATATATATGATTTAGCTGCCAAAAATAACCTTTCGATGGTAATGGCCGCGGAGAAGAAGAAATAAAAATTTATGGAAGGCTACCTGAATATAGCCCTTAAATCAATAGCCGTTTACGTGTTCATCGTGGCGGCTATTCGTGTTTTTGGCAAGAAAGAATTTGCTCAACTATCGATCATTGATTTAGTTTTTATTTTACTAATTTCTAATTCAGTTCAAAATGCGATGGTTGGAACTGATTCAACCTTAGAAGGTGGATTGGTAGCCGCATTTTCACTTTTTCTGATGAATTTTGTATTCAAAAAGATCTCTTTGTTCAGTAAGGATTTTTCAAAGGTGATTGATGGGAGCCTATTCTATTAATTTATCAAGGAGAAATCAGGTTGGACGGTCTAAAAAAAGCACAAATTTCGGAAGAGCAACTCCATGCGGTGGTCCGTGAACATGGAGTAGAAAGTATTGAATTGGTTAATCTAGCGATGTTTGAAGTGGATGGTAATATTTCAGTGCTTTGGGATAATTTCAAGAAAAGTACGCAAAGAAAACATAAAGGACATCGCGTGATAGGCAAAAATACAGCCTAATATTGTATCTTTACTGTATTCTAGTCTGTTTGTAGAGATAGGAGTCATTTTGTTTTCGTATTTGATGGAAAAGATTTTAAAATTTGGGGGTACGAGTTGTGGTAGTATAGTCAGTATTCAATCCGTTATTTCGATCATCGAATCGAATTTTAAGGCTCAAACTAAATTTGCCGTGGTTTTTTCCGCTATGAGCGGTGTGACAAACCAATTATTAGAAGCGGGGAACCTAGCTTCTAAGCGTAAAAATACAGACAATTCCATTATTGAGGATATTGAAAACAGGCATTTTGAGATCATCAAACACTTTATTCCAGTCACTGGCCAGTCTCAGGTCATTGCTCAGATTCGCACATTAATTAATGAACTGCGGGATGTGTTAAAAGGAATAAGTTTGATCAAAGAGATTTCCCCAAAAACATCTGATTTATTAGTGAGTTTTGGAGAAAGGCTATCGACCCAATTAATCTTTTCGGTTTTAGCCCAAAAGGGATTACCCGTTCTATATGTTGATGCAAGAAATCTAATAAAAACGAATCGAAATTTTGGCAAGTCAGAAGTCAACTTTTCTGAGACAAATCCGTTAATTCAACAGTATTTTAATGAAAATGGCCATAAAATTTGTCTAATCACAGGTTTTATTGGGTCTAATGCAGATGGAGATACCACCACCTTAGGAAGAGGTGGTTCTGATTATACTGCTTCCGTTTTTGGTTCTGCTTTAAATGTTCAGGAGATTGAGATTTGGACAGACGTAGATGGTATGATGACCGCAGATCCGCGTAAAGTTTTTTCTGCGTTTACGATTCCTTCGATTTCGTATGCTGAAGCGATGGAGTTAACGCATTTTGGGGCCAAAGTTATTTATCCTCCGTCTTTGCAGCCGGCATTTGCTAAAAATATCCCTATTCGAGTATTGAATACATTCAATTCCTCATTTAAGGGAACAATCATTAGTCGCGAATCGACTTTAAGTCCTTATATTATTACGGGAATAAGTTCCATCGATCATTTGTCCCTAGTTAATTTACAAGGATCAGGGATGATCGGCGTGGCGGGGGTTTCCGCTAAACTATTTACTGTTTTAGCTCGAGAGAAAATTTCTGTGATTTTGATTTCACAAGCATCTTCAGAGCATTCAATTTGTTTTGCCATTGAGCCTCAGGTTTCAGAAAAAGTGAAGGAGATCTTGTACCGGGAGTTTTCTGCTGAGATTGAATCCGGTGACCTTGAGGGAATTGATATTCAAAATGATCTTTCTGTGATCGCTGTGGTAGGAGAGGGGATGCGAAAGCATACCGGTGTTAGCGGTAAATTGTTTTCTGTTTTAGGTAAGAATGGGATCAATATTGTGGCAACAGCACAAGGATCTTCTGAATTGAATATTTCGGTAGTAATCGAGCAAAAGGATTTGTCTAAGGCTTTAAATGTCATCCATGAAACCTTTTTCTTTTCTCAGCTAAAGACTTTGCATTTGTTTTTAGTGGGTGCCGGCTTGATAGGCAAGACCTTATTGGCCCAATTGATAGGCCAAGAACGGTATTTAGCTAAATATAAAGGCTTGAAAATAAAGCTTGTGGGTTTAGCCAATAGCCGGAAACAATATATTCATGAGGCCGGAATTGACCTAAAGAATGCGATTGAATGGTTGGATTCAAAAGGTTCTACCAATGATTTGAATTCATTTGTCTCTGATTTAAAGCAACTGAATTTGCCAAATTCCATTTTTGCAGATTGTACGGCTAGCAAAGATATCTATCAATTTTATTTGGGTTTATTTCATGCCAATGTATCCGTAGTTACCCCTAATAAAGTCGCTAATTCGGGCCCATATGAACTTTATGCTGAGTTGCATCAAACTGCTTTAGCCAAGGGAGTTAAGTTTTTATATGAAACGAATGTGGGGGCAGGTTTACCTGTGATTAACACATTGCAAGGTTTAATTTCTTCCGGTGATCGTTTTGAAAAAATTGAGGGCATCTTATCAGGAACTTTATCTTATTTATTTAACTCATTTATTCCTGGCAAATCTTTTGCAGAGGTTTTGATGGAAGCTAAGAAAAAAGGATATACTGAACCTGATCCTCGTGAAGACCTAAGTGGGATGGATGTGGCTCGTAAAATACTGATTTTAAGTAGGGAAATTGGTTTGAAATTAGAGTTTTCAGATATTACTATTTCACCAATTATTCCTCGTTCATGTGAAATGGCGCCAACAGTCGATGCATTTTTTGACGAGTTGGAAAATCAAAATGTATACTTTGAGGATTTAGTTAATCGCGCACATGCCCATGGACATGTATTGAGATACATCGCTACACTGGAGGATCAGAAGATTACCATTGGTTTAAAAGAAATTGATTCTTCTCATCCTTTTTATCAAATGGATGGAGCTGATAATGTGATTGCATTCACAACAAAAAGATATCACGATAGGCCGCTGGTCATTAAAGGACCTGGGGCTGGTGCGGAAGTTACGGCTTCTGGCGTGTTTGCTGACATTGTATCATTAGGTAGTTATTTGGGATAAATATGGAAAAAATACGTGTTTATGCTCCTGCAACTGTGGCCAATGTCGCCTGTGGTTTTGATATTTTTGGTTTTGCTGTAAACCATCCCGGAGATGAAGTTGTCCTGATTAAAAAGAATTCCCCTGGAATAGAAATCGTTGAAATTACGGGAGATGAAGGTCGTTTGCCAAAAGAGGTTTCAAAAAATACAGCGGGCATTGCGATTCAAAAATATTTAGAATTTATAGGTCAATCCGAACAAGGATTTTTGTTATCCCTACATAAAGATATGCCTTTGGGTTCCGGATTAGGCTCATCTGCCGCATCTGCTGTAGCAGGGGTTTTTGCTGCGAATGAATTGATGGGTAGACCTTTAGCTCAAAAAGATTTACTTCCTTTTGCGATGGAAGGGGAAAGAGTGGCTTGTGGATCTGCCCATGCTGATAATGTAGGACCTAGTTTATTAGGTGGCTTTGTGATCATACGAAGTTATGAGCCATTGGATATCATTCAGATTCCTACGCCCGAAAATTTGTATGCAAGCATTGTTCATCCACAAATTGAGGTCAATACGAAAGATGCGAGAGGTATTTTGAATAAAGAAATTTTCTTATCTACAGCCATTACTCAGATGGGAAATGTGGCTGGTTTAGTCGCTGGCCTACTTTTGCCAGATTATGAACTCATTGGTCGTTCTTTAGTGGATGTAATCATAGAACCCTCACGTGCCATTTTAATCCCCGCTTTCAAAGAGGTAAAATTGGCTGCGCTAAATTCTGGAGCCTTAGGTTGCTCTATTTCTGGTTCAGGGCCCTCATTATTTGCCCTTTCAAAAGGGGAGGAGGTAGCCCAAAAAGTCGCTAGTCGTATGTCAGCAGAATTTGCTAATGTTGGGATTGGGTCGGAAACGTATGTATCTCAAATCAACCAAGCAGGGCCAGTTATTCTGCCTTTTTAGGCCTTAGGGTGTGCTTGGGAATAAATTTCCTTGATTTTTTCCATCGAATTATGTGTGTAGACTTGTGTGGCAGCTAGGTTAGCATGTCCCAACAACTCCTTGATGGCATTTAGATCGGCCCCACGGTTTAATAAATGTGTCGCATAAGTATGACGCAATATGTGTGGCGATAGCTTTTCTAAGGTACTTATTTGACTTAATTGTTTTTTAACTAGCCTCTGAACAAATACAGGATAAAGGATTTCACCTTTATCGGTCAACAATAAGTTCTCGTGCGTATAAGGGCAGACCTTTAAGTAATTTTCAATTAAGGCTTCAATCAGTTTGGGGATGGGTACTATTCTTTCTTTATTTCTTTTACCAATGACCCGGATGGTTCCAGATAGTAAATTGACCTGCATGCGTTTTAAGGAGATTAATTCAGCCAAACGGATGCCCGTGCCATATAATAAGAAAAGGATTAATTGATCTCGTAAATCTTCGAATGAGCTAAGGTCGACCGGTAGATTTAATAATGGTTCTATTTCAGATTCTCGAAGAAATTGTGGCAATTTTTTCTTCGTTTTAATCATTTTAATCGTCGACATAGGATTGTCTTGACGATCACCCCGACGCAATAAAAATTTAAAAAAAGTTCTAAGGGTCGCAAGTTTTCGGTTGATGCTGCGGTTTTGAATCGCATCATCTGATAGCTGAATCAACCATCCCCTTATTAAATCTGATTTGATTTCGGTAATGTTTGTCTCTAAACCAATAAATGCAAGGAATTGGTTAAGGTCATTTTCATACGCAGTAACGGTATGAATACTTAGTCTTCTTTCTACTTTGAGGTGGACCAAAAAAAAATTGACTAACTCTCGATTCATAGCCCGAAAGTAGTCAATTCTTTAAATATCTGGTAGGAATTAGTTGTTTATATTCCCGTAAGTAGTCTGCTTGTAAGCCGCACGAATTAATTCGGTACGACGAGCAATTGATGGTTTTTCAAATGCCGATCTTCTACGAAGTTCCTTTACAACACCTGTTTTCTCAAATTTCTTTTTGAAGCGCTTTAAAGCTTTATCAATTGACTCGTTCTCTTTAATTGAAATAATTAACATGTATATTCTCTTTTTTTTATTGAATTGGAATGCAAAGATAATTTTATTTTTTTTGAATTGCAAGTCATTATGTTAAATTTTGAGCTGTATATTTTATCGGCTGGTTGATGATTTTTTACTTATTTTTGTATTTTAATTGAAATTTAAGATATGTCTAAATTTTCACGGACTACGGTAACGGCAGCTTTGATTTATGCGAATGGTCCTATTCACATTGGTCATTTAGCGGGTTGTTATTTGCCAGCTGACATTTATGTGCGGTTTTTACGTTTACAGAAGAAGGATGTTATTTTTGTTTCTGGGACTGATGAACATGGGGTGCCCATAACTATTAAAGCGCAAAAGGAGGGGAAAACACCCCAAGAAGTAGTAGACTTTTATTACAAAGAAATTAAATCCTCATTTCAGGATTTTGGTATATCGTTTGATTTTTACGGAAGAACTTCAGATCCAGTTCATCATCAATTTTCTCAAGATTTCTTTTTGAAGTTATATGAAGAGGGGAAATTTGTCGAGGAGACGACGATGCAATATTTTGATGAGTCTGCGAACCAATTTCTAGCTGATCGTTATATAACTGGAGATTGCCCATCTTGCAAGCAGCCTGGTGCTTATGGAGACCAATGTGAAAAGTGTGGGACTACTTTATCCCCGAATGAGCTTTTGAATCCTAAATCTATGTTGAGTGGAGCTTCTCCAGTCTTGAAGCCAACTAAAAACTGGTTTTTGCCCTTAGATCAGTGGCAGGGAGAATTAACTAAATACATTGATTCGCATCCAGAATGGAAGCCTAATGTACTGGGCCAAGTTAAATCTTGGTTGCAGGAGGGCCTCAGGCCGCGAGCAATGACCCGAGATTTAAATTGGGGAGTTCCTATTCCATTGCCTGATACAGAGGGGAAAGTTTTGTATGTGTGGTTTGATGCGCCTATTGGTTATATGTCAATGACGACACAGTTGACACCCGACTGGGAAAAGTATTGGAAAGCGAAGGATTCGCAAGTCGTTCATTTCATAGGAAAAGATAACATTGTCTTTCATTGTTTAATTTTTCCTGCGATGTGCATGGCTCACGGGGAATTTCAGTTGGCAGACCAAGTGCCAGCGAATGAGTTTATGAATTTAGAGGGAGATAAAATTTCAACCTCTAGAAATTGGGCTGTTTGGTTGCATGAATATTTGCAAGACTTTCCTGGAAAGCAAGATGTTTTGCGTTATACATTGACATCTTTAAGTCCTGAAACGAAGGATTCAGATTTCACTTGGTCGGATTTTCAGACCAAAAATAATTCTGAATTAGTCGCCATTTTAGGCAATTTTGTCAATAGAGCATTTGTATTGATTGATAAAAATTTCGACTCTCAAGTGCCAGTAAAATCAGCAGAATCAAGTTTAGAATCGGATTTGATGTTGGCTCTGAAGGATATTCCTGCCAAATTAGATGCTGCTTTAGCCACATTTAAATTCCGGGACGCTTTAGTCATTGCGATGGAAATTGCCAGGCTTGGAAATAAATATTTAGCGGAGACTGAGCCTTGGAAGGTGATTAAAGAAGATCGTGAAAAGGCGGGGTCCATTTTAAATTTTGCGGTCCAATTGGTCGCTCAATCAGCCATCGCCTTAGAACCATTTATCCCCTTTACTTCGAATAAATTAAGAGAAGCTCTTGGGATGTCTGAGTATTCGTGGACACACATTGGCGACTTTGATCTTATTCCAGCTGGGCAAACATTAAAAAATCCAGGTTTGTTATTTGATAAAATTGAGGATGATGTGATCCAATTGCAAATTGAGAAATTAAATAAAACTAAAAATCAAATGGAATTAGCCTCTAAATCAGTTCCAAATATCAAGGAAACTATCGAATTTGATGACTTTGCTAAAATGGATATTCGGATTGGTGAAATCGTTGCTGCTGAAAAAATGGAAAAGAGCAAAAAACTATTGAAGCTCACGGTGAAGGATGGAATAAAAGAACGTACTATTTTGAGTGGGATAGCTGAGCATTTTAACCCGGAAGAGGTTGTTGGAAAACAGGTTAGTTTCCTGGCCAACTTAGCACCCCGGAAAATGATGGGTATCGAAAGTGAAGGGATGATTTTAATGGCTGAGGACGCGGATGGGTCACTTTCATTTGTGCAGCCCGATAAGAAAATATGGAATGGAGCAACGGTAAATTAAATTTTACACCGTTTAATAAATAAAAATAAGGCCAGAAGAGACTTCTGGCCTTATTTATGTAACCTCTAAACCTATTTAACTATGAAAATTTATACAAATATAGCTCTTTTGTGGAAAAAATATAAGTTTAGTGCAAAAAAAATAAAAAGGTGTCGTTAAAAACAACACCTTTTCTGAATACCTCTAAACCTATTTAACTATGAAAACTACTAACAATCTAAATTAGAATACAACGATCGTATCTACATTTTCTACTGGCAAATTGCTAGAACTTGTATCAATGCTTTTCTCCTCCTCTATCACTGCCCAGACTGCATTAATTGCTTTTGCTGATTTGCATATTTCTTTTATCCATGTTAACGTATTTACGTCTGAAATATTATCTCCTTGAGAAATAATCGTTTTAACGGTGGAGTTGAAAATGGCTTTTTCTTCTTTACTTACTTTAAGGTAATTTTGATTATTTTTTTGATAATCCTCTAATATTGAAATGGTTAGGCTAGCCGATGAAGGCTTAGTACCTGAATTTTCTTTTAATATTAATGTTTGAATTACTTCTGAAAGAGTTTCACTCTTTGATGACACGATGGCATTTACTCCTTTTCCTGTCAAACCGCTTGCTTGTACTGTTGGGTTGATTAATCCTAAACCTAGTAGGACGCTAATCACTGTTATTTTACTATTCATTTGTTTTGTTATATTTATTAACTAAATCAACAATACAAATTTATTGCATTTTTTTAATATTGCAAAACTTTAATTTAGACAATTTTTATATTACAAAATCTGTTTATTTTAAAATATAGCTTAAATTAAGTATAAAATACAAGTTATTATGCATTTAGCCAAATTTAATTTGGTTAAATATATTAATAGTTTTTGATAATTCTAATATAGAAATATTTAAATAAATCAAAAATTCTTTAAATAGTACAACTATTGGTTAAATTTATTCATTGTTTGTTGGATTCCTTCCAAGCAAAAGTTCTCTATTATTTCAGAACTGCGGTCTAAGACGAATGAAATTTGATCTAATTCTTTAGGTTCGAAGTTGCCCAGTACGTAATCAGCTTGTCTTCCTTTGGGGAAATCACTCCCAATTCCCATGCGCAATCTTCCATATTCAGTCGTTGTCAAGGATGCTTCTATGCTTTTTAATCCATTATGTCCTCCATTAGAACCTTTGGGTTTCAATCGAATGGTTTCAAAAGGTAAAGCGATATCGTCTAATACAATAAGCAATCGATCAATTTCAATTTTTAATTGTTGGCTCCAGTAGAGAACTGATTTACCACTTAAATTCATGTAGGTGTTTGGCTTCAATAAATAAATGGTCTTTCCTTTCAGTTTATACGAGGTGATTGAACCGAGCCGGTCTGTTGAAAATTTAATATCTTTTTGTCTAGCCAAATAATCGACCGCCATAAACCCTATGTTATGCCGTGTGAAAAGATATTCTGGGCCTATATTTCCTAGGCCAACAATCAGGTAATTCATGGAATTGATATTATTTTACAAATTTAGACATTACCTTCGTTAAAATATTTTGTTATGGAAAAAATTGCTTGCATTACAGGTGCTAGTTCGGGAATTGGACGTGAAACAGCTTTGGTTTTAGCTGAGAATGGATATAAATTAATTTTATGTGGTCGTCGGAAAGATCGTTTAGAAGCTTTGCAAAAGGAAATTGCTGTCGATTCCACGATTTTGACATTTGATGTTCGTGAATTGGCTCAGGTGCAATCTGCTTTTGCCTCATTATCGGAAGAATGGAAAAAAGTTGATGTTTTGATTAATAATGCAGGGAATGCACATGGCCTTTCGCCGATTCAAGACGGTGACATTGGGGATTGGGATGCGATGATGCATGGCAATGTCAATGGCTTACTATATGTGTCTAAATCTATTATCCCTTTAATGATTGCTCAAAAAAGTGGGCATATTATTAACATCTCATCGATTGCCGGTAAGCAAATTTATGCCAATGGAGCGGTTTATTGTGCCTCTAAGGCAGCTGTTGAGGTTTTATCTCAAGGAATGCGCATCGATCTTAATCCTTTTGGAATAAAAGTTTCTAATTTAGCTCCTGGAGCTGTCAATACGGAGTTTTCTTCTGTTCGATTTAAGGGTGACACAGAAAAGGCAGATTCAGTTTATAAAGGTTTTGAGCCCCTATTGGCCAAAGATGTAGCTGACGTCTTGCGCTATATGGTGATGGCACCGGCGCATGTTAATTTATCTGATGTGACATTATTGCCTACTGCTCAGGCTTCAGCCAACCTCATCCATCGAAATTAAATTCAACGGATATTCTATTTATCCTAGTTTAATGAAGGCTATTGCGTGTAAATTAATTCAATTATCGTACTTAAACGCGCTGGCGCGTAGCTTCATATATAACGACTCCTGTAGCTACCGACACGTTTAAACTTCCTACTTGGCCACTCTGAGGGATTGCAGCTAATTCATCCGATTTACGGATTAATTCATCTGAAATACCGTCTTCTTCAGAACCCAAAATGATGGCTAACGGTACAGTAAAGTCACACGAATAGATGGAAGTTTTTGTTTTTTCTGTACAGGAAACAACTTTTAATCCAGAGTTTTGTAAGAAGTCAACCGTTTGAATTAGATTTTCTTCCTTGCATACGGGAATAAAATTTAAGGCCCCCGAAGAAGTTTTCATGGCGTCAGCATTAATTTGGGCCGCTCCTCGCGCTGGAATGACAATCGCATGGACACCTGCACATTCTGCTGTTCTAGCGATAGCACCAAAATTTCGAACATCTGTAATTCGATCTAAAATTAAAACTAAAGGTATTTGGCCTTTCTCAAAAGTTGTCGCAATGACATTTTCTAATTTGGCATAATGAATGGCGGATACAAAAGCAATCGCTCCTTGGTGATTTTTTCGAGTAATTCGATTTAATTTCTCCAAAGGAACTTTCTGTACTTGAACCCCTTTCTCTCTGGCCAATTCCAATATTTCAGTATGACCCAGTTCTCTTTGGACCAACAAACGGTCAATCTCTTTTCCTGACCTCAATGTTTCTAACACCGATTGTATGCCGAAAACGATTTCTTTATTATCGGTTTGCGGAGTAGTAAAATGCCTAAAAGGTCTTTTAAATGGAGGTCTTGATTCGTTTTCTTCTGACACGTCGTTTGCTGAAATTTCCGACAAAGGTCGGCAATATTTTTTATAATTCTTTATGGTTGGCCAATTTCACATGAATCTGCCATTTTTCTAAAGGTTAGATTGATCCTGGCTCCAGTGACTTTTTTGCTTTTGGGTAAGGCATGTAGCCAGTATTCCTGCGTCTCAGCGCGCATATCTAATAGACTACCTGAGTTGAGCAATAAATCTAATTTTTGTCTCTTCGATTTATGCTTAAACTGAAATTTTCTTATCGCACCTAAGCTCACGGAGGCGATGCTGCTAAGAGGACTAATGCTTTTTTCGTTGTCACTGTGCCAACCCATACCCTCGGATCCGTGGTGATAGAAATTTAAAAGACATGCATTGTAGGTAGCACCGGTCAATTGCTCTACGCGTAATTTTATGTCCATCAATGTGGAAGAAAATGGCAAAGCTGTTTTCGATTGGCCCGAATAGCGATAAATAAATGGTTTTTCCGCATACCAAGCAACCTTTCTTTCGGTGATATACGTCTTGCCAAACAATTTAATGACATCCTGTTCCCAGGATATTTCCTTGTGTAAATATTCGAAATAGTGGTTGATTTCTTCTGGTGAAAATGCAAATGGAAAGTAATTTACGATTCCATCGAATGGTAAAAGATTGCTTTGATCCAAATTTTCAAATTGTAATTGCATGCAGCAAATTATGAAATATCACTTAAAATCTTTTTTATTATCCTTAACTTTATACTTCAATTAATCGATTATGTATAAAACTACTGAAATAGCCTCATCTGAAATTGCTTCAGATAATCCTGTGCACCAACGACTTTTATTTCCTTATCAATTTGTCAGTCATTTGATCAGTGGAAATGTATTGGAAATTGGCTGCGGTACAGGCAGAGGAGTAGGGGTTTTAGCAGATAAAGTTTCAGGATATACGGGAGTTGATAAGAACACAGAATTAATGGAGTCTTTGGGAAAACAGTACCCAGATTTCACATTTGTGGACATGTTTTTACCTCCTCTTCAGAATTTGCCTGATAACCATTTTGATTTTGTTATTACTTTTCAAGTCATTGAACACATTGAACCCGATTCCTTTTTTCTTCAAGAGGCAGCCCGAGTGTTAAAACCAGGTGGTAAGTTGTATTTGACTACGGTGAATAAAAAATTCTCTTTGACCCGTAATCCTTGGCATGTTCGGGAATACTTTGCGGATGAACTTCAGAAATTGATGGAAAAACATTTTTCCAAAGTGCTTACAGAAGGTATACATGGTAATTCCAAGGTGATGGAATACTATGAAGAAAACAAAAAGTCTGTGGAGCGAATCACGAAATTCGATATTTTTAATTTGCAATATCGTCTTCCTAGGACATGGTTGCAAGTTCCTTATGATTTAGCTAATCGTTTGAGTCGGAATTCACTATCTAGCCAAAATAATTCATTAGTCAATTCAATACAGGTCGATGATTATTTTTTATCGAATGAACCTGAAAATTCACTGGATTTCTTTTATACCGGGATCAAATAATTCATGGAATTTATCGATTCAAATATTGAAGCGTATTCTCAAGCATTTTCTGATCCCGAAAGTGATCTTTTAAAAGAACTAAATCGCGAAACACATGCTTTGATTTTACAACCTAGGATGCTTTCTGGTCATTTGCAGGGTAGGTTTTTAGCTTTAATCGCCAAAATTTTACAACCTACCTTGATTCTTGAAATAGGAACTTATACGGGTTATTCTGCTTTGTGTTTGGCCGAAGGGCTACGTAAAAATGGTCGAATCATCACCATTGACATCAATGAAGAATTAGAAAAATTTGCCCGTTCATTTTTTGATCGATCTCCTTATGCCACTCAAATCGATTATCGAATAGCAGATGCCAAAGATGAGGTTCCTAAAATTGAAGGTCCACTTGATTTAGTTTTTATTGACGCGGACAAAAGGAATTATGCAGGCTATTTTGATTTAGTTATTGACAAGGTGCGTTCAGGTGGACTTATCATGGTCGACAATGTACTATGGAGCGGTAAAATAATCGATGCTTCTGCCCAAGATAAATCGACAGTTGCCTTGCGCGACTTCAATCAAAAATGCCTAGAAGATGATCGCGTTGAAAAAACGCTCTTGCCACTCCGAGATGGTTTATTGTTGCTCAGGAAAAAATAACTAAGGAATAAGTTTAATTTTTTGTCCAATTTTCAAACTTGGATTCTTTCCCAGATTATTCCATTTAATCAAGTCTTCTGTAGAAATAGAATAGGTTTTGGAAATTCTAAACAAGGTTTCTCCAGCTTGAACTATATGGATGGTATGCTTGATTTCAGATGCATTCGAAGTTTCAACGTGTAAATCAGGTTCTGCTTTTTCAATCACCTTATTCTTGTTATCGACTTTCGTCACTTCAGTCTCCGATTTAATGCTGATCTCTCTTGAATCTGCGGGGGCAATGATAAAGCCATTGGCTTTTTCGCTTGTGTGTATAGTCCTCGTCGGCTCTTCTTGCTTCGACTTTTCTAAGATTACACTATTATTCTCTTTTTTAGGCGCATTTTTAGCCTTTTTATCGAGCTGCTGGGATATAACTTCCAACATAGGAACGACCCGCTTCACTTTGATTTTTTGGCCTAACATGAGCATCGTTTTCATGTCAAAACCATTTAATTTAAGCAGTTCAGGAAGCTTCATTTCAAATTGAGAGGCAATTGATGATAGTGTTTCTCCGCTTACAACGGTATGCAATCGCGTTTCAACTTGGTCTGACATGATCGATGCATTTTTCGATTTCTTTTTAGGATTGGGTTGATATAGCTTACTTGAATCGACGGAAGCGGTTAGAATTTGAGTTTCCAAGGGCTCGACGAATGGCTTTTTGGGACTTGAAACAAAAGTTTTGATCTTGCTTGGATGGTAGATCGTGTAAATTTTATCCTTGGGAATCCAATCTTTTAAAATCCACGCATTATGTTTTTTTAGATTATCATAAGATAATTGAAGCGAATCAGACAAATCGTATAAATTTCTACCGCCTTCCGTTTGTAAAGTAACCATAATGTTGTCCAACTCCAGATTGGGTTCATTTTGCAATTTATCTTCCCAGAAATGTTTATAAGCAAGGAATCGAATCAAATACCAATCGGTCGACGAATCAACCTCTATTTCTGTTTTTCCTTTCCAATCTTGCGCGTAATTCGTCTTTTTCAACGTCCCTAGTCCCATTCTATAGGAAAGTAAGGTACTAAGCCAGTTGTCTAAAACACCATTATTTCGGGTAAAATAGTTGACGGCTCCTTTAGTTGATTCTATGATATGCCTTCTTTCATCAATTTGCTTATCTACTTTCATGCCCACATCGATGGCCGTCTCAAATTTAAATTGCCAATAACCAACAGCTGCAGAAGTGGAAACGGCATTGGGATTTAAATTACTTTCTTGAACACATAAATACTTAAATTCATCAGGGATGTTGCCTTCTTTTAAAATGGGTTCAATCAAAGGGAAATAAAGGCGCATTTTGGCTAGCAAGGCGGTAGAATAACGCTTATTGGCCCCAAGCATATTGAATTCTTTATCAAAAATAGGTTTTGCTGAAGGGTGAATAATGACCTTAACATTTCCAATGGAAATAGTATCAGGTAAATCTTTATAAGCCTGAGCATAAAAAGAAATGGAAATAAAAAGCAATAAAAGTCGAATGATCCTGTGCAAATTCTTGAGGATGATAGTATAAACAAAATTACCAAAATTATCTTATTAAACGGCAATGACCCAATTTTATTGCCCCTAGATATTTCTTACCTTTGTTGAAATAAATAATATTTGAATGATTTTAATAGACGATACGGTAATCAGTGAGGATGTTGCAGATGAATTTTTTGTCTGTGATTTAGCTAAATGTAAAGGTGCTTGTTGTGTAGAAGGAGATATGGGCGCGCCATTAGAGGAGGAAGAATTAGCGATTCTTGACCGTATTCAGGACCAAATTCGGCCTTTTTTATCGGCTGATGGCCTAGCTGAAATAGCTAAGCAAGGTAATTATATCAAAGAAGAGGACGGTGATTTTTCTACGCCCATCATTGCTGGCAGGGAATGTGTGTACGCGTTATATGACGAAAAGGGTCATTTGAAATGTGGCATTGAACAAGCCTATTTTGCAGGTAAAACAGATTTTAGAAAGCCGATTTCATGCCATTTATATCCCATTCGTATTCAAAAATTAGCCGAATATCAAGCCTTAAATTATGATCGCTGGTCTATTTGTTCCGACGCTTGTTCCCATGGGAAAGCATTAGGTGTCCCTATTTATAAGTTTTTGAAAGACCCATTGATTCGCAAATTTGGAACTACTTGGTATCGTGAATTGGAGAAGGAAATAGAAGAACGCAAGTTGGATTAAATGAAAAATGAGAACGCTTTCGATGATATTTATGCATTGGTGAAATTGATTCCACACGGTAGAGTTAGTTCATATGGTGCCATTGCGGCATATTTAGGCATGAAAGGTGGCGCTAGAATGGTGGGTTGGGCCATGAATGCCTCCCATACAGATCCTGAAATTCCTGCCCACCGCGTTGTAAACCGTAATGGTGTTTTGACGGGTAAGAATTTTTTCGGTGAAGGTGTCATGCAAGACCGCTTGGAATCCGAAGGGGTCAAAATTCAAGAGGATCAAATCATTGATTTTGCGAGGGTATTTTGGGACCCAACGATCGAACTTCTTTAATCGATTTTGTATAGAAATTTTTTCCCACCTAGACCACTCATTTGCCTTTTAATGTTTGCAGTCCTTCTATTGATGTAATTGGATGGGTTTTCTATAGAGAAACGAATGGGATTAGGAAGACATGCGGCAAGTCTAGCGGCTTCTGTGGTGCTAGCTTCTTCTGACGAATGGTTATAAAAGCGTCTGCTGGCTTGTTCGACACCAAATGTCATTTTACCTGTTTCAGCTACATTCAAATATACTTCTAGAATACGTTTTTTGCCCCAAACTAATTCGATCATCAGCGTGAAATAAACTTCCAGTCCTTTGCGGATGTAGCTTCTATCTTGCCATAAAAAGACATTTTTGGCAACTTGCTGGCTTATTGTACTGGCCCCTTTAATTTTTTTACCTTTCATGTTGTACTGAACGGCTCCCCACATTGCCTTAAAATCAAAGCCATGATGTTCAGGAAATAGTTGGTCTTCAGACGCTAAAATTGCAAGGGGGTAGTTCTTGGAAATCTGTGCATAAGGTGTCCATTGGCTATGAATCTTGCTTGGTTTTCCTTCCATGATGGCATCTATCTTCCTGCTGGCCATCGTTGGGGTAAAATAAACAGGAACAAATTTTAAAAGAACGATTACAAAAACAGTGGATAACCAAACATAGAAAAGGTAGAGTCCCAATTTTCTAAAAAAATACGCAAAACTCCATTTCTGGTTTTTGGTTTTTGAGGATCCACCTACTTTGTCAAATTTCGACCCGGCTGATTTTGATTTGAAATCTTGATTAAAGTTGACTCGTTTAGCCATGAACTAGTTTGAAAATTTTAGGAGTTTAAAATTACAATAAATCTAGAATCAAACAATGAAAAGGTCTGAAGCTAATTTATCTGCTACGAGTGATCCTTTCTCCGTTAAAACTAAGTGATCATTTAATTCAATAGCCAAACCCGTATTTTGCCATTGAGAAAGAGTAGTCTCGGGGAATTCGATGTTCAATAAATCAAAGTCTTGCTTGATTTTTGATAGTTCAACGCCCCATTTGGTTCTCAACCGGGTCATGATGTACTCGTTGATTTTATTGGCCTCCGTCAAAATTTCAATCTCTGCCGGAATTTTATCGGCTAAAATGGACTTCATGTATAGGCCATTTTTGGCGATGTTCCATTGCCTAGATTGTTGGTTAAAACTGTGTGCGGAGGGGCCAACTCCCAAGTAAGATTCTTGATTCCAGTAGCTGGTGTTATGTTGCGAATACCGTTCGTTTTTTGCAAAATTTGACGTTTCATAGCCTTCGAATCCCTTTTCGGCCAATAAATTTCGCGTAAAAGTAAACTTTTGCGACAGCATAGATTCTGGTAATTCTTTAAAAACACCCTTTTTCTTTTGTTGGCCAAACACCGTTTTGGGTTCAATGGTTAAGCTATAGGCTGAAATGTGGGAGACATTGGTGTCAACAGCCTTTTGAATATCGGAAGCCAAATCAGATAGGTCATTTCCAGGTATTCCATAAATTAAATCAATGCTAATGTTATCAATGCCTATTTTTTGTGCAGTGGAGATGCAGTTTGTCGCTTGCGCCGATGAATGATTCCGGTTTAGGAAACGTAGATTTTCTTCTCGAAAGGATTGAATGCCAATACTTAGCCGATTGACGCCTAAGCTTTTAATGGCAGTTAAATAGCTAGGGGTTAAATCTTCAGGATTAGCTTCCAGTGTAATTTCCGCCTCAGTTTCTACGGAGAAATTTTGGTGAACGGTATGGAATATTTGTTCTAATTCTACCTCCGTCAGTAGGGAAGGGGTGCCCCCTCCAAAGTAAATCGTTTTTAATTTTTTCAGGGGCAAATAATCTTTTTGTAGAATTATTTCTTTGCAAATGGCATGTATTAAATCCTTTTTGTAGGCAGTATTGGTACTAAAGTGAAAGTCACAATAGTGACATGCTTGATGGCAAAAGGGAATATGGAGGTATAAGTGCAAATCGATTAAGGTTCAAAAATGAGGCAACTTAATTGGTCTGGGTTCAACATTTCGTTCGCCAATGATTGAAGTTGGACTGCCGTGACTAGGTCAATTTGATCAAATAATTCTTCTAGCGTTTCAATCATTTCACGATCTAACAGGTTTTTAGCCATCATCAGCATGAAATTCAAATTGCTCTCTTCGGCCATGGCCATTTGGCCTTTCAATTGGGATTTTATCTTCTCTAAAGCAGATGCTGATAGCTCCCGGTCTTTCAATTTGTTGAATTCTTTGTGAATTAACCGGATGGACTTGTTGACTTGATTAGGCTCTGTTCCAAAATAAATAGCCCAAAAACCCGCATCCATATAACTTGTAAAATTAGCTTCAATGGAATAAACCAAGCCGTGTCTTTCTCTAACGGACACATTTAAGAGTGAATTCATGCTGGGACCGCCTAATAAATTGATCAACATAAAGAAGGCCAATCTATTGGGGTTTTCGATGGCATACGATTGTTTTCCAATGGCTATATGGGATTGTGTAAGGCCTCTTTTGGTGATTTTTTCAATCGGTACCATGGCCGGCGGAACGATTCGATTAATATGTTCTTTTTTGCTTTTGATACCTCCCGCATGCTTTTCTGCCCAAGCAAAAACTTTTTCATGCGGCAATTTACCAATCGACGAAATAACGATTCTCGAGGTATCTAAATTACGGTCGATGAACTGATGTAAATGACTTTGAGTGAATGATTTAACGGTTTCTTGCGTGCCTAATATATTCACTCCAAGTGGATGATTAGGAAATAATAACTCGTCGAAATCATCTTGAATCGCATCTTCCGGCGCCTCATAATACATCGACATTTCCTCCAAAATTACACTTCTTTCTTTTTCTAATTCCTTTTCTGGAAAAGTAGAATGAAAGGTTATATCGGTAATCAACTCGAGTGCCCTTTCAAAATAGGGGGTTAAAATGGAGGCGTGAAAACAAATTTTTTCTTTGGTGGTATAAGCATTTAATTCCCCTCCGATGAGATCAAGCCTATTGATGATCTGAATATTGGATTTTTTTTCAGTCCCTTTAAAGGCTAAATGTTCCCAAAAGTGGGCTAATCCCTGTTCTGAATCTAATTCGTCCCGGCTTCCAATGTCAAGCATGATGCCCACATGTGAAATCTCGGTATGCAACACTTGGCGATGCACGATCGTTATTCCATTCGCTAAGGTTTTAATTTGAATTGAATTCATAAAGGGGTTTTTACCAAAAAGATCCTAAAATTAATTAATTTTATGTCCAATCACTCATTTTTCTTTCATGTCTCAGACCTCCAAGGTATTAATTATTCAATCTGCCTTTTTAGGAGATGCTGTTTTGATGACTTCTTTGTTGGAGAAAATTAGGGTTGAAAGTCCATCGTCAATCATACATTTGTTGGTCAGGAAGGGATTAGAAGACATTTTTAAAGCCTATCCGCATGATAATTTGGGCCAAGTTTGGACTTATGATAAAAGTAATAAGCTGAAATCATGGTGTGCTTTGCGAAATGAATTGACCAAAGAAAAATTTGATCAAGTTTTTGTGGCTCAGCGGTTTTTGGGAATGGGCCTTTTAAGCATTTCCATAGGTGCAAAAAAAGTGGTCGGTTTTGATAAAAATCCACTTTCCTTATTGTTTGATGAAAAAGTGACGCATGAATTTGGCCAAGGAAAACATGAAACGGAACGAAATACTCAATTACTAACTTCATGGCTGGGGGGCGCATTGCATAAGCCATTTTTGAATGCTAGCCATTTAAATAATTTTCCAGTCGGTTTACAAGCCAAAAAATACCTAGCTATTTCTCCCGGTTCTGTTTGGGAAACGAAGCGATTTCCGGTTCACAAATGGATCGAATTTATTCGTTTATTGCCCTTGGATCAGGAAATTGTCTTAATGGGTTCTGCGGCTGAAAAACATCTTTCAGATGAAATTGAAAAGGCTTTTATCGGTTCAGGACGCAAAATAATTAATGCCTGCGGTCGATTTAATTTACAGGAGGCTATCGCAGTATACCAACAAAGTCTAATGAGTTTCGTAAATGATTCTGGTCCTTTGCATATATGTTCAGCAGTGAATACTCCTACGGTGGCCATTTTTTGTTCGACTATTCCAGCTTTTGGTTTTGGGCCTTTGGCTAAACAGCATCAAATTATTGAAGTAAAGGAAAAATTAACGTGCCGGCCTTGTGGAGATCATGGAAAAAAATCTTGTCCAGAAACACATTTTAATTGCGCAAATTTGATCGATGTGCAAGAATTGCTGAAGGCTTATCAAGCTTTTTTACCCTCTAGAAGCGAGTAAATAGAGCACTGCCATTCGAATAGCTACTCCGTTTTCTACTTGGTCTAAGATGATGGAATGTGGCGAATCTGCTGCATCAGAGCTTAATTCCACTCCACGGTTGATCGGCCCAGGGTGCATTAATACAATTTCTTTTGGTAATTCGTCCAGCATTTTTCGCGTAATACCGAAAGTTTGCGCATACTCGCGAAGGCTAGGGAAGTATTTAATTTGTTGGCGCTCCAACTGTATTCTTAATACATTTGCGGCGTCGCACCAGGCTAAGGTACTTTTGACATCATGTGACACTTCGACTCCTAAGGTTTGAATATGTTTAGGAATTAGGGTGCTAGGACCACAAAGTCGAACTTCTGCCCCTTGCTTTTTAAGTGCATATATATTTGAAAGTGCCACTCTAGAATGAAGAATATCACCTATGATCGCTATTTTTTTACCTGCTAGATCCCCAAACTTCTCGCGTAGAGAATAGGTGTCTAAAAGCGCTTGGGTCGGATGTTCATGGGTTCCATCCCCCGCATTTATAATATTCGCTTTTATGTGTTTCGCCAGGTAATGTGGAGCTCCAGGACTAGCATGTCGCATGACAATCATGTCCACTTTCATAGCTAGAATATTGTTGACCGTGTCTAATAAGGTTTCTCCTTTTTTGACGGAACTTCCTGAAGCAGAGAAATTGATGGTGTCGGCTGATAATCTTTTTTCTGCTAATTCGAAGGATAGGCGAGTACGCGTAGAATTTTCGAAAAATACATTGGCAATCGTGACATCACGTAGGGAAGGAACTTTTTTAATGGGCCTATTGAGGACCTCTTTGAATTCTTTGGCCGTTTTAACAATTAGGTCGATGGATTCTGCATCTAAATCTTTGATTCCTAATAAGTGTGGCGATGTTAACATAGTTCGTTATTGGGTAATTAACCAAATTTTATCTGCGTCATGGCCTTGTTCTGTCCATTCCACTAAAACTTTTTCTGTTGTTAAAGTATTGACACTTTTACCTACATAATCAGGGTGAATAGGTAAGTCTCGGTTATAAATCCGATCGATTAGCACGCAAAGTTCCACTTTAGCGGGTCGGCCAAAAGCATTTAAGGCATCCATCGCCGCTCGGACCATTCGGCCAGTCGCCAGCACATCATCGACTAAAATAACGCGTTTATTTTCGACTAGAAAGGGTATTTCCGTTGAGTTAGGTGACAATGGATCCCCTCGTCTAAAGTCATCTCGGTAGAAAGTGGCATCTATTTTTCCTAGCAAGGGAGGATTAGTCAGATGCTTGCTTAATTCAGCTGCGATTCGTTCTGCAAAGTAGATTCCCCTAGGTTGTAAACCCAAGATCACTGTTTCCGTTCCGTCGATTTGATTTTCAATGAGCTCTTGGCATAACCTTGAGATGGTTATTTCCAACAATGGGCTTGATAAAATCAGCTTGCGAGTCATTGCTGCAAAGGTATTAAAATTTTCTGAGCAATTATTAATTAAATATTGTCTCGTTTAAATCAAATA
>CANHXO010000013.1 GCA_947464595.1 Cytophagaceae bacterium
GCATCACTGTCGCGCGACCTATGCGAATGGGATAATTAATTCCCGTCAGCATTTCATTCTTAATAAATGAAGGATCTACGCCACGTACAAAGCCTACAAAGCCATCAATCGCCTCAAGACCTTCTAAATCACGGATACCTGCGTCAAACACAATTCCCGTTTTTGATTTGGCATAAATGGAATTCCCTAAATTATCACCGATAAGCGTACCATCAATGATCTTACCATAGCCATCCGCTACATAGACGTCATTTTCTTGCAATAAATCGATTGGCCAGGAATTAGAAGAACCTTTGCGATTTTCTGATTTACCCTTCTCCATAATCGGTGTGTTAACATCTGGTCGCATCGGCATGTATTGCGCTGTAACCACTCGGCCAGCTAAAGGCTTATTGGGATTAATTATATGCCAATTCCCTTCGAATTGACTTTCATATCCTTCCCCGCGCATCACGCCCCAAGCCTCCTCAATAGAAATATTGGCTAATCTTCTTACTAAATCATCCGAAACTTTTGGACGGCCATCTGGAAAACGCTCACCCTTCCATTGTTGAGAGTAAGTCATAATCATTTCTTTAGGCATTTGGATATTTTGACCCAAAGAAATAAAGGATACGCTGCAAGCTAAGCAGCTCAATACGATTGCTTTTATTTTCATGATTTTAATAGGTTTATATTTAGAAAAAAAAGGGTGATGCGAACATCACCCTGTAAATTTTTAGGACCAATCGCGATCCCACGAATCAATCTTAGTCCAGTCGTCTGTCGGAGCAAAGAACATTTCACCTGATTTCAAGTGAGCCTTAACAACCTCCTCATTTAACTCAACTCCTAATCCTGGCTTATCTGGAACTTTGACAAATCCTTTGTTGAAAATTGGCTTCTCGATTCCAGTCACTAAATCCTCCCACCAAGGGACATCGAATGAATGGTGCTCAAGCGCAACAAAATTTTCTGTTGCAGCCGCGCAATGAATATTAGCCATGAAGCAAATAGGAGAACCCGCAAAGTGCATCGCCATAGGAACTCCTTTCTCCTCCGCATAATCCCCGATTTTCTTCGTCTCCAGAATACCACCTGAACTAGCTAAATCTGGTTGAATCATATCCACCGCATGTGCGTCGATCAATTTGATAAATTCCTCCTTCAAATAAATATCTTCACCCGTTAGCGTTGGCGTATTGATCGCATCAGTAATTTGACGCCATTGATCCGTATACTGCCAAGGGATCATGTCCTCTAACCAAGCTAATTGATATTTCTCCAACGCATTTCCTAAACGAATCGCCGTATTAACATCAAAATGACCAAAATGATCCGCTGCAAGTGGGGTATCATACCCGATCACACTTCGAACTGTGCCTACATAATCAGCTAAATACTGAATCCCCTTATCGGTTACTTGGATGCGTGTGAATGGATGTTTCGTCCAACTATACGAACGAGCATTTCCCTTCGCAGATGGATTATTCCCCCATTGTTTTTTTACATCCCAGTTTTTACCTCCCACTAAAGCACCAGGTATGTCAGCTAATAGTTGAATACCAAAGTCCATTTTCAAAAATGTCAAACCTAAATTTTGACGTTCTTTCATTTTCTTGGCAAATTCAGCTGGGTCTGCGACTTCAGGAGTATCCCCATAAATACGGATATCATCTCGATATTTACCCCCTAGCATTTGGTATACTGGAACGCCAAAAGCCTTTCCAGCTAAATCCCATAATGCCATTTCAACTCCGCAGACACCTCCTGCAGCTCTTCCTTGGCCTCCAAATTGCTTGATGATTTTGAAAATCTTCTCCACATTACATGGATTTTGACCCATCAACCTGCTTTTCAGCATCATGGCATATTTCGGACTTGCTCCATCACGCACTTCACCCCAGCCTACTAGACCTTGGTTCGTGTCAATTCGAATCAAAGGACAAGTCATCGGAGCCTTATCAATCACAGCGATGCGAACATCCGTAATTTTAAGTGCAGATGGATTACTCGATTTGTTAACTTTTTGAGTAATATACTCCATTTCCTTTTCAGGATCATGGTCAAAAATCATTCCCAATGACAAGCCGCCTAAGGCAGAATTGCGTAGGAAATTTCTTCTTGAGTTTTCTTGAGCTTTGGCTTTATCCTCGGCTCTAAAACGTTTTACAAAATCTTTCATATATATTATAGGTTTAAAGTATCACTATTTATGCCACCAAACTTTGGTATCTAAATCATCAGCCCCTTGGCTAGCAATCGCCGCTTTTACATTCACTGAGTTCACCGAAATTTCAGAGTTTGGATACGTTAAGCGATTGATAAAGTCACCTTTAATCGCCTTTCCTGAGAAAGGATTTGGAGTTAATTTAGGAAATCCAGTACGACGGAAATTAGCAAATGCCTCAGGTCCATTCAAGAAACTTGAGATCCAATATTGCGTATTGATTTGCTCCAAAGCCGTAGTTGAACTGAATGGATTAGCAGCTAAATATGCGTCAACAGCAGCAGAAGGAACCGATGAGTTAACATCCATATCTCCCAATTGACTCATGTGTGCTTTTACTCCAGCCTCATAATAATCTTTGGCACTTCCTGTAACCCAACCTCTTGATACTGCCTCAGCTAACAATAAATTAGTTTGAGAAGCTGTGACAAGATAAGCAAGAGCTGTTGTTTTATTCATACGAGTTCTATCCGCTTGACTAAAATCATAAAAACTAGCTAGACCTAATGTCTTCACAGGTCCGCTGATCGATGAGTTATCAAAGCCAAAAGGCATTCCTATTTGAACCGCAGGATCAATGACACCCCTAGAGGCAGTTTGCTGAGTTCCTGAAGTGGCACCCACATACCTTACGGCAATTGATCTTAATCTTGGATCATTTGTTTTCTTTAAATGATCCACGAAAGGAGCAGCTAGGTAAAAATTGTTCGCCTCAGTAGCGTTCAACAATTGGCCAATGCTATTTAAATAGTTAGCATCATGGCGAATAACCACATTATCTGCGTTGGTCGTGATCACACCACCGGCAAAAGCTTTAGCAACCAATGATTGCGCTTGAGCGGCATCCACTTTAGCTAAGCGAAATCCGATACGAAGAAGAATTGAATTTCCAAATTTCTTCCATTTTGCCACATCGCCGCCAAAAAGAACATCAGCTGTTTCTCTCGTTTTAGCCGGATCTAAGGCAGCTACTGCATCAGAAATATCTTTAATGATTCCCGTATAAATAGCTTGTTGCTTATCATATTTAGGATAAACTTTTTGATCCGTATATCCTTTTCCAGCTTCGGTATATGGAATATCCCCATAAGTATCCGTTAACACTAAAAAGGCATAGGATTGTAAAATCTTAGCCATGTTAACCAAATTAGTTCTGGCTGGATCTTTAGTTGTAGCGATCACATCATAAGTATTTCGAATCACAGAACGGTAATAACGCTGCCATATTGCTGGCGTATAATCACGGTTATCTTGATTAAAATTAGCTCCTGCCAAAACCCCAGAGTTTGGAGAAATCATTTGTTGGACTATCCCCATTTCATATTGAACGGTTGGAGCCGGAGGAGTCGTATTAATTACGGCGTTATTTAAAGCAAAAACAGGGTTAATGGCTACTGCCGCTGTTTTGTTCACATTCAACTCGTCGAAACCCGCATCACAAGCATTGAGTCCTATTAACCCACATGCTGAAAATAAAATTATTGCTATCTTTTTCATATTATTTTTCGTTTAAAGCGAACTAAAATTTAACATTCAAATTAAATCCTAAACTTCTAGTCGTTGGCAATCCTGTTGACTCCATTCCCATCAAGTTATCAGAAGAATAACCAAATGACTCAGGATCAATATTATCAACCCATTTTTTAAGGATTAATACGTTATTAGCAACAAAACTTAATTTCACCCCCTTAATAGGCGATTTAGGATTTAAATGTTTAGTGAAATCATAGCCTGCTGTAATTTGACGTAGTTTCCAATAACCCCCATCGTATACAACGGGCTCAATTAACGCTTGAGAACGAACTACTTCCCAGAATGGTTGAACACCTGCCTTCGCCGTATTTTGTCCACCTTGTGCATTAACTCCATCCGCCACTACACCACCTTCTCTACCTTCTAAAGTCATTTTATGCAATCCGTGACGTACTGCATTAAAATTAGTTCCAGAAAGCATCATGTTTCCTAATTTGAAATCAATTAAGGCTGATAATGAAACTCCTTTATAATTAAACGTATTGGTAATACCACCCACATACTTAGGAATAGCACTTCCAAAAGAAATCAAATCAGGAGTTCTTAAAGCGATACCGTTAGCCCCAAAAACTCTTTTTCCATTGGCATCGCGCCTGTAACCAAAACCATAAATTTGGCCCATTTCTTGTCCTACGACTTGACGTAATTCACCATTAAATACGTGAGTTCCTACCGTAATTCTTTCTCCCGGAGTATCCGTTAATAAGCTTAATACTTTCGTGGTATTATAAGAACCATTCAAGGTTAAATCCCATTGAAAATCAGCCGTTTTAATCGGAACTAAATTCAATAACATCTCAAATCCTCTGTTCTCACTTTGTCCACTATTGATTAGGGAGTTGGTAAATCCTGAAGCATCGGAAATTTGAGCAGAAACGATTTGATCGCTGGTCAATTTCTGATAAGCGGCCATATCTAATGTAACACGGCTATTGAACATTTTTAATTCTAAACCGATTTCAGATTCACGCGTTCTCATAGGTTTCAAACCTGCGTTAGGTACCACGTTTCCTTGGCCACCCCCAATTGGCTGCAAAGCTCCAGCCGGATTAGCAAACAAGTTCGGGTTAATTCCATAAAACAAATTGTTTGAATAAGGCGCAACGTCCGTATCTGAACCCACTTCTGCGACTGCAGCTCTTAATTTACCAAAGGTCAACCAAGAAGGCATGTTATCAAACGCTTGTGAGAATACATAACTACCCGAAACAGATGGATAGAAAATGCTTCTATTCGCTGGTGAAAGGGTAGAGAACCAGTCATTACGAGCCGTTACATTTAAAAATAAATAATTTCTAAATGAAATTTCACCCGATCCGTACACGGAATTAACTGATCTTTCGCTCAAACCATAAACAGGATCCTTCACACGTCCATTCATAACGGTGTATAGATCTCTTACCACGAAATCCACTACTTGCGTACTATTCAAGTCTGAGCGACGGTACATTTGATTACCTCCAGCCGTTATATTAAAATCAAAATCGCCAAAGGACTTCGTTGCAGAAATTAAGATATCCGCATTGGTTTCTCTAAATCTTCTTGATTCTTGTGTAAAGGTTCCGTTCACAAATCCTGCAGGAGCTGGTCCAATGGATGCATGTCCAGTAGGGAAGTTATTGTAATCTTGATCACGAGACCAATAATCCTGACCTACACGGCCTTGAACAAATAACCAAGGTAAGATATTGTATTTAGCCGATATATTACCGAAAAGACGATCCCTTCTAATATTTTGAAATTGCTTCTTCAACGTAAAGTAAGGATTCGTTCTATTTCTAAAACGAGAATAAACAAACTCATCTCCATTCGCATCCATGGCTTTTTGCTCTAGCAAATCAAAAGGCATCGAGTTAGCCATGTTATAAACGGCCGTTGGGATGGAGTTATCTTGGTTCGCAATATTAGGCGGGTTTTTGTTGTACTCGTTCGAATAGTTAACATTTCCCGCTACTGAAAGCTTAGAAGAAAGATCATAAGCAAAACCTAAGTTGATTGTTTTTCTATTAAACGTATTGTTTGACACAATACCATTGTTATCCATATTGGAAATAGACATATTAAATCCACCATTATCACTATTGCTAGCAATACTTACTGTATTTGTTAAGTTCATTCCTTTTACAAAGAACTTATTAATGCGGTCATATACAGGTGCATAAGGAACACTAACTCCATCAAATAATACTTGGGTCATTCCTGGCTGAAATTTCTCACCGAAAGACCACTGACCTGAAGTTGGGTTAGCACTTGTAGGACGAACGCCACTTTCCCCTTGTCCATACTCATATTGATAATCGGTAAAATCCAAAGGTGTTTCATTCGTGTAATTCATATTATATGAAACTCCAATACCCTTTGTTTTACCCCTAGTTTTAGTGGTAATCATCAAGACACCATCTTTTGCACGTGAACCATATAAAGCGGCAGCTGTTGCACCTTTTAATACAGTCATTGACTCGATGTCATCCGGGTTTATACTAGACAAACCGTCACCTCCATCTGAGGTATTTCCTCCTCCACGAACTCCAATTGAATTATCGGAAGCATTATTACCTGGATTAGTACCAAAATTGGTATTGTCGATAGGCACCCCGTTGATTACAATCAAAGGCGAGTTTTGGCCAGAGAATGAAGATTGACCCCTGATACGAATTTTAGAAGTACCTGCAGGTCCAGTTCCTAAAGAAGAAATGTTTACACCGGCAATTTTACCTTGTAAAGCATTCATGAAATTAGGAGACCTATTCTCTGTAATGGCCTCTGGAGCAATTGTTGTGGTCGCATAACCTAATTTTTTTGATTCCTTTTTTATACCCAAAGCCGTTACAACCACCTCGTCTAAAGCAGTTGTTTCTTCAGATAAAGAAACATTAATTACGGACTGTGTACCCACATTCACTTCTTTTTTAACAAAGCCAACGAACGAAAATACAAGCGTCGCATTGTTGGGAGCGCTTATGCTATACTTACCACTAGCATCTGTAGATGTACCTTGAGAGGTACCTTTAATTGCAACGGAAACACCTGCTAATGCTTCATTCCCTTTTGCAGAGCTGACCAAACCAGTGATTCTGGATTGGGCAAAAATCAAATTTGGCATCACGATTGCCAAGCCTAACAATAACCTTGTCAGTTTCTTTTTGTAATTTTTTATCATAAATGTTTGAGTTTAGATTGCTAATTTTCTTAATTATATTGAGAAAAAGTTATATATTTCCCCGTTGGTGAATTTTATAATTTTTTTTTATAAATTTTGAGTTGTATTGTGAGCCATTCACAACTAAAGTCAATGACCACTTTACAATTCATTATGACAGACAATACATTTTTATGTGTCGAATTGTTTAATCTTAATTTAAATGAAAAATTTTGCTTTAACATTTCCTTATAATGATTGCAGTGCTCACTTTCCATTTATTGAGCATTTTAGTTTTCAGACCGTTGACTCAAATAAGTCCAATCCCGTTTACCTACCTCAAGGAATAGGGATTCGGATGTTTTATTTTAAAGATGGAATCTTCGAAATTAGTATTGATGGCATTAGACAAACCATGCTTCCTGGTGACTGCTTAGTGGTTTGTCCTTGGGAAAACATCGAAATTATCCCCAATCGCATTAGAAGATCCTCCTTTTTTCACTTAATCGTCAGAACTAAATTTTTTGATGCAGATCAAGATTTAGAGTTGGGTTATTGGTCCAAAATTTCCAAATATGACCAAATGGAGATTGGTGAAATTTTCAAGAATTACCATAAATTCAAAATCAATAAATCTGATTTTTTGGCCAAATTATTTGTCCAATTGACCAATGAAATTTTCGTGCATGAGATGAGTCAAAATGAAATGGTCATCCATATCATAGACCAAATCATGATTTTATTTGCTCGAGAAGCACAAAAATCAAGTTTAAAGTCATTTGACGATGCCCATATCAGCCAAATTATAGAGCAAAATATCATACAAGATCCTTTGCACCATTGGACCGTTGCAGAAATGGCTTCATTGGTCCAACTGGGACTAACCGCTTTTAGTGAGCGAATGAAAATGGAAACAGGCTTAAGCCCTATCAACTTTTTAATAAAAATACGCATTAATATCGCCATGAATTTAATGGCCCATTTCAACTATAAAATAGGCGATATTGCCTATGAAACTGGTTTTTATTCTCCACAACATTTTTCACTTACCTTTAAAAAAATGACGGGCATTAGCCCGCATAAATACCGCAAAAACCTATTACAATGAAAAACAATTTTAAATTATTATCCATTTCAGGGGCATCTATCATAATCCTTGGACTTATTTTTTCAGATACCTCCTGGGCCGGAATTTTATGGATCATTGGCGTTGCGCTGATAGCTATCTCCACCCATACCAAAGAGTCATTGAAAGGCTTTTCATTTACGCTGTGGATCATCGCAGCGGTCGTATTAACATTACAATTTCCTGACCCATTCATTGGTTACGGAGACATTAAGTTCAAGATTCTGATCATTCCATTACTACAATTGCTCATGTTTGGCATGGGTTCTACCATGGAAGTATCCGATTTTAAGGAGGTCCTAAGATCGCCAAAAGCTGTGGCATTAGGCGTATTTTTTCACTTCTCCATCATGCCATTAGTGGGCTGGAGCATTACAAAAATCTTTACTTTCCCTCCGGAAATTTCTGCCGGTATCATTTTAGTTGCCTGTATGCCCTGTGGCCTAGCGTCTAATGTTATGTCATATTTAGCCAAGGCTAATGTAGCGCTTTCCTTGACGTTAACTTCGGTGGCCACTTTTATTGCACCTATTTTAACTCCTTTGTTGATGAAAAATTTAGCGGGCCAACTAATCGAAATTGACCTTTATGCCATGATTTGGGAAATCAGTAAATTGGTTTTAATTCCTATCGTATTGGGTGTCATCTATAAGCGAGTGATAGGCGACAAATGGCCATGGTTCCAAGAAAAGTTGCCACTAATATCAATGATTAGTATTGGATTAATTATCATTATTATCACCGCTAATGGCCGAGATGCCTTATTATCCGTAGGTCCATTACTTGTATTAGCATGTTTCATTCAAAATATCATGGGCTTCATTTTAGGATATTGGGGAGGAAGACTCACCAAACTTCCAGAAAAAGATTGCAGAACAATCGCAATTGAAGTGGGACTTCAAAATGCAGGTCTTGCCTCTGGCCTAGCCATGGCGATGGGGAAAGTGGCGACGGTTGGTCTACCGGCTGCTATTTTTGGCCCTGTGATGAATATCAATGGATCCAGCTTGGCCAATTATTGGAAAAATAAATAAGGATTCATTGGGAATCATTACATAAAAAAGCCTGCCGATTCACATGAGTCGGCAGGCTTTTTAAATTTAAATACCTTTAGGCCAATTTGAACTCGGAAGTAAAATGGAATTCAATTTCAGGGTTATTAGTCTGATTCATTCTTAATATCCAATCTGATTCGGCTAAAAAGACGTAGTTCCCATCCTTATCTTGTGCAATATTTTGACCTTTTAAGCGGACGAATTCTTGTAGTTTTTTAGGGTCATCGGAGGTAATCCAACAAGCCTTCGTGACTGACATTCCATCAAAGCGACATTTCGCCCCATATTCGTGCTCTAAGCGATACTGTATTACTTCATATTGAAGATCTCCCACCGTGCCTACAATCTTTCGATTTCCTAATTGAGGTTGTGTGAAGAGTTGGGCCACCCCCTCATCCGTCAACTGGTCTATGCCCTTTTCCAATTGCTTAGACTTCATCGGATCAAGGTTCATTAATTCCTTGAATATTTCAGGTGAGAAACTTGGAATTCCTTGGTAGTTTAAAACCTCACCTTCCGTTAATGTATCGCCAATTTTAAAATTCCCCGTATCATATAAACCAATTACATCACCAGGAAAGCCCTCTTCCACGACTTCTTTGTCCTGTGCCATGAAATTATATGGATTTGCAAAACGCACATTTTTCTTCAATCGAATATGTTGGTAAAAGGTATTCCGATGAAACACCCCAGAACAAACACGTAAAAAAGCAATTCGGTCCCTATGTTTAGGATCTAAATTTGCGTGAATTTTAAACACAAAACCCGTGAATTTTTTCTCTTGAGGCTCTACTATCCGAATATCCGTTCCGCGGGCTTGTGTCGGTGGAGCAATTTTAGTGAACGTATCCAGCAATTCTTGAATACCAAAATTATTCACCGCGGATCCAAAAAATACGGGGGCTAAATCTCCGGATAGGTAATCAGATCGATCAAAAGGCTCATAGACCCCTTCAATCAATTCGACATCATCACGTAATTGGGTTGCATCTCTTTCCCCCACTCGGGTATCCAACTCGGCAGTAGAAATATCCACAGAAACTACATTCTTTTCAATCTTCGTTTTATTGGCCGAGAATAAATTTAAGGAACGGTCTAGTAAATGATAAACTCCTTTAAAGTTTTGACCCATGTTAATAGGCCAGGTCAAAGGCCGCACCGATATCCCTAATTTTTGCTCTAACTCATCCAATAAATCAAATGGGTTTTGACCCTCACGATCCATTTTATTGATGAAAATAATGACAGGCGTTTTGCGCATGCGGCAAACTTCCATCAATCTTTCCGTTTGCTCCTCTACCCCTTTCACGCAATCGATCACTAAAATAACAGAGTCCACAGCCGTGAGTGTGCGATAGGTGTCCTCAGCAAAATCCTTGTGACCAGGGGTATCTAAGATATTTATCTTAACCTGATTGTATTCAAAAGTCATGACAGAGGTAGCCACAGAAATACCTCTTTGGCGTTCTATTTCCATAAAGTCAGATGTGGCACCCTTCTTGATTTTATTCGACTTGACGGCTCCAGCCGTTTGGATTGCTCCTCCAAAGAGCAGTAATTTCTCCGTCAATGTGGTCTTGCCCGCATCAGGGTGAGAAATAATCCCAAAGGTTCTACGTTTCGCTATTTCACTTTCAATCTGACTCATTCGATATGCATTATAAAATCAAGGTGCAAAAATACGCCAAAATACATTGGATTAAAAATGCTCAGGAACCATCCACCTTTCTTTTTGAGAGTCTCATTGGCTTAGTGATCTAAAAGAATTTGCGCGCAATGAAAAAAGGCGCAATTTCTTGCGCCTCATTCCTTTAATTATTCTTGTTCAGATTGCTATGCCCTCGGCTATAGGCGAAGTATACAATAATGCCTAAGGTACCCCAAATTAAAAATGAAATCTTGGTTTCAGTACGCAATCCCCACATTAAGTATAAATTACATAAAATTCCTGCGGTCGCAACGAAAGGTAAAAACTTCACTTTAAAAGGACGTTCGATGTTAGGCTCACGTACTCTCAATAACCACACCGCACCACATATCATGGCAAATGCTAATAAAGTACCTGAACTACACATTTCGGATACTTTGTCTATCGGAGTCAAAGCTGAAACAACAGATACGATACCGCCAACAAAAATCGTTGACTTCCATGGCGTCTTAAATTTCGGGTGAATCGCCGCAAATAATCCTTTAGGCAATAAACCATCTTTGGCCATTCCTAAGAAAATACGTGTCTGAGATAACATCATTACGAGCATGACGGAGGTCAAACCAGCTGTCGCAGCAATGGTCACAATATACATCGCAATAGGCAATCCTGCGCCTTCAAAAGCTGAGGCAACCGGTGCTTTCAAATCTAAGGTGTCGTACTTAACCATTCCGGTTAATACCAATGAAACCAAAATATACAATACGGTACAAATCAATAAAGAGGCAATAATAGCGAACGGCACATCTTTCGTCGGATTAATCGCTTCTCCAGCTTGAGTAGACACCGCATCAAAACCAATGTAGGCAAAGAAAATAATGGAGGCAGCGGTCACAACGCCATCAAAACCAAAGTGCGTGGCGCCGGTAGCATCAACGACTGGATCCGGAATGAAGGGATGCCAATTAGCTGTATCCACATAAAATGCACCTACAACGATAACAAAAATCACCGCAGCTACCTTCATGATAACAATGAGGTTATTGGTACTTGCCGCTTCTTTAATTCCTTTCACTAAAACCCATGTAACTAACCATACAATAATAAATGCAGGCAAATTAAATGCAAATGAAAAGTCAGGAACCACTTGTCCTGCGGCACGCAACTTTTCTACTTTTTCAGCCGCTGTGACCGGGTCATTGGTTAAATAAAGCGGTAAATTTATATTGAAAAGATGCAACAGTTTTTCAAAATACCCACTCCAAGCAACGGCTACCGTTGTGGCACCCATCATATACTCTAAGATCAAATTCCAACCAATAAACCAGGCAAAAAATTCACCCACAGTACCATAAGAATACGCGTAAGCCGAACCTTCTACAGGTAATATGGACGCAAATTCAGCATAACAAAGAGCTGCAAAAGTACAAGCAGTACCCGCCATCACAAAGGCTAATGCTAATGCAGGACCGGCCCAATCGTGCGCTGCAATCCCTGTCAATGTGAATATTCCTCCGCCAATAACGGCTCCAATTCCCAAAGATGTTAAAGCCCATTTACCAAGCACACGCTTTAGTTGGCTGTTCTTAACATCCGCAGCATAGGCCTCTAAAGGCTTTTTTCTCCAAATACTATTATTCATAGGTTATAAATTAGGTTGGTGTACAAACTGGCAATCCTTTCAGATTGCCAGCAACATTTATTTCTTTGATTTAGATGATGTTCCGAAGTCAATCACAATAGGAGCCGCTACAAAAATAGAAGAATAAGCTCCAAAAACAACACCGATAAACATCGCGAATGAAAATCCTCTTAACACATCACCACCAAATATTAATAATACGGTAACCACTAAAAATACAGTGGTTGCAGTCATTACCGTCCGTGACATGGTATGGTTAATAGATTCATTAATCGTTTTGATCATTAAGGCTTTATTTCCTAAATCTGGATTCACACCTATTTCCTCACGGATACGGTCAAATACAACCACAGTATCGTTAATTGAATAACCAATAACGGTCAAAATCGCCGCGATAAATACTTGGTCTACTTCCAACTCAAACCCAAACAAACGTGTAATGCCCACCATGCCTAATACAACTAATGCATCATGCACCAAGGCCACAATTCCACCCAATGAATATTGCCATTTACGGAAACGAATCAAGATGTAAATAAAGATGGCAACCAAAGCATATAAGATGGAAAGGAAGGATTGAGTTAAAATATCATCCGCTACGGTTGCACCTACTTTTGCCTCAGACACGACAACAGGAGAGTTGGCCGCAAAATCTTTTAAACCTGCTTCCAATGCAGTTCTTACCGTGTTATTAGCTGTAATGGACTCATCTTCCACTAAATAGGAAGTAGTCACTTTCAATTTACTCGCTCCATTAAAGGTTTTTACCTCGACTCCTTTACCTCCAAAATTATCAGATAAAGCCTCTTTAACTTTACCCGCATCTACTGGCTGGGCAAATTCAACCACATACGAACGGCCACCCTTAAAGTCTACTCCTAAATTAAATCCTCCTTGCATGAATAATACAATGGCACCAGTGGCAATTAAACCCCAAGAGAACCAATACGAATATTTACGCTTGCCAATAAAATCGAAATTCATTCCTTTGAATAAATCGCGTGATATAAATGTTTCAAACGTCATATTCTTCTCTCTTCCCGCTTTAATCGCTCGATTAGCCATCCACAAAATCAAAATATGAGAGATGTAAACCGCCGTAAATACCGAAGTAACTAAACCGATACAAAGAGTCACTCCAAATCCTTTTACTGATCCGGAACCGAATATAATCAAGATCACACCGATCAATACCGTCGTAATGTTTCCGTCCAAAATCGCACTTAATGCTTTCTCGTAACCGACATTAATCGCATCCAATAATCCTTTGCCCTTATGCAACTCCTCACGAATACGTTCATTGATTAATACGTTGGCATCCACGGCCATACCCAAAGTCAACACGATACCTGCAATACCTGGCAAAGTCAACGCTGCTTGGATTTGTACTAACACACCCGCGATAAAAAATACGTTGAAAAACAAGGCCAAATTCGCCATCCAGCCTGGATTTCCATAATAACCGATCATGAATATGATGACCAATAACAAGCCTAAAAGCATCGACATATATCCTTGGTTAATGGACTCAACTCCTAAAGATGGACCAATAAATGCATCCTCCACAATACGCGTTGGCGCCGGTAATTTACCCGCTTTCAACACATTCGCTAAATCTTTGGCTTCTTCTACAGTAAAACTTCCCGAGATGGAAGAACGACCACCTGGAATCTCACCATTAATCACCGGTGCTGAATATACGTAGCCATCTAAAACAATGGCAATCCTACGACCTACATTAGCGCCTGTTAAATTTTTCCAAATTCTGGCTCCTGTGCCATTCATCGACATCGTTACTTCGGCGCGACCTGTTTGATCGAAATCTTGAGCAGCATCTGTAATCACATCACCTTCTAATGGGGCTGATTGGCCTTCTGCTTTTTTCAAGGCTTCTAATGTCAAAATCTCATCGCCATTCGTCGCTGGAATTCCTTTAGCAGCCCAAGCAAAGGTTAGGTTTGCAGGAAAAAATCCACGCACATTAGCCCGACGAAACAATGCGTTTACACGAGCGGTATCTTTGCGATAAACCCCAATTCCATTCCCCATAGGCAAGAATAATTTGGTCAATGCACTTCCCGCACTTGTATCCGTCTTAGCTTTTCCTGAATCCTTAACGGCAGGCTTAGATAATTGGGATGCCAATGCATTGCTCGCAGTATCTTTTACAGATGGAGTGGCAGCTGATGCAGCTACGGCAGGTTGCTTAGACTCCTGATCTAACAAGGCTCCTAAAGCATTTAAACCAGAACCATATTCATTGACTTCATAGCACTCAATAAACTCCAATTTCGCAGCACCTGATAATAATTTACGTGCACGCTCTGGGTTGTCCACACCAGGTAATTCAACTTGAATTCTATTAGAACCTGGAAGTCTTTGAATGTTTGGATTAGCGACACCAAATTTATCAATACGTGCTTGAATGATTTTGTACACACGATCTACTGCACCGTCAATTTCAGCGTCAATAACACGCTTTACTTCAGAATCAGAAGAGGAGGAACTGATTTTACCGCGATTCACTGAATTAGCAAAAACAGATGCTAATGTTTGATTCGGTGCCACTTTTGCAAAGGCATCATAAAACAATTCATTAAATGACTTCGATGAATTTGCTTGCGCTGCATTTGCCTCCAATAGCGCTTTTTCAAAATTGGGATCATTGCTTTTTCCAGACAATGCACGAAGAATTTCTACAGGAGAAACCTCTAAAACAGCGTGCAAGCCTCCTTCTAAGTCCAATCCTTTGTGAAGGGCATATTGCGTAACCTCTTGGAATGTATAACCGATGTAAACAGGTTGCTTCCATAGAGAATCAATGAAATGAAGTCTTTTTGCAGGATCAAATTTCCCGTCTTTTGAGGTAGCAAATGCATTTGCTTGATCTCTTAGTTGATTTGCCTTCCATGTAAAAGAAAGGAAGAAAATACATAAAGCTGAAATAATAGTAGACAGCCAAATAATAGCACTTTTGTAACGCATGATAATAGAATTAAAAATTTGTGAACATTAAAAATAAAATAAACCTATGGAATGAAGGTTTATCAGGGAGCCAGCGTGGCTATAAATTGAGTCAATAAAATTCGCATCAAGGCCGTACGATGTATCACCGCAGGCAATTTAAAATCATTCCGAGGCTGAATACTGATCATTTCCAAGGAACTTACAAAATTCCAATCAGCAGGAAAATCAAACTGAAGGTTTGCTGCCGCTTGATACACATGCTGCTCAGCATAGACTTTAGTTTGCTTTGAGTCATTTGAACCTTTCGAATGCGCGTTTTTTTCTGTCTTACAATCTTTTCTTTCAGCCGAAGTCAACGAAATAGGCTTTGCCACGAGCCAAAAAAGCACGGGGATGAACAAGATTAATTGAAAGATTTTGACTTTATTTTGCATACTAAGAAGCAAAAATAGGACATTTTTTTTAGAATTCAATTTCTAATGTCCATAAGATTATAATTCGTAAATTTGTGGCTACAAAAACGGCAACATGTTCGAATATCAAGCACCTGAGCATATTCAGCACTTTATACACGAAGCCTTGAAAGAGGATTTAGGCGATGGAGATCATACCTCACTGGCGACTGTACCTGCCTCCGCGACAGGTTCCGCTTCCTTGTTAGTCAAAGATACGGGAGTGCTTGCGGGTGTGGAATTAGCGAAAGCCATTTTCACTTATGTGGACCCCAACTTAAACCTTACGTTTTTCAAACAAGATGGCGACTGGATTGAACCAGGAATGACGGTGTTAGAGGTTAACGGCCACTCACAATCCATCCTGAAAGCAGAGCGTTTAGTCTTAAACTGCATGCAACGCATGTCTGGAATTGCCACCTACACAAGGTCATTGGTACAAATAATTCAAGGTACAAAAGCCAAACTTTTAGATACCAGAAAAACAACACCCAATTTCAGGTTAGCAGAAAAATGGGCTTGTAAAATTGGAGGTGCTACGAACCATCGCTATGGATTATTTGACATGATTTTAATCAAAGACAACCATGTAGATTTTGCCGGTGGCATAGCCGCCGCATTAGAAAAAGCATTTGCTTATAACCAAGCGCGTGCTCATGCGCTGGCGATTGAAATCGAAGTTAGGAACGAAGCGGAATTAGAAGAGGTTTTAAAGATCGGTGGGGTGCAAAGAATTATGTTAGACAATTTCAGTCCGAGCGAATTAAGGGATGCCATTAGAAAAATAGGCGGCCGGTTTATTACCGAAGCATCGGGAGGAATTAATGAAACTACCTTAAGAGCTTATGCAGAAACAGGCGTAGATTTCATTTCCGTTGGCGCATTGACACATCATATCAAGAGTTTAGACTTAAGTTTAAAAGCAAAATGAATTTAATAGACGAAGCAAACGAAGTGGGCTATATTGCACGTTCCACTCCCAAAGGCCAAGAGCTAATAGACGCAATAAAAGCTTTAAAAAAGGCAAAAAACGCAGTCATTCTAGCGCATTACTATGTAGATGGTGAAATTCAAGAATTAGCTGATTACGTAGGTGACTCCTTAGGACTTTCTCAAGCCGCGGAAAACACAGAGGCTGATTTAATTATATTTTGTGGTGTTCACTTCATGGGGGAAACAGCCAAAATACTCAACCCTACAAAAAAAGTTGTGGTGCCAGATTTCAATGCAGGCTGTTCGCTCGCTGACTCTGTTCCGGTGGAGGAATTTGCCGCCTTAAAAGCTGCTCATCCCAAGGCTACCGTGGTTTCATACATCAATTGCTCAGCGGATATTAAAGCGATGACGGACATTATTTGTACCTCTTCGAATGCTGTCCAAGTCGTTGAATCTATACCGGCAGACCAAGAAATTATTTTTGCTCCTGATGCAAATTTGGGTCGATATGTGGCCCATAAAACAGGCCGTGATTTAATTCTTTGGGAAGGTGCTTGCATGGTTCACATCGATATTTCACTGGAAAAATTAGCTAAACTCAAGATAGATTTCCCTGAAGCATTGTTGATTGCACACCCGGAATGCAAAGAAGTTATTTTAAAGGAAGCTGATTACGTAGGGTCAACGACCGCCTTATTAAAATTCGTAGAAACATCTCCGAACACCACCTTTATTGTAGCCACTGAAGCTGGAATATTGCATAAAATGAAACAGGCAGTGCCTAATAAGCACTTGATTCCGGCGCCGGCCAACGAGCAAAATACCTGTGCATGTGCAGAGTGCCCTTACATGAAAATGAATACGTTGGAAAAATTATACAACGCACTTTTTTACGAATTACCCGAAATTCACCTGTCAGAAAAAGTAAGAGTTCCCGCTTATAAAGCGTTAAAGGCGATGTTAGAGTTATCGAAGTAGGTATTTTCAGGTAAGAGGTAAGAGGTAATAGGTAATAGGTAAAATAGGTAATAAGTAAAATTAGGTAATAGGTAAGAGGTAGTTTTTGGTAAGCACCAAACTTCTTTAACGTTCGACTCTATAATCTTTTATAATCCACCTATTAATTTTCAACTATTACTTTATACCTATTAATTTTCAACTATTACTTTTTACCTGTTAATTTTCAACTATTACTTTTTACCTGTTAATTTTCAACTATTACTTTATACCTATTACCTATTACCTATTACCTAATACCTATTAATTTTCAACTATTACTTTATACCTAATACCTATTACCTAATACCTCTTACCTAATACTTAATTTTTTTAGGCTAATTCAAAAATCACCTCAATCTCTACCGGAATGTTTCCAGGAAGGGTTCCCATGCCTACCGCAGAACGCACACCAATTCCATTTTCTTCGCCCCACACTTTTGCAAATAACTCCGAGCAACCATTAATAACATAGGGATGTCGCTCAAAATCAGACGTACAATTTACCATGCCCAACACCTTAATAACCCGTTTGATTTTATTTAAACTGCCTAATTGAGATTTTAAGGTGGCTAAAATTGTTAGGCCAACTTGCTGTGCGGCCACTTTACCTTCCTCCATATCCATCACATCGCCTACTCGGCCCACGATTAAAGAACCATCATTAAGCACAGGTCCATGACCCGAAACATAATAGAAATGATCTACTTTTAAACCCGGCTTATATACGCCCATGGGCTTAGGTGCCGGAGGTAAATCCAAGCCTAATGCCTTAAAATTTTCTTCGGGCGTACCCAAAAATTCGTTTTTACTTTCCATACAATTGTCTTATAATTTCTGAAATCAAACCCGTCCATCCTGTTTGATGACTAGCCCCTAAACCCTTTCCTGTGTCCCCATCAAAATACTCAAAAAACAAATGATTGTCCTTGAAATTTAGATCAGATTGCATTTTTTCATATTCCCCATACATGGGAATTTTACCATCTTTTCCAGGCATAAACATGGCTAGCAAACGTTTTGATACCCCTGATGCAGCATCCTTGATATTCATCATCTGCCCAGAATTAGTCGGATATTCCACCTCATAATCGCTTCCATAATAATCCGAAAATTTCGATAAAGAATCTAAAATTAAATAATTCATGGGAAACCAGATCGGACCGCGCCAATTTGAATTTCCGCCAAACATGTCTCCCGTGGATTCTGCAGGTGTATAATCCACTTGCATAGAGCCACCGTCAAAAGCAAATTTATAGGGGTGCTCCTGATGGTATTTGGACAAAGACCTAATTCCAAAATCCGATAAAAATTCTGATTCGTCAAACATCCGCTTCAAAATCATTTTCATTCGATGCCCCCGTAAAATAGACAATAGACGGCTTTCGCCTTTTCCCGGTTCGTACCAACGAGAAATTAAGGAGGCCAAATCGGGCCGATTATTTAACACCCATTCCACCCGACGTTTAAATGCAGGCAATTTATCAAGCATATCAGACGTCAACACTTCGACGGCAAAGAGTGGAATTAACCCGACCATCGATCGTACTTTTAAAAGCATCGCACTTCCATCCTCTTTGTGCAACATATCATAATAAAACTGGTCATCCTCATCCCATAAATTCAATTTCTCTCCACCTATCGATTGCATAGCTCCCGCAATGTGAAGAAAATGCTCAAAAAACTTAGAGGCCATATCTTGATACACCGGATTTTCAATCGCAATTTCACAAGCAATTCGCAACATATTCAAACTATACATCGCCATCCAACCCGTCCCATCCGCTTGTTCCAAATGCCCCCCCGTGGGCAAAGTAGCCGACCGGTCGAAAACGCCAATGTTATCCATTCCCAAAAATCCACCTCCAAAAATATTATCTCCCCCCGCATCTTTTAAATTAACCCACCAAGTAAAATTCAACAACAGTTTATGAAATATACGCTCCAGAAACACGATGTCACCCTTGCCACCATTCATCTCCTTGTCTATTTCATACACTTTCCAAGTAGCCCAAGCATGAACCGGTGGATTAACATCCGAAAACGACCATTCATAAGCCGGAATTTGGCCATTAGGATGCATGTAATATTCACGTAGAATAACGGCCAACTGTCTTTTGGCAAAATCAGGGTCCAATCTTGCTAACGGAATCGTATGAAACGCCAAGTCCCATGCCGCAAACCAAGGATATTCCCATTTGTCCGGCATCGACAAAATATTAGCCGTATATAAATGTCGCCACGAATTATTTCGACCGAATTTCCGGTTGACATCCGGTTTCGGCATCGCAGGATCCCCCTTAATCCACTCAAAAACATTGTAATAATACCACTGTTTGGTCCACAACATTCCGGCATAAGATTGCCTTTGCAACAACTTTAATGCGGGATCTTCCACACCTTTCTGAATTGAATCATAAAATTCATTCGCCTCTTTGATTCTAGTTTCAAAAATGGCATCAAAATCCTCAAAGGCATTTTTTAACGTATGATCTACTAACCTCAGCCTAAAGACTTTCTTACCCCCCGCCGGAATTTTAGTTGTATATCGAGCCGCAGCTTTGGTCCCGATGTGATTTTGATTGATGGAATGCTTACTTTTGTTGACAATATATTCATTGATCCCATCCTTGGTAAAATGCGATAAATTAGGCGACTGATGTAAACGCTCAAAATTCGTTTCATTATCACAAAACAAAAACTCATCCGCCTCCTCTGCGTATAATTTAAATCGGCCCACGACACGATGATCCACCTCAATAAATGAATTTCCAACACCCGTTAAAAGCGGTTTGTATTTATAATTTTCATATCCCCAGCACCAAGTATTTCGATACCAAATGGTCGGCAAAACCGTGATAGGTGCTGCCACTTTTGACCTATTTTCAACCGTCACTTTAATCAAAATATCTTGCTCATCCCCCTTCGCATATTCCATACTAATGTCAAAATATTCATTTTTATCAAAAATTCCTGTATCCAAAAGCTCATACTCGGGCTCTAAACGGCTACGTTTCTTACTCTCCTGGATCAACTTTTCATAGGGAAATGTTTGTTGGGGATACTTGTAGAGCATCTTTTGATACGAGTGCGTGGGCGTCGCATCTTGATAATAATACAATTCCTTCACGTCTTCTCCATGATTTGATTCCGCTCCAGTCAAGCCAAAAAAACGTTCTTTGATTATGTGATCATGATGATTCCAAAAAGAAAACGCAAAACACACATGCTGTTTATTGTCTGAAATACCTCCAATTCCTTCTTCGCCCCAACGATACGCTTTGGAACGCGCCATGTCATGTGTAATACTGCCCCAAGCATTCCCATGAGCGCTATAATCCTCTCGAACAGTTCCCCACTGACGCTCAGTCAGGTATGGGCCCCATTTTTTCCAACCTTTATTGTCGTTCCTCAATGAAAGTCTTATACGCTCTGCTCCAATTTCCGACATATGAATTTAATTAATCAATTGATCTATAAATGCTCCCCACAAATATATTGAATTTGTCCAAATATGAACATGAAGGCCTATTTAATTACACAGATTCCCAAAATTTTGCTAATTTTACTTAGATACCATAAATTGCTGACACGAATATATTTTCTGAACATTTCATTCCATTGACCACGTTTCATATAAATCAACAAATCCCATGAAAAAATTAATTCTATTCATAAGCCTTATTTCAATTTTATCTTGCCAAAAAGAGAAAAATTCAACTCCGAAAAACCCTCAGCTTGATAAAATGATATCCGATTATTATGAAGATCAATTAAAATTAAGCCCACTTTCTGCCACCTTTAATGGGGATAATAGGTACAATGATTTATTAAACATTGACTTTACCGACAGCCATAGAGCTTTAGTCAAAAGTACGTTAGAAAAATATCAAAAATTATTGCAAGCAATCGATCGTGAAAGTTTAAATACGAATGACCAATTAACATTCGACCTAATAGAAAGAGATATCAATTTGGGACTAGAAGGTTTAAGCTTTCCTGAAAACCTAATTCCATTGAATCAATTTTATGGCTTCCATTTAACATTTGCACAGTTGGGAAGCGGCTCCGTCATCCAACCGTTTGTCACGGCAAAAGATTATGAAAATTGGTCTAAAAGAATGATCAAGGGAGCAGCATATTTAGATAGCTCCCTCGTTTATTTTAGAAAAGGAATGGCTGCTGGACATGTTTTACCCAAAGCATTGATTGTTAAAATCATCCCTCAGCTTGACGCATTTAATGTTAAAGAAGTAAAAGAAAGTACATTTTATGGACCTATTAAAAATTTCCCAAAAAGCTTTACAGAAGCAGAAAAGAAACGGTTCACTGAATTATATACTAAAAACATCACGGAAATCATCCTTCCTGCGTATGGCCGATTGGCCACTTTCATGAAGGAAGAATACTTGCCAAAAGGAAGGCTTAGCTCAGGAATTAGCGATATCCCTAACGGCAAGGCCTACTATCAATACTTAATCCGTACGATGACCACCACGAACAAATCAGCGGATGAAATCTACCAAACTGGCCTTTCTGAAGTGAAGCGCATTAAAACCGAAATGGAGAAAACAAAAGATGCCGTAGGTTTTAAGGGAGATTTAAAAGCATTTTTTGAGCACATGCGTACTGATCCAAAATTTACTCCATTTAAAACCCCTGCGGAAGTTCTTGCCGCCTTTGAAACGATTCACAAAAAAATGGAGCCTGCATTGAAAACGATGTTTGGCCGAGTTCCTAAGTCTCCATTTGAAATTCGTCAAACCGAAGCTTTTCGTGCAGCTTCCGCCTCTGCTGAATATTTTGCAGGTTCTGAAGATGGAAAAAGACCAGGAATTTTTTATGTTCCGATCACCAATGCCAAGACTTTTAATTTAACGAGTGGCATGGAAAGTCTATTTTTGCATGAAGCTATTCCTGGACATCATTATCAAATTAGCTTGCAACAAGAAAATGGAGATTTACCTAAATTTAGACGCTTTGGCGGAAATTCAGCCTATGCAGAAGGCTGGGCTTTATACACAGAAAGTTTAGGTAAAGAATTAGGCTTATATACTGATCCATATCAATACATGGGTGCTTTGGGAGATGAGATGCATCGAGCTATTAGATTAGTCGTGGATGCAGGTATGCACTCAAAAAATATGACTAGAGAAGAGGCTATCAAATTTATGATGGACAATGAGCCCCTAGGTGAAGAGGGTACGATCGCTGAAATTGAGAGATATATGGCCATCCCTGCGCAAGCCTTAAGTTATAAAATAGGAGCTCTGAAAATCAAAGAAATAAGAGAAAGACTGACTAAGCAATTAGGTGCTAAATTCAAAATCGCTGACTTCCATGATGAATTACTAAAAGATGGAAATATGCCATTAGAAGTTTTAGAAAAGAAAATGGATCAATGGGCCAAAGGCTTATAAAAAAGACCTATAGGTTCTCAAATAGAAAGATAAAGCTTGAAACTTAGTACTGATTTTCCTATTCCCGTTTCCAATCATAAGCTAAGGCCCACGAGTAGGGTATTGTGTATGGGGTCTTGTTTTGCGGAAAACATGGGAAAAAGGTTGGACAATTTGTCTCTAACATTACTCAATCAGCCATTTGGCACCCAATTTAATCCCATCCGCATATTAAAAGCTTTAGCATTTGAGACGCTTAATTCCGCTGATTTATACAGCGATGGGGATTTTTTTGTACATCCTGATTTTCATTCCAATTTCATAAGCCAAAATCCGGAACATTTATTAACCGAGATTCAAGCAAAGCAAGAAGAAACGAAAACGTTCCTAGGTCAATCCGATACTCTTTTGTTGACCTTCGGTACAGCCTACTATTACCATGATAAGGTCCTAAATAGGCCCATTACGCATTGCCATAAACAAGCAAGTCAGCGTTTCGTCAAACACATGCATCAGGTTTCTGAAATCACTCAAGCTTTTAGGGATTTTTTACAAAAACACCCAAATAAACACCTTGTTTTGACCGTTTCGCCCGTGAGACATACCCGCGATGGCTTGATGGAAAATGCTGTTTCAAAAGCTACTCTACGCTTGGCCGCTCATGAAATTTGGCAAGAGTTTCCAGGCCAAGTTAGTTATTTCCCTGCGTATGAAATTATGATGGACGAACTGAGAGATTACCGCTTTTATGAAAAAGATTTAATTCATCCGAATGAGACGGCCTTGGATTACATTTGGCAAAAATTCAAAGAAACTTATTTTTCTAGTGAATTGTTGACGGCAGAGATTGCATGGAACCGTGTGCTTAGCACCTTAATGCATCGGCCTCATCCTACCAAAATACCTCTACACATAGACACATTAGAAAAATTAAATACAGAGCTGCCCACAGAATTTAAAGGTGTCGATTATTCGAAATTAGCAAAAAAATTAGCGACTGAAATTTTATCATTAAAAGCATCATTAGGCTCAAAATAAAGAGTAAAATACTGTATATTTGAGGTTTGAATATTAAAATCGAACATGGGAGATTTAAGTGTAAGTAAAGAACTGATCATGGGTGCCTTAAGCACCGTCCAAGAACCTGACTTGAAAAAAGATTTGGTCACCTTGGGAATGATCAAAGATGTTGAGTTGGGTGTAGGGGAAGTTCGATTTACCGTGGTGTTAACCACGCCGGCATGTCCCTTGAAAGAAAAAATTCGAAAAGATTGCGAGGATGCCATCCATAAATTGGTCCAACCTGACTTAAAAGTCGTGATTAACATGACTGCAGAAGTCACTAGTTTATCGGCAGCGGATCCATTAATTCCCGGCGTTAAAAATGTGATTGCCATTGCCTCTGGAAAAGGGGGAGTGGGTAAGTCAACAGTCACTGCAAACCTGGCGATGGCACTTAAAAATCTAGGGGCTAAAGTGGGTATTTTGGATGCGGATATTTCAGGACCCTCTATTCCTGTGATGTTTGGGGCGGAAGATTTGCAGCCTTTGGTCGAAGAAATCAATGGCAAGAATCGGATTCAGCCGATCATGCAATATGGGATAAAAATGATCTCGATGGGCTTTTTAGCACCTTCAGACAGTCCTGTGCCATGGCGTGGACCGATGATGACACAAGCGTTGCGCCAATTTTTCGGAGATACGAATTGGGGCGAACTCGACTATTTATTGATCGATCTGCCACCAGGAACTTCTGATATTCACTTAACATTAGTCCAATTGATCAAGTTGACGGGGGCAGTCATTGTGACCACCCCTCAGAAAGTAGCCTTGTCTGATGCCACTAAAGGTTTACAATTTTTCAACCAAGCGGGAATTAATGTTCCATTGTTGGGTTTAGTCGAAAATATGGCTTATTTTACACCCGCAGAATTGCCTGAAAACAAATATTATTTGTTTGGACAAGATGGAGGTAAAGTGTTAGCAGAAAAATATAAAGTGCCATTTTTGGGTGAAGTTCCTTTAATACAAGCCATCCGTGAAGCGGGAGATGAAGGAAAACCTATAGCGTCCACGGACGGTCTCAGCGCAGAGGCATTTATTCAAATAGCTACCAATCTAGCCCAACAAATCGCGATTAGTAACGCACAATCAAACGCTTAATCTATGGAAAATCATCCACTTTACGCTCGAATTCAATCAGCACTTGATACCATTCGACCTTATTTAATCGCTGATGGTGGCAATGTAGAAATCGTAGAAATTTCGGAAGAAAATGAGCTAAAATTGTCTTTAGTAGGCAATTGTAAATCTTGCAATATGTCCGCCATGACCTTTAGAGCTGGGGTAGAGGAAGCTATTAAAAGAGAAGTTCCCGAAGTCAAGTCAGTGGAAGAAATTAACCAAATAATCCCCCTCTAATAACGAATATATGATGCGCATTGGAATTTTATTTGGGGGCCAAGCAAGAGAACGTGAAATTAGTTTTGCTGGTGGGAAAACAGCCATGGCGCATATCAACAAAGCATTATTTAAACCCGTTCCTATTTTTGTTGACAGTTTAGGGCATTTTATTTTGATCAAAGAATCACTCATTTTTGAAGATTCCATTCGTGATTTTTTCCCTCCAAAACAATATCAAACTGCTCCCTTTTCCGTTTATATTGAATCATTAGAAAACCAAAATTCTGATTCTTACGCACAAATTATCCAGGAAATAGGGGTTCAAATTTTTCCTGAAAATTTTAAAGATCATTTCGATTTCGCCTTTATTGCCATGCATGGTCCCGGTGCGGAAGATGGAAGCATCCAAGGCCTATTAGAATGGTTTAACATCCCCTATTCTGGACCTGGTTTATTAGGTTCAGCGATCGGAATCGATAAGTCCAAACAAAATGAATGGCTTCAAAAAAGTGTGGGACTAGATAAAAGATTCTTCACTCTAAAGCGGGATGACTATGAAAAATATGGCCGAGAAACTTTATTTGAACAAGTTAAAAAAGAAATAGGAATCCCATTTGTAGCCAAAGCCCCTCATCAAGGATCGTCCATTGGTCTCGCATTTGTTAAAAAAGATTCTTTGGAAGATTTTGACCAGGCAATCAAAAAATGCCTCTTTATTTCTGAAATATACCGCGAAGAGTGGCTTAAATTAAACGAGGAGGATCAAATAGATTTACTTCAAAAAATGGTTAATTTAGATGAAGGGATAGGATTTCCAGTCATATTCCAACATCAGATCTTCCACCACCCAGCCCAACTTTTAAGCGAATTAAAATCGTATTTTTTACAGGGAGTAACCAAGGCCTCTATTCATTCTATTCATTCAGAAGATTCCATTTTACTGGAATCATTTGTGCTCGGCGCAGAATTTAGTTGCGGAGTCATTCAAACACCTAATGGGCAGTCGGTCGCCTTACCGCCGACCGAAATTGTCATCGACGAATCGGTAGAGGTATTCGATTTTAATGCCAAATACAAGTCGAAAGCAACGCGAAAAAGAATTCCGATGGATGCGAGCTTAGCTCATTTGAAAATCATTCAAGATCAAGTTAAAAAAGCTTTCGACGACTTGGGTTTTGGAGTTTGCACGCGAATAGACGGGTTTTTAAGTCCGGAAGGAATGGTCATATTACATGACCCCAACACCATTCCCGGCATGTCACCAAGCTCACTCATTTTTAAGCAAACGGCTGAAATAGGGTTGACTGTCACCGATACCCTCACCTATTTCATCAGACAATCGATTCGAGAACGGATGACAACGGGTAAAAACTACCATGCGCTCAGAAAATCATTAGCTACATTAGATCAAGAAATCAAAGCACTGCTGGCTTTAAAGGCAAACCAAACACCTGTACAATTTGAAATTTCTGGAAACACAGAAGCTGATTTTGAAGAAAGTTTCCAAAACATAAAATCGGATATCATTAAAGTCGCCTCTGCAGGCAACATCGCTTTCCAAGTCACCACTCCCATGGAAGTGGAAGAAGGTGAAATTTCCATGCCATTGCATGTTTCGCACCTAAGCAAGGATTCAGGGAAAGAAATGCTAGAGTTAATCCATCGTGGGGTACACCCTTTGATTGCCCACACGCGAGAAGCTGCCAAAGACATCACTTCCTTTTTTACCCAACATTTATAAGTATATGGAATTAAATCCACTTCAATATCCCATTGGGAAATTTGTAGCCCCAGCAAGCATCACACCTGAAATCAGAAAAAACTGGATTAAGACCATAGATGAATTTCCTGATTTATTAGCACAAGTGGCTTCAAAACTTTCTGAATCTACTTCAAAAAAAGCCTATCGCCCAGGAGGTTGGACCGCTCGCCAAGTGATTCATCATATGTTTGATAGCCACATGAATTGCTACATAAGATTCAAAAAAGCATTGAATGAGGAAAATCCAACCATCATGCCTTATTCAGAAAATGACTGGGCTCACATGCCAGATGGCGATGAAGCTCCTATTGAATGGTCCATTATAGGCGTTAAATCCGTACACCAGCGTTGGGTATATTTAATGAATACCCTTCAAGAGGCGGATTGGACTAAATCATATTTTCATCCAGAACGTGATATCACATATCCATTAGACCGTGTCTTAGGTATTTATGCTTGGCACTGCACACACCACTTAAAGCATATAGAGTCCGTTTTATAGCTTTAAAAATCTTGTCCTAAATTGTCCCCATGTTTGAGTGGGATTACTTTGTTTTTTCTTTATGCTTATTCCAAGGAGCCGTTGTATTTCGAGCCATATCGATGGCAAGGGCGACCATAAGCAATGTGAATAGTATGAGAATCCAACGAAAAATAAGGCGATTTTTTTGCATGATATTAATGTATATAATTGACGATGGCACTTCCTTGACTAATTTCATTCCATGCATCTGCCAGAGGCCATTGAAAATGAATGCATGAAGAGGTTTCCATTTGAATCATTTCTCCAGAAAAATAGGATGCCGCGTACGAAATGGATGGATTGTGCGCTACTAAATAAACAACAGAATGAACGCTACTCAATATTTTTTCTACATAATCTGGACCTGAAGCGTGATACCAGAATTCATCTAAAGATTCTCCCAAGCAATCTGTATTTTCCATTATAATTTCAGCGGTTTCTTTCGTTCGATGGGTCTTAGATATATACCAAAATCCGCAAGGGAAATTATTTATTGAAAAAATCTCCTTTAACTCCTTTGCCTCTTCAATTCCCCTGTCGGATAAGCGACGGCCTTCATCAGGAAGCAAATAGGGTCCAGCGTGCGCATGCCGAATTAAAAAAAGATCTTTCATTAATTAAAATCTGACTGCGTTAATAATGGAAATTCGCCCGCTGCATGCCTTTCTCCCATCATGATGTAATGTGCCGCTCCTTGCTTTAATCGTTCAATTTGTGCTTCAGAAAGCACTTTTACCACCTTTGCCGGCATCCCTAAAACCAGTGAAAAATCAGGGATAATCATGCCTTCAGTAACTAGTGCATGAGCGCCAATTAAACAAAATTTACCAATTTGTGCTCGATTTAATACGGTAGCATGCATCCCAATGAGAGATCCCTCGCCAACTGTAGCACCATGAACTATCGCAGAATGGCCAATCGTTACTCCGGGTCCTATGATCGTTTTATCACCCTCGTCTGCATGCAAAACGGCATTGTCTTGAACATTGCAGCCCTCTCCCAAAATTATTTCCTCCACATCGGCACGTACAACTGCTCCATGCCAAACAGAAACGTCTTTTGAAATACGAACTTTGCCCATCACTGAGGCGGTTGGAGCAATATAAATGGCCATAGTAAAATAATTATTTTCAAATATACCAAGCTTCATGATTTATCCATTAATTTATACCCAAATGAACGAACTTTTAAAATTTACTCCCTGGCAAAATACCGATACCCTCGTTTCTTTAGGTTCCGGATCGGGTTGGTGGGAAATCAATGCGGTCATTCATCGGCCCGCTAAAGAATTAATCCTGATTGATCAAGATTTTTCAGCCTTGAATGACCAGGAAATTAGCGAATCCATTTCCTATTTTGAAAATAACATTAACAAAAAAAATACCACAAACATTCGCTTTAAAAATGATGACGTTCATACCTTAACGTTAGAAAGTGAAACCGCCGATTTAGTATTAATTTTCAATGCACTGCATGAATTCAAAGAAATCCCCTTGGTTCTAAAAGAAGCTTTTCGAATTTTAAAAAAAGAAGGCCATTTGTTTATAGAGGAGGAAGTGTCCTTTACTACTCCGTTAATTCATGAGGGCTGTGGTAAAAAATTATTCTTCACCGAAGAGTTGATTGACCTGTTAAGCCAATCTGGTTTTGAAATGGTAGACAAAATTCAGAAAGACCCCAAAGCTTTTTATTTATTGTTCAAAAAAAATGAAAATATAGCTTTAGCTTAATTTAAATCATTTTCGCAAATTTGTATTTGAATCAAATGCATTATGTCGATCAATAACCGTCCATTCATTATCGGGATTACCGGAGGAAGTGCCTCAGGGAAGACCCTTTTTTTAACTCGATTAATGGAACAGTTTGACACTGATGACATTTGCTTATTATCTCAAGACAACTATTATCGCCCAAAGGAACATCAAACCCAAGATGAAAATGGGATTGAAAACTTTGACTTACCTGGGGCTATCGATGATGTGGCTTTTGCGGCCGACGTTGAAAAATTAAGGTCAGGCCAAATGGTCACTCGGGAAGAATACACATTTAACAATTCCGATAAAATTCCTAATTTATTGCATTTCCATCCCAAAAAAATATTGGTCGTAGAAGGTATTTTCGTCTTTCATTTTCCTGAGGTGGCCAAGCTTTTAGATTTAAAAATATTTATTGACGCACAGGACAAGATTAAATTAAAACGTCGGATAAAACGAGATAATGAAGAAAGAGGCTATGATTTACAGGATGTCATGTATCGTTGGAAATACCATGTTAAACCTACTTATGAAGAATTCATCAGACCGCATAAACGAAGTTGCGATATCGTGATTCCCAACAATCATCATTTTGAAAAAGGCTTGCAAGTTATTGTGTCTTACCTGAAAAGTCACTCTTAAAATTACTTCCCACACTGATTTGTTTCTTGATCCGAGAGAGGTCCGAAGAGGGTATTTGAAGGAAGGAGGCCAACTGATTTTCGGGTAAATGGTCGGCGATCCAAGCGAAATTTCGTTGGAAATAATCATACCGTTTTTGCGGGGATACCATCTTTTTTAGCTGTGTTATTTTCTCCTGCTTGTCTAATTCCAACTGAGTTAATTCCCGTAGTACTGCCACAAATCCTGGAATAGTCTCATAAATTCCGTCCAATTCAGCGAGGGTAATAACTAAAATTTCCGAGTCAACTAAGGCATGAATGGAGTGGGGAAATGGTTTGTTTGTAATGAGACTACGGTTTGAAAATAAAAAATTGTTTTCAAATGTAAACTCGTTCGCATGCAGAACATCGAAATCCTGATCCTGGAGAGCGCCACTCAGTAAAATTCCCCTCTTCAAAAAAACCAGTTGGTCTAACTGAAAACCCTTTTGAACTAAATATTCATTCTTTTTTAGTTGGACACTCTTAAAGCTCTTACTCACATTTAGCGTCTCAGATTTAGAAAGAATTTGTAAGGGGGAGATTAAATCTCGAATCGATTGGGACATAGCAAGAATGGTGTATAAACCGCTTAAATGTAGTCCTTAAATTCGACAACTCAAGCTAAAGCAAATCTAAGTTGTAATGAAGACCCTTGTTTTCTCGTTGGGCTCGGGCATGTTTGATAATCAAATAAGCCACATTAATCATATTTCTTAACTCGCACAAAGGAACGGTGATTTTAGACTGTTTATACAACTCCTCATGTTCCAAATAAATCAACTCCAGGCGGTCATACGCGCGCTTCAATCGACGGTCCGTACGAACAATACCGACATAATTGGACATAATAGACTCCAATTCACGTGCCATTTCTGTTACTAGCACTAGCTCCTCTGGATGTTTCGTGCCATCATCATTCCATGAAGGAATCGAATCAGGTAAGATTTGAGTACCAAATTCTTCGATTGACTTGAGGAACGCTCGGTGTGCAAAAACGATTGCTTCTAATAAACTATTGGACGCCAAACGGTTTGCCCCGTGAAGTCCAGTATACGAACATTCCCCAGCAGCATACAAATGTTGGATATTAGTCCTGCTAAATTCATCCACGATGATTCCCCCACATAGATAATGCTGAGCGGGTACCACAGGGATCATTTCAGTCGACATATCTATTCCTAGTTCATCTAAGCAATGCTGGTAGATCATCGGGAAATGTTGTAAAATTTCATTTTTAGGGATATGTCTTGTGTCCAAATACACATGATCACTCCCTTGCTTTTTCATTTCTGAATCAATGGCGCGCGCGACAATGTCACGAGGAGCTAAAGACAAACGTTTATCATAACGCTCCATAAATGTAGATCCATCTAAATTTTTTAAAATTCCACCATGGCCTCTAACAGCCTCTGAAATTAAAAATGATGGTTTCTTGCCAGGATTATATAAAGCCGTGGGATGAAATTGAATAAATTCCATATCCTGAACAAAGGCCTTGGCGCGATATGCCATCGCAATTCCATCTCCTGTGGCAATCTTAGGATTCGTGGTAGATTGATAAACCTGACCTATTCCCCCGGTGGCTAAAAGAGTCGTTTTCCCTAAAAAGGTCTCCACCTTTTTCGTTTTTAAATTAAGGACATAGACTCCAAAACATTTTTTACCAGGGGTATCCTTAGTAACTTTTTCGCCTAAATGATGTTGGGTAATCAAGTCTACCGCAAAGTAATGCGTGAAAAAATCAACGGAGGGATATGACTTTAATTGGGCTAAAAGAGCGCGCTCTATTTCATTGCCTGTGGAGTCCTTATAATGTAAAATTCTTTTATCGGAATGTCCTCCTTCTTTGACTAAATCAAATGAGCCATCGGCCCGACGATCAAAATCAGTCCCGTAGGAAATCAATTCTTTTAAACGTTCTGGAGCTTCTTTCACAACCAATTCGACCACCTTTTGATTGCTGATAAAATCACCTGCTACCAGGGTATCTTGGATATGCTTTTCAAAGGAATCTTCCTGATCCCAAACAGCCGCAATTCCACCTTGAGCATATTTGGTATTGGTTTCCTCTGCAACTGTTTTGGTAATAACGGCAATTCTAACCGTTTGATTTATATCTTGAAAGTGTTGCGCAATTTTTGCGGTATAGGACAAGCCCGCAATACCGGAACCAATTACAATAAAATCATAGTTGGGCATAATCCATTATTTATTCACGCAAATTACCAAAAAGGCACATACAAATGAATTTTAAATTAATTATTGTAATTTGCGATAAATTAAAAAAACCCTTTAATAAATAAAACAAACATAATGGAATCAAATAACAATACTTCTAAGATTGCCCTCATCGTCCTTGCCGTATTAACTGCAGTACTTGGAGTTTTATATTTCAGGTCAAACCAACTTAACCAGGAGCAAGCGATCAGCATCGAAGAAAAAGTAACTGAATTAGCTAATACACGCGTTAAATTAGATTCTATTTCGACTCAATTAGATCAAAAAATATCAGAAATTAAAGCATTAGGAGGCCAAATTGCGGATCTAGAAGCTTTAAAATTACAATTAGAACAGGATAAATCTTCCCTAAAAAAAGCAAATCATGCGACGGTAGCCTCTTACATGGCTAAAATAAAAGAATACGACCTTATCTTAGCGCAAAAGGATGGTGACATTGTTGAATTGAAAAAACAAAACGGTGTTTTGACTGAAAACAACCAAGTACTAGCCACTCAAAACCAAACATTAAACACGGAGAATACAGGCTTAAAAACGGTCAATAAGAACTTAAGTGATACTTTGTCAGAGGTCGCGGCCAAGAATAAAGAATTAGCAAGAAAGGTTAGTATTGGAGCCGCTTTGAAAGCACAGAACATTCGCGTCTTGGCTATTAATGCAAAAGGAAAAGAAACAGAGAAGGCTAAATTAGGAGGTAAAAGAATTGACAAATTGAAAATTGTTTTCAATTTAGCTCCAAATCCCATCACTAAATTAGAGAATAAAACGATTTACGTCCGAATTTTAGATGGAGAAGGTAGCACGTTATCAGACGAGGCCGTTGGATCCGGTATAATAAATCAGGGGGGCAAGGATATTCCTTTCACTACCTCCCAAGTAGTTAGTTACTCCAATGACAACCAAGAAGTAGCCGTGCTTTATTCACGTGGTAGAGTAGTTTACAAGCCAGGAAAATATTCCATTGAAATGTATTCAGAAGGATTCGCCATTGGTAACGGCACATTTGTAGTGAGGTAATTGATCAAAAACCAAAATTGAAAAGAGCCGCAAATGCGGCTCTTTTTTTTGCTTTATTGGGGCATTATTTAGTACCCAAAAATGAATTAAAACTCTTATTGAAGAGGATGCTAGCGCCTAATGTTTGATTAATTTGATAGGAGTTCAAGGAGCCTAAAAGGGTTGTTTGAACATTTCGATTATACATCTTTGTACGAAGACTCCCATCTTTTTTCACGAACCATTCCAACGCCCAATCGCCTAATAAAATTTGGGGACTTGTCTGGTTTCTAGCATCCGTAAAACCTCCACTTCGTGTAATTCGTAACCGGTCATTCACATTATAAGATGCCCGCAATTGTAGGTTAGTTAATATATCCTGGGTCAAGTTGCCTCCGCCCAAATATACATCGATGTTCAAATCCTTATTAATTTCTGAGGCTAAATTGCTCAACTGGTTAGATAACATCTCGGTGAAATTTCCCATCAAATTACCGAGCACTAGGCCACTTGCTCCAAAAGGTGAAACCAATTGGCCGAAAAGTAATACGTTGCTGACTTGACGGGTCAATTCTTGTTCATCGGTTTTTATTCGATTTGCGAAGGCAGTCACGGCACTATTCAAAGTGACATCTTTTGGATAATCGCGAATACCAATATCAAAAGAAACATTAGGCGACAATAATCTATCTTGTAAATTAATGACCACATCAACGGGGTAGCGACGCTTAAATTCTGGTAAATTCCCTTTGTTGGTAGTATCCAAAAGGATTGGGAATAAACTCGCATATTGGGTATATATAGCCTTCAGGTTGATGTTAGCATCCAAAGGACTGCCTGTCCAAGAAATTTTGGAACCACGCTGAATAGCAAACTTTTTATTGATGATGTTTTGAAGGGAGAACGTATAATCTCCTTGATCAATCGCATAGTCACCTAACATTTTAAAGTCACCCTTTTTATCCATCGTCATCCGAATCCCCCCCGTCCCATAGCCCCGCATGACATCTCCTTTTTTACTATCCAATTGCAC
>CANHXO010000014.1 GCA_947464595.1 Cytophagaceae bacterium
AATGTGTTTCGCCTGTTTGGCTATCCACCGCTAATTGCCTTGGTGTACCAAAGTCATGCGCTCTTCTCGTATCACGTCTTGTCTTAGAAATTTTTCTTTTAGGATGTGCCATTGTATTTTTCTTTAATTATTGTCTTTTAAATTTTTTAATGCGGCCCAACGTGGGTCCATGTCTGCTTCTGCTTTTTCAGTAGATTGATCGCCTAAGTCTTTTTCGGTCGAATAAATAAACTGATTACCTTCCAAAGCTTCTGCCTCTTCTAAATATCGCGGATGTAATTTCTTCATAGGTACTTGCAAGGCTATGAAATCAAACAAATCTTGCGATAAATCTAATTTTGGCGATTTCCTGTCCAGTAAAAACAAGTTGTCCCCCAATTCCTCTGAGTGATCCGAATACTTGAAAATAAGTTTCTCATCTACCTCAAACGGATAATCAAATTCTTCTAAGGATCGGTCACAAATTAATCGAATCGATCCCTCAATTTTCAAACTCACTTGGATCATTGTTGCTGACTTATTAAGGTCCACAACGGAATGAAATTGCCCTTTTTCTACCCAATCTTGCTCGAAGGCTTGGAAGAAATCATCTCCACCTTCAAAGGTATATCGATACGATTTATCTTCTAAAGAAAGTATGGGTATCTGATATGCTTCTAAAACTTTCATTTCCAAAGGTGGATAAAAAAAGGAATGCAAAATTAGGCAAATTTTATTAAAGAGCAAATCATCAAATAACAATTTCGTAAAATCTTACGACCTTTGTGAACATGAGTCCAAGGAATAAGGTTGCCATTTACTATTTATCGGGTTTAATCTTTTTTGAAGCGGTGGTTTTGAGTTATGTTTTTTTGTTTGATCGTTTGGGTCAAATGAGCCTCATTAATTCATTTCATTCACCCTGGGCAGATCTTTTTTTTAAAATAATTACTTCAGGGGCGGAAATAACCATCCCAATTTTATTTTTGGGATATCTTATTTGGAAAAAAAGTGATTTACTGAAGCCTTATGTGATCTCCTATATTTTTTCTACGGTCATCGTTCAATTTTTGAAATTAGTCATTTTTAAAGATGCAATGCGACCGCTTGCTTTTTTTAAGGGACAGGGAACATCTTGGCATTTGGTTCAAAATCTATTTATTAACGAATACAACAGCATGCCTTCGGGGCATACTTCTGCGGCTTGGTTTATGTGTTTTTGGATTTCACTAGCGGCTAAAAAACCATTTATAGCCTTCATTTTAGTGTTTTATGCCATTTTAGTTGCCTATTCCAGGGTATATTTATTTCAGCATTTTCCTGTTGACACCGCCGTGGGCGCATTTATTGGCACTGGAGTTTCGCTCCTCGTGTTTTATTGGAATGTCTCAAAAACCGAATGACCATGATTTCATATATTAAGCGCTATCCATACCTAAGTTGGTTTTTAATAGGAGGTCTTGCCTTTTTACCCAATTTGGGCGCCTCCCATCTTTTTGATTGGGATGAAATAAATTTTGCGGAGTCGGCGCGTGAAATGATCGTCAGTCAAGATTTTCTAAGTGTTCAAATTAATTTTTTGCCTTTTTGGGAAAAGCCCCCTCTGTTCATTTGGCTTCAAGCAATAAGTTTTATGCTCTTTGGGACTTTTACGGAGCATGCTTGGACGAGTATGGAATTTGCCGCTCGTTTTCCCAATGCGATCGTTGGAATTTCAACCCTATTAATCATTTACAATATTGGTAAAAAGCATTTTTCGGAAAATTTGGGACACTTTTGGGCCTTTTCTTACCTAGCGGCTATTACACCCCATGTATATGCAAGTTCTGGAATCATTGATCCCCTGTTCAACTTATTTATATTTTTGGGTATTTACTTCTTTGCCGAGTTTTATGCTGATTCTACTCGAATTAAAAACGCTATTCTAGCTGGGGTGATGATCGGATTAGGGATGCTGACCAAGGGCCCTGTCGCTTTATTGTTATGGGGCTTGACTTTGATTGTTTTTAGTTTACTTCATAGGAAGGAAGTTTTGAATCGCTTTTTTGTTCTTTTAAGAGGAGCAACTTTGTCCGCTGTTATCGCTAGCGTATTTTTTGTAAGTTGGTATGGCCTCATCGCCTTGAAATTTGGCTTCGGCATCATTGAAGATTTTTTTGCGTATCAGATTCGACTTTTGACGACGGGGGATGCCGGTCATGGCCAACCGTTTTATTACCATGCCATGGTGTTAATACTCGGATGCTTCCCAATAGCTATTTTAGCTTTGAATCGCATATTTGTCAAAAAAGAGTCAACGGATTTTGCTTCCTGGATGAAAGTACTTTTTTGGGTGGTTTTGATTTTGTTTAGTTTAGTCAAAACGAAGATTGTGCATTATTCGTCGATGTGTTGGCTGCCGATAAGCTTCTTTTCTGCTCAGGTATTAGTTACTTGGTCTGAGGGGAGTATGCCTTTGAGCCGACTTAAAGTTCTGTTATTCGTTTTTTTCGGATTGTTATTAGGTCTAATTTTTACTCTAGTGCCTATCATTGGAGAAAATCCAAGTACCTTTTTGCCCTACATTCAAGATGAATTTGTTCAAGGAAATTTGCAATCCCCTGTTGCTTGGGACGGATTTGAAAAATGGATTGGTGTGATTTGGTCTGCTTTAATTTTATATACCGTTTGGGGTAAAAATGGACTCAGTTTTCAAAAGTTTTTAACCTGTATGGTTGCCGGTATCATGTTAATCTTTGCCTACACAAGGTATGTGGTTCCTAAAATAGAAGGGTATACGCAGGCTACGCCGATTGATTTTTACATCGCTAAATTAGGCCAAAAGGTGTATATTGAGACCGTAGGATTTAAGTCGTTTGCCCATTTACTCTATTTTCAAAAGCAAGAAGGAAGTCCTACGGGGGAGGAATTAATGAATCGATCCTCGGTGGACCGACCCACGTTTTTTGTGATGAAGTCTGATGCCGAGGATCGATTTAAATACCATCCTAATTTGATTTTAATCAAAGAGGAGAATGGTTTTATTTTTTATAAGCACAAATAATTAATTTTTCAATTCCGATGCTGAGAAGAAAAATGCGGCTTCTAACGCGGCGTTTTCATTCGAATCAGAACCATGAATGGCATTGGCCTCCATGGATTTTGCAAAGCGCTGACGGATTGTTCCTTCGGCTGCATTGGCAGGGTTCGTCGCGCCGATCAACGTGCGAAAATCTTCCACGGCATTCTCTTTTTCTAATACCATGGGAATAATGTCATTGGATGACATATAATCGCATAGGCTTTTGAAAAAAGGTCTTTCTTTGTGTACCTCATAAAAGGTCCCAGCTTCCTCTGGACTTAATTTAACTTTTTTAAGAGCGATGATTTTAAATCCGGCTTCCTCAATTTGTTGGATGATGGGGCCCGAATAGCCATCTGAAACGGCATCGGGTTTGATCATGGTAAAGGTTCTATTTGTGGGCATGTGTCTAATTTTATACAAATTTATCTCTAACTTTGCGAATGCCCAAATTTATTTATGGCTGCAACTATTCATATGTCTTCAATTTCTGCTTTACAAGCAAAATTAGTACCAGGTCAAAAGGCGGTTATTACGACTCATTTTAATCCAGATTCGGATGCCATTGGATCGAGTCTTGCTTGGCAACAATATTTAACCTTAAAAGGGCTACATGCCCAAGTGATTGTACCTTCTGCGGTGTCACAAAATCTTCAATGGATGCCGGGTGCTTCAGCTATTTTAAATGCTGAAAATCCTTTACACAAGGTACAGGTAGGTTCAATCATTGATCAGGCGGATTGGATATTTTGTTTAGATTTCTCTGGTTTACAACGGCTACACCAATTGTCTTCATTGGTTAAACATGCACGCGGTGCTAAGGTCGTGATTGATCATCATTTAGATCCAGAAGATTTTGCTGATTATTACTACCACCGGACAACAGCTGCGTCAACCTGTGAATTAATTTATGATTTGATTGTTGAGTGGGAGGACGAAAAACTACTGAATGAAGAGATGGGAGCATGCCTATATTCGGGCATCATGACTGATACGGGGAGTTTTCGACATCCCAATACGACGGCTCACGTGCATCAAGTTGTGGCCCGTTTAATTACATTGGGGGTGGATACTAATGCGATTCACCGAAAGATTTTTGATTCAGCTTCCATAGACCGATTAAAATTTTTGGGTCATATTTTAGCTCATCGCTTGGAGTATTTATCGGAGTACCATTTGGCAATCATGTGGATTACGGAAGAGGATTTAGTTCAATTTAATTCTCAGGCAGGTGACACCGAGGGCATTGTAAATTATGGATTGCAGATCGCTGGAGCCATTTGGTCTATATTACTCATTGCCAGGCCGGATGGAATTAAATTATCTTTTCGCTCGATTGAACCTTTTGCTGTGAACGGTTTTGCAGCTACTTATTTTGAGGGAGGTGGTCATAAAAATGCATCCGGTGGTCGATTTTCTGGCGGATCTTTAGAACAAGCGAGGGAAAAATTGCAAGAAGTATTACCTTTGTACCTTTCAGAAATAAATCGGGTTAAAAAATTATAAAAAAAACTAAACAAATTTTTCATCAGACCACGGTCAAAACACTACAATCATGCGTAAACAAATAGGTTTAATTTTTTCAGCGGCGTTACTATTGGCTGCTTGTAATCAAAACAAAGTAGAAGTAATCGACGGAGTAAAAATTCAAATGCATAGCCATGATGGTGCTGCTAAGAAATTAAAAGAAGGCGATATCATTACGTTTGATTTAGTTATAAAAAACGGAGCTGACTCTGTTTTGCAGGATACTAAGAAGGATGGCCAACCAGGGAAAGGGATGATTCAAGCTCCTTCAAACGCTCCTGGTGCATTTAAAGGTTCCTTTGAAAATGGATTACGTTTGTTAGCTTTGGGTGACAGCGCAACAATTTTAGTGCCTATTGATAGTTTGACTAAGGCGGTTCAATCGCCATTGCCTCCATTCTTGAAGCCAGGTACTGATTTGAAGTATACGGTAAAAATATTGAAGGTTCAGACACGTGCTGAGTTTGAAAAGGATATGGAAAAAGAGGCGGCTAAAGCAAAGCAGGCAGCAGCTAAGGATATCGCGATGCAACCTAAAATGATTGCTGATTATCTAGCAAAAACGGGTAAATCATTCAAGAATTCAGCTAGTGGATTGTATTATTCCATCGAAAAACCAGGCGCGGGTGCTTCCCCAAAAATGGGAGAAACGTGGTTAGTGAATTACCGAGGAACTTTTTTAAATGGCAAGGAATTTGACAAAGGTAGTGCATCTGAAATGCCATTAGGTCAAATGATTCCTGGATTTAACGAGGCCTTAACTTTATTGAAAGCAGGTGGAAAAGGTACGTTTGTGATCCCATCAACTATTGGGTATGGCGAACAAGCACGGGGTCCAATCCCTGCGAATTCAGTTCTTGTTTTTGATATTGAAGTATTGTCTAAGAAATAAGTAATATGAGAAATTTGGTGAAGGGGTTTATCGCGATAATATTTGTGGGTTCTTTGCTGACTTCTTGTTTGTCGAATATTGAGTTGGCAGACGAGGTAAAAGCAAAGGAGAATCAGACACAAATATTGTCATACTTCTCCAGGTTAAATCAAACTCCCAAGGCCATTGAGGATGGTGCTTATTACTTTCTGACAAAGGCTAATCCGAGTGGGGAGTTGGCCTCCAGAGGCGACACCCTACTTATTCATTACGAATTAGCGAACTTAATTACGGGAAAGGTTTTGGACAGTACAAATCGTAAAACAAATTCCCCTTTGTTGTATCAATACGGATTTCTTAATCCTATTTTTACTCGATTAATGGCGCATTTACGCGATGAAGAACAAGCTGTTATGGCTTTGCCAGGTACTTCTCAATCCTTTGAGGGCTTGCCTGCCTATACTCCATTAAAAGTGACCATTAAAAGTTATTCGGTTCTTAGCCAAAGTGATCAAATAAATGCATTTATAACCAAAAAAGGCTACAAGGTAACCTCTACGGAAACAGATGGGTTACGCTATATCCAATTGGCACCAGGCACAGGAGATATTCCTGCTAAAGGTAAAACGGTCAAATTAAAATATACGGGTCGGTTTTTAAATGGCTTTGCCTTTGATGGAAATATGGCTAGAACGGATAGTTTTTCTGTTACGGTGGGTGGTACTCAAACGGTTGTAGGATTCCAAAAAGGAATAGAAAAGATGCGTTTAGGAGAGAAAGGGATTGTCGTATTTCCCTCCACTATCGGGTATGGAGAAAAAGGTTCAGGTTCAAATATCCCAGGTTTTACTCCATTAATGTTTGAAATTTATATAGCCAAAATTGAATAGAATAATGAAAAATTTAGCTTTCTTTTTTTTGTGTCTTTCGTTGATGGGTGGAATGTCAAGCTGTACCTTGAATGAGGTAAATCAACCTGAATCAGATAACCAGAAGGAGATAGAAGATTACATGAGTCGTTCAAATTTAAAGCTTCAAAAATCTCCTGAGGGGATGTATTATTCAATTAATCCAGCTAAATCCACAGGTAAACAGGCTTTTAATACAGATCTCATTAAGTTTTATTATAAAATGACCTTGTTGGATGGGACTAAAATAGATTCGACAGCAAAATCATTGGGCCAATTAAAAGGGATGGTTTGGGGTGCCACGTCCAGTATTTTAAATTTACCTATATCCTTCCTGAAAGAGGGAGAATCTGGCTTGTTTATATTGCCTTCTGCTCTTGCTTTTGGCGGCAATTCTTATACCGATATCCCTGCATATTCAGTCATTAAATTGGAGATTGATGTTGTTTCAATACGCACGCAGTCAGAGCAATTACAAGATTTTCAAACCTTGTATAAGATTACTAATCCTGAAATAACTCCTTCGGGCTTGATCTTTAAAAAGTTAGTTGAGAACCCCAAAGGAGCTGCAGTTGCAGGGGGCCAATCCGTGAAAGTTAATTATACGGGTCGTTTAAGCTACGGTAATTTGAAATATGATGCCGCAGGAAAGGTCATTTATGACTCAGCTTTTGATTCAGGAACTTTTACTTATGTCGCTGGGACTGGGGGTGTAATTTCAGGCTTCGATGAGGGGATCATGAAAATGCGTGTGGGGGAAAAGGCGGTTCTTATTTTGCCATCCAAAATTGCGTATGGTACGAACGGCAGTGCGACGATTCCTCCTAATTCACCGCTCTATTTCGAAGTGGAGGTGGTGGGTGTATTGTAATGATTGAATTATATTTAGCTACCCAAAATAAGCATAAAATGGAAGAGCTATCAGCTCTTCTGGGTGAGAAGTTTTTAATTAAATCCATTGCTGCCTTAGGTGTTCACGAAGAAATTCCTGAAACGGGTCAAACTTTAGCTGAAAACTCTTTACAGAAGGCTCAGTTCATTGCGGACCGTTATGGAGTTAATTGTCTTTCGGATGATTCTGGACTTGAAGTAAACTGTTTAGGAGGTTTACCAGGCGTTATTTCGGCCCGTTACGCCGGAGTGCCTAAAAACGACTCAGAAAATTCCAAGAAGTTGTTGTTGGACATGCATGGATGCATTGATCGGTCTGCGCGCTTTGTTACTGTCTTGACGTTTCATCACAAAGGAAAATTCAGCCAATTTGAAGGTGAAATTAAGGGTCAAATTGTATTAAGTCCGAGGGGCGTTCAAGGATTTGGGTATGATCCCTTGTTTCAGCCAGAAAATGAATCTAGGACTTTTGCTGAAATGTCTCTTTCTGAGAAAAATACCATCGCTCATCGCGCACGCGCCTTGCATAAATTCAAGGTATTTGCCGACGAATCTTTAAAATTTGCCGACCAGTAGCGTTTTTTTTCCTAATACTTTGTATTTTTGCTTAGATGCCACTTGTTTCAAATTGAAATAGTGGCTTAGAATTAGTTAAATAAAAATTACCAAACCCTATTTTTGAATTTTGAAAAGAAGTGTTATTGGCGTTTTTTTGACGCTATACTTATTGCTATTTTCATTTAATTCCCTACAAGCGCAATTTCAAATCAAGGGCATTGTTCGTGACGCAAGTAATGGAGACCCAGTGCCATTTGCTTCCGTTGGACTTTTAGGGGTCAACGTTGGAACGAGCACTAATTTTCAAGGTGAGTATACCATAAATTCAAAAATTTTGTCAGACTCCATCTATGTTTCCTTTGTGGGATATAAAAAGAGGGTCAAATCCGTGGATAAAAATTTAAAATATCAAGTAATTGATTTTCAAATTGATCCTTCAAATCGTTCCTTGAACGAAGTTATGGTCTATTCTGGAGAAAATCCCGTTTTTAAAATTCTACGCAATGTGGTTAAAAATCGGGAGAACAATGACCGAAGTAAATTATCGGCTTATGCCTATGATTCTTATTCAAAAATGGAGTTGGATGTGGATAACATATCGGACAAGTTTAAGGAGAGAAGGGTCATGAAAGACATTCAAGAGGCCGTTAAAAAACTCGAGAAGATCGCAGGAGAGGATGGTAAATTGGTTATTCCGACATTCATATCTGAAACCTTGAGTAAATTTTATTACCGAGAATCACCACAGCGAAAAAAGGAAATTGTCTTAAAGACTAATATTAAAGGGGTTGGGGTAAAAGATGGAAGTTTTATTTCTCAATTGGTTGGTGGTAATTTATTTTCCAATTATAATTTTTATCAAAATTATATTGGATTTTTTGGAAAGGATTTTGCTAGTCCCATTGGTAATAGTTGGAAAGCTAATTATCAGTATTACTTGAATGATACGGTCAAAGTCGATGGTAAGGTTTGTTATCAAATTGATTATGAACCTAAAAATCCGATGGATTTAGTTTTTACGGGCCAAGTGTGGATTGATACAACGAGTTTTGCCTTAGTTCAAATTGATGCCACAGTGGACAAACAAGCTAATTTAAATTTTATTGACAAGATTAAAATTTCTCAAGAATTAGAGCAAACGGCTTCAGGGTATTGGTTGCCTGCGCGTACTCGGTTCTTGATTGATTTAGAAGAGATTACAAAAGGTTCTGCGGGAATGCTTTTGAAGATGTATGTCTCGAATAAGGATTTTGTAGTAAATGATCCTAAGCCATTGGATTTTTATGATTTAGCTTCTGAGGTGGCTGAGGGTGCAAAAGAACCGGATCCAAATTTTTGGAAGCACGCACGATTTGAGCCATTGAGCGCTCAGGATTTATTGGCATCCTCTTTGATTGATACGGTCAGAAATTTGCCAGTAGTTAAAACCTATGTCGAAATTGCCGAAATTGTATTTAGTGGATTTAAGCGCTATAATGACATTGAGGTAGGACCTTATATCACCAGTTTAGCGATTAATCGATTGGAGGGGGGCAGATTTAGGTTGGGTTTTAGAACCAATTCAAATTTTGATAAAAACTGGATTTTTAGGGGTAATGTTGGCTTTGGCACGAAGGATTTGGTTTTAAAATATTCGGGGGAGGTAAATTATTTATTTTCCAAGAAAAAGTGGACTATGGCCGGTTTACGGCATTCTTATGATATTGAAAGGGTAGGCCTAACGCCAGAAATGATTGGTGACAATAAATTATTTTACGCGTTTACTCGTTGGGGTGCGTTCTCTGGAGCTTTTTATCGACGTGAAACAGAAGCATTTTTTACCACAGAGCCCGTCAAAGGAATCCGTTTTTCTGTCTCTACAAACTCAAGATCTTTTGATCCTTTATTTCGATTTCAATACCGACTGAATCCGGAGTTGGGGGCTAATTCACCGGTGCAAGATGACTATCAAGACTCTTTTGTGACATTGGAGGCTAGGTTGGCTAAAAATGAGACCTATATCATGAATGGAAATGAGAAGGTCACTTTGTCGACGAAAAGAATACCGGTCATAACGCTCAAGTACCAGCGGGGAATCAAAGGTTTTTTAGGTGGAAACTTTGATTATGAACGGTTTACTTTGAAAGCTTTTCAATCTTTTCGCGTAGGCAAAATAGGTCGATCAGATTATACCTTATTGGCAGGATATACGCCATCCACTTTACCCGCACCTCTTTTATTTCCACACTTAGGCAATGAAACATTTTTTTTCGTAAGAAGTGCATTTTCCACGATGAACTACTTTGAATTTGTGAGTGATCAATATGTTTCCTTGCAGTATAATCACAACTTTGATGGGCTGCTATTTAATCGAATTCCCCTTATTAAGAAATTTAAATGGCGTTTTATTGTGAGTTCCAATGTGGTCATGGGCAGTCAACGAGCTTCGAATAAAGAGATCATGAAAGATGTAAATAACCCGCTTAAATCCAAGTTTTTAGATCAATATGCTTTTGATGCTTTAGAGCCAGGTAAACCGTATGTAGAGGCGGGATATGGAATCGATAATATCTTTAAGATTTTCCGAATCCAGGCTTTCCATCGACTAAGCTATTTGAATCATGGAGTTCCTCAAACTTTTCGATTGATGGCCTCCATAAATGTCTCATTTTGAGCGAAATTTGAATAAATTAAAGACTAAAGTTTAAACATTTCAAGAATGTTTTAAAGGTATTTGATTTATGACGCTTAGCATTCTATATTTGACTCTTGCCATGTGGCATAATTTCACGATATGGTTTTAATTGTTTTTGGTCTTTCTATTGTAAGTTATCTTCTCGGGTCAATTCCTACAGCCATTTGGTACGGAGAAACTTATCATGGAATTGACATTCGTAAACATGGAAGTGGAAATGCGGGTGCTACCAATACCTTCAGGGTATTAGGTAAAAAAGCAGGATCCATTGTTTTGTTTGTAGACGCACTTAAAGGATTTATGGCCACAGGCCTTTCGGCCGTATTATTTTACTTCCATCTCATTGATTGGCAAACGTGTGTGACCTTAAAAATTCTTTTTGGTTTTTTAGCCATTATTGGTCACTTGCTACCTGTATTTTGTGATTTTAAAGGTGGGAAAGGGGTTGCCACTACCCTTGGAATGGTGTTAGCCTTACATCCGCAAGCAGCTATCGTGAGTATTTGTGTTTTTCTAATCGTTTTTGCCATTTCAAAATACGTTTCCTTAGGTTCCATGATTGCCTCGATCGTATTTCCTTTATTATTAATTTTTGAGGTATTTGGTCCAGAAATTCCTTTATTAATCTATTTTGGCCTATTTATTGCCAGTTTAGTTATTTTCACTCATCGGGGAAATATCCTTCGTATTTTTCAAGGTACTGAAAATCGGATGTACCTAATCCCTCGTAAAAAGCAATCGTAAACATTATTTTTTTATATTTGTATAGATGGACTTTAGCCATCAAAATCAAATATGAAAGAAACTCAAGCGTATATATCCGCCCATCAAAACCGTTTTTTGACTGAATTATTCGAATGGTTGCGCATTCCCTCTATTTCAGCTGATCCTGCGTATGCTGGATCGGTGAGACAAGCCGCTGAATGGGTTGCGGAAAACCTCAAAAAAGCAGGCGTTGACCATGTTCGTCTAGAGGAAACAGCAGGTTTCCCCATTGTTTATGGAGAGAAAATGGTGGATGCTAAGGCGCCAACAGTCTTAGTTTATGGGCACTATGATGTGCAACCAGCCGATCCATTAGCGTTATGGGATAATCCTCCTTTTGATCCAATCATTAAAGACGAGGTTATTTATGCGCGTGGATCCTGTGACGATAAGGGTCAAGTATTTATGCATGTAAAAGCTTTTGAAGCCATGTATGCAGCTGGGGAGCTGACGTGCAATGTTAAGTTTATGATTGAAGGGGAGGAAGAAATCGGATCTAATCATTTAGCTACTTTCGTTTGTGCGAATAAAGCGCTTTTACAAGCCGACGTAATTTTAATTTCAGACACGGCTATCATTGCGAATGACATTCCATCCATCGACGTAGGTTTGCGCGGACTTAGCTATTTGGAAGTATCCGTTCAAGGGCCCAACCGAGATTTACACTCTGGCGTATATGGTGGAGCGGTGGCTAATCCGATCAATATTTTATGTGAGATGATTTCATCTATGCACGATGAATTTAATCGCATCACCATTCCTGGATTTTACGATGGGGTGCTGGAAGTAAGTGCTGCAGATCGCGCTGCGATGGCTCAAACGCCTTTTGACTTAGAAGCTTATCAACATGATTTAGGCATCCATGCCGTTCATGGAGAGAAAGGATTTTCGACGATCGAACGAGCTTCTATCAGGCCAACCTTAGATGTAAATGGTATTTGGGGTGGGTACACCGGAGAGGGAGCTAAGACTGTTTTGCCTTCTATGGCCTATGCCAAAATTTCCATGAGATTGGTTCCTAATCAATCCTCAGAACATATTACTCAATTATTTACGGACTATTTTTTAGCGGCAGCTCCTAAGGGAGTTAAAGTGACTGTGACTGCACATCATGGAGGCGAAGCCTATTTGATGCCGACGGATAGTATTGCATTCCAAGCAGCATCAGAGGCTTTGGCGAAGACTTTTGGAAAAGAGCCCGTGCCTACTCGTGGAGGAGGAAGTATTCCCATCGTAGCTTTATTTGAAAAGGAGTTGGGGATTAAGTCTATTTTAATGGGTTTTGGTCTAGATTCCGATGCTATACATTCTCCAAACGAGCATTATGGCTTGTTTAATTTTTATAAGGGAATCGAAACTATTCCGTATTTTTTCTCAAATTATAACGAATTATACCAACAATAATGGCTGAAAATTTAACCTTATTAGCGACCGAATCTGCTTCTCAATACGAAAATTTGGAGCAACAGAGTGTTGATACTTTGCTTCGTCAAATGAATGCAGAAGATAAAACGGTGGCTCATTCGGTCGAAAAAGCCATTCCTGCGATTGAGGCGCTCGTTATTCAAATTGTATCACGCATGAAGCAAGGCGGACGCCTATTTTACATCGGCGCTGGGACCTCTGGCCGTTTAGGTGTTGTGGATGCTTCCGAATGTCCACCGACTTATGGCGTAGCATTTGATCGGGTCATCGGATTAATTGCCGGAGGAGATGGGGCGATTAGGAAGGCTGTTGAAAATGCTGAGGATAATGAAAACCAGGCTTGGTTGGACATGAAGGTCTATGGAATCGGGGAGTTAGATACGGTCATTGGCATTGCTGCTTCTGGCAGAACTCCTTATGTAGTGGGTGGATTGCGGGCTGCCAATAATCATGGAATTCTCACAGGATGTATCGTATGTAATGCGGGTGGTGTGGTGGCCAAAGAGGCAAAATATCCCATTGAAGTGATTGTAGGACCTGAATTTGTGACGGGAAGTACACGTATGAAATCAGGAACAGCGCAGAAATTAGTCTTAAATATGATTTCGACTTCCGTCATGATCCAACTCGGTCATGTGAAAGGGAATAAAATGGTCGATATGCAATTAAGCAATCATAAATTAGTTTTAAGGGCCATTATGATGGTTTGTGAAGCGACTGGAATCAGCGAAGAAGAGGCTGCGGAACGATTAGAAAAGTATGGAAGTGTAAGAAATGCGATTGATTCATAAAAAAGGCGTAATACAGGGCAATTTTTTAAAGAGAATTCCCTTAATTTGTGAATCCAATTTGGAAGATTTTAATTTTACTTATCAATATTAAATTTGGCCATTTCGATGCGCCCATTAAACAAATTTTATGAAAACGATATCCAAGTTAATTTTTACAGCAGTATGCGGTTTTTCAGCTTTAAGTTTTCAAGCTAAAGCGGAAGATTTTCCTGCAGACATCAAACCATTGATGCAAAAGTATACATGTTTCGCTTGTCACAAAGTAGATGCAAGATTAGTTGGACCTGCGTACCAGGATGTGGCTAAGAAGAAATACAGTGTAGATAAAATAGTTTCACTGATTGCGAAACCTCAGCCTTCTAACTGGCCAGGCTACCCTCCTATGGCACCTATGACAAATGTTCCGAAGGATGATGCCATCAAGATTGCCAAATGGATTAATTCTTTAAGATAAAAAAATCCCGGTCTAGGCCGGGATTTTTTGTTTATTTCTTGGCGGGTGCTTTTTTAGCAGCCGGCTTTTTTTCTGCCTTGGGCTTTTCTGAATCCTCTTGGGTCGGCTTAGGTTCCTTAGCGACTTTGGAAGGAAAAAGTTCAGGAACATGAATAAATAAGATCAAGTACCAATTTAAGATTTTTTTGATGTCGGACGCGAATACTCGATCAGCATCATAATGAGGAACGACGGTAGAGATTACGCCAAAAAGTTCTAAATCAGTTGATTTTTTAGGCTCTATGGGCAATACTCCGTTAAACATCTCATGAATTTTCAAGAACAAGTCAGCCAATGGCATGGTACTATCCTGATGGTCATCTAAATAAAGAGAAATGTCTTTCAGTACAGAAATTCTGGTTTGGCCACTGACCACTGATTTTTGTTTGGCCGAATCTAATGTCTCGACGATAACTCCAGTTCTGGTTGGCTTTAACACTTTAAATAATCCTGGTTTACCAGAGATGTGGGCAACTTCGTTCAATAATTCCATGAATATGTTTGATAATTCGACTGCAAAATTAGTACTATTTCCCTATTTTGTAAGGTGAAGTTTGAATTAATTCCTCTATATTTTTCATTATATCTTCTCGGCCTACATGCTTCTCGGCAGAGGTAATGAAAATAGTGGGCAAAGTTTCCCAAGACTCAAGTAAATAGTTTTTATAAAATTCAACGTTATCTGCCAACTGCTTTTGCGATAACTTATCTGCTTTTGTAAAAACAATGTGGAAAGGAACTTGCTCGATCACCATTCGATTCATGAATTCAATGTCCACCATTTGGGGTTTGATTCGAACATCAATAAGGACAAAAAGGCATGTTAGATTTTCTCGGTGAAGTAGATAATCAAAAATCATTTTTTCGAAATCCCTTCTTTTCTCTTTGCTTACTTTGGCATAACCATACCCAGGTAAATCGACCAAATACCATTTTTCATTAATCATGAAGTGGTTGATCAATTGCGTTTTTCCAGGAGTCTGAGAGGTTTTTGCTAAACCTTTGTGAAAAGTTAGGGAGTTGATCAATGACGACTTTCCTACATTAGACCGGCCAATAAACGCAAATTCAGGGAATCTAGCCGGAGGACTTTTTGTAAAATCGGTATTGCTTGTAATGAATCGGGCGATAATCGGTGCTGCAGCCATGAGGTAATTGTTAGGCTGCAAAGGTAAGTTTTTTTTAGGTAAGAGGTATTAGGTAATAAGTAATAGGTAAGATTAGGTAGTAGGTAAGAGGTAATAAGTAATAGTGAAAATTAGATAAGATTAGGTATTAGGTAAAATTAGGTAATAGGCAATAAGGAATAGGTATTAAGAATTACAATATAATAAATCTTATATTTCCTGCCTATAAATTGTTTTTAAATAACTGATACCTATTACGTTATTACCTCTTACCTAATACCTAATTTTTCTTTACCTTTGTATCTTCAAAATGGAAAAATTACAAAACGATTTAATTCTGCGTGCCGCTCAAGGCCTTCCCGTTGAACGAGTACCCGTTTGGGTGATGCGCCAGGCTGGTAGAATATTGCCTGAGTACCGAGAGGTTCGGGCAAAAGCGGGCTCATTTATTGCCTTGGCTACTCATCCAGAAATGGCAGCTGAAGTGACATTACAACCGGTAGATCGCTTTGGTGTCGATGCGGCGATTATTTTCTCCGATATTTTAGTAGTCCCTGAGGCGATGGGTTTGCCCTATTTGATGGAAGAACAAAAAGGCCCCGTGTTTCCTGAAGTGATTCGTTCGCATGCCGACTTAGCCAAGATTCGATTAGCAAATCCCGAAGAAGATTTAAAATATGTATTAGATGCCATTAAAATTGTCAAAAAAGAATTAGCAGGTCGTGTTCCATTAATTGGTTTCGCTGGAGCGCCATTTACTATTTTCTGTTACATGGTGGAGGGGAAAGGTTCAAAAACCTTTTCTCAAGCAAAAAAAATGCTGTATGCTGAACCTGAATTGGCGCACGCGCTTTTGCAAAAAATCACAGACTCTACCATTGCCTATTTAAAAGCTCAGCAAATGGCTGGGGCTAATTTATTACAGATATTTGATTCTTGGGCGGGTATTTTATCACCCACTCAATACAGCATATTTTCAACTCCTTATTTAAAGCAAATTTGTGATGCCATACAAGAGGTCCCTCTCACATTATTTGCCAAAGGGGCTTTCTTTGCTAGAGCCGAAATGGCCCAATTGGATTGTCAGACCATTGGGTTGGATTGGAATATGGATATTTCGGAATCCCGCGCACTGGTGGGACCCAATAAAACATTGCAAGGAAATTTAGATCCATGTGTCTTATATGGTGATTTTAAAACGGTTGAAGCAGAGACCAAGGAAATGCTTAAGGCATTTGGGGGCCAACGATACATCGCCAATTTAGGCCACGGCGTTTACCCAGATATTCACCCAGATAAAGTTCAATGTTTCGTGGATACGGTGCAGGGGTATCTAATATAATTAAAAAGCCAAACGTTTAGGTTTGGCTTTTCAATTCAATCATTTATTTTTTTATTTCGCTGAATAGTTCGGAGCTTCCTTCGAAATACTTACGTCATGTGGATGACTTTCTTTCACACCCGCAGAGGTGATTTTGACAAATTTGGCTTCTTGCATAATTTCAATCGATGCGGCGCCGCAATATCCCATACCGGCTTTCAATCCGCCGACCATTTGGTATAAAATTTCAGTCACAGAACCCTTAAATGGCACTCGGCCTACAATCCCCTCGGGCACTAATTTCTTAATGTCATCTTCCGCATCTTGGAAATAACGGTCTTTTGACCCATCTTCCATAGCCTCTAAGGAACCCATCCCACGATATGATTTGAATTTACGTCCTTCTAAAATAATCATTTCACCTGGCGCTTCATCCGTTCCAGCTAATAAGGATCCGATCATCACTGTGCTCGCTCCTCCGGCAATGGCTTTGGCCAAATCCCCTGAATACCGAATTCCGCCATCGGCAATGAGTGGAATATTATAAGGTTTTAATGCTTTTGCCGCTTCATAAACTGCAGTTAGTTGGGGCATTCCTACTCCTGCGATAATACGCGTCGTACAAATACTGCCAGGGCCTACTCCCACTTTTACGGCATCGGCTCCCGCTTCTGCTAAGGCTTTAGCTGCTTCCCCTGTTGCAATGTTGCCCACAATAACTTCAAGCGTTGGGAACGCTTTTTTGACCGACTTTAAGGCGTCGATCACTCCTTTGGAATGTCCATGGGCAGTGTCAATACTAATTACATCAACTCCCACTTGGACTAAAGCTTGTACCCGATCCAATAAATCTGGAGTAACTCCTACGGCTGCACCGACGCGTAGTCGGCCTAAGGAATCTTTCGATGCCAAAGGATGAGATTTGCGTTTTAAAATATCTTTATAGGTGATTAAGCCGATTAGCTTTCCATTTTTATCGACTATAGGTAGTTTTTCAATTTTGTATTCCTGTAAAATACTTTCAGCCTCTTCCATGCTAATCCCCTCTTTGGCGGTGATTAGATTGTCTTTGGTCATAATTTCAAATACAGGCCTTGCTGTTTGTTTTTGAAACCGCAAATCCCGGTTGGTCAATATCCCCACCAATTTCCCTGCGTTATCAATGACAGGAATTCCTCCAATTTTAAATTCCTTCATGATGCGCTGAGCATCACCTAAGGTTTGATTGTCCTTTAAAGTAACAGGATCAATGATCATTCCAGACTCAGATCGCTTTACTTTGCGTACTTGTGCGGCTTGTTGGTCAATCGTCATATTCTTATGAATGATTCCAATTCCACCTTCTTGGGCTAAAGCAATCGCTAAAGCTGATTCCGTTACGGTGTCCATGGCAGCAGAAATGATCGGAATATTAATCGTAATATTTCGAGTTAATCTAGTCTGTGTGCTTACTTCTCGAGGCAATACCTCAGAATAGGCAGGCAATAACAATACGTCATCGTATGTTAAGGCTTCAAAAAGAAATTTATTGGGATCGAGCATAGCAAATATATTGACTGGGTATGGGTAAACGGTTGATGAAAACGAATACTACCCTTATTTGCCGGATAAAATTACAATTTTTTTTTGTAATATTTGAATTATGAACAAAAAAATCAATTTTCTATTCCTTTGTTTCTTATTTATTTACCAACAAAATTTTGCTCAATCGGTTAAATATAATTTTGAGACGGCTCGAATGGGATCACCCTTTCGGATCGTTGTTTCTACTAAAGACAGCACAGGAATTTCGAACGTAATTCAAAGCTCTTTTGCATTAGCCAAAGAATTAGAATCTCAGTTGAGCGATTATCAAATAAATTCAGAATTAAGTCAGGTAAACCTTAGAGCAGGTACAGGTGATTTTTTTTCGATTCATCCCCCTTTGAAAGAGGTTTTGGCTCATGCGATGCGTGCAGAGAAAATGACAAACGGAGCGTTGAATGTTAAAGTGGGCCGATTGGTTCAAGCCTGGCGAAAAACGCGGCGGGATAAAATTTTACCAAATGAAAATGAACTTAGAAAAATTGCTTGGGCCGTTCAAGGGAATTGCATTGAATTTTCCCAAGATTCTTCCCAATTACGTTTAGTGGACCGCGACTGCCAGTTGGACTTAGGATCCTTGGGCAAAGGATTTGTAGCGCAGAAAGTTTTAGACCATTTGATAAATAATTCATGGCCTAATGTATTAGTAGATGCTGGAGGGAAAATTTGCCTGACGACGCAGGCTGATACCAGCGGAGCGTGGACTGTTGGCCTAGAAATTCCCGGAGGTACATCCATTTCAGATCGGATGCTACCTATAAAAAACTGCTCCATAGCGAGTTCAGGAAAGACTTACCAACAAGTTCGCATTGGCAATCAAACTTATTCACATGTATTAGACCCGAGAACAGGAATGGCATTAACGCATGGACGTTCTGCCACAGCCATAGCGTCTGATGGGACGCTGGCCGATTGGATTGCGACGGCTGCCACCATCATGCCGATACAGGAAATTGAAAAATTATTGGTAAAATTGCCAGATGTTCGCTTATTGGTTTGGGAATTCAACGCTGATAAATTGAACATTTTATTTAATCGTAATCTTTTGTAGTATGAAATACATGTTGATATCTTGTTTTTTGGTTCTTGTTTGTCAGCCAATTTCAGCCCAAAAACTTAGTAATTATAAACAAACGATTCCTGGAAGCACGGTCTCTTTCGATATGGTGGCTATTCCTTCAGGCGATTTTTTATTAGGCAGTTCGGCCCAAGAGGCGGGACATAAAGCAGATGAGGGTCCCCAGAAAAAAGTTAAAGTAAATGCTTTTTGGATGGGGAAAACAGAGGTAACCTACGATGAATATCAATTATTTTTTGAGGAGGAGCGTGACCCAGAACCTAAGCCGGCTAAAACAGGTCCTGATGCGGTTACTAGACCTAGCCCTCCTTACATTGATTTTACGTTAGGTATGGGGAAAGTAGGTGGATTCCCAGCCAATTCAATGCAGCAATATTCGGCCATCATGTATTGCAAATGGTTGTATGCGAAAACGGGTATTTTTTATCGCATCCCAACGGAAATAGAATGGGAATATGCGTGCAAGGCGGGCCAAAAAAATCCCTTCGAGCCGCTAGATGAGTATGCTTGGTATGCTAAAAATTCACAAGAAAAATACCATCAAGTCGGCTTGAAAAAACCGAATGCTTTTGGTTTGTATGATATGCTGGGAAATGTCTCAGAATGGGTATTAGATCATTATGATGCGGAAGGATATAAAAAAGCTGAATCACCTGTATTTACAGATAAATATGCGGATGCGATTGTTCGAGGGGGAAATTTTCAAGATGAAAAGGTATTAGTTAGCCCCTTCGCCCGATTTGCTGCAGATCCAGTTTGGAATCGCAGAGATCCACAAATACCTAAAAGTATTTGGTGGAACGCGGATGCCCCCTTTGTTGGTTTTAGAATTATTAGACCTAATCCGCAGCCAAGTGCACAGGAAATTAGGACATTTTTTGAAAAATATTTAAATTGAGAATCTAAACTATTTACACATGAAAAATTCAAGAAGAGATTTTGTTAAGCAGTCAGGCTTAGCAGCTAGTGGATTGATTTTAAGTCCTTGGGCAGCTAATGCATTTGCAGGTCAAAGCCTAGTAGGCGATACGCTAAAAGTAGCCATCATTGGTTGCGGAGGCCGCGGAACAGGTGCCATTACTCAGGCATTAAGTACGAAAGAAAATATCAAATTAGTTGCGATGGCTGATGTTTTCCGTGATCGATTAGATGATTGTTACAACAATTTGATGAAATCGAGAGCGAAGGATGCTTCAGCGAAGGCAATCCCAATTAGCCAAAAAGTAGATGTTCCAGAAGACCATAAATTTGTAGGTTTTGATGCCTATAAAAAAGCAATGGCCTTAGCGGATGTAGTAATTTTGACTACCCCTCCAGGATTTAGACCTCCATATTTTGAGGAAGCGGTGGCTCAAGGAAAGCAAATTTTTATGGAAAAGCCGGTGGCAACAGATCCAGCGGGTATCCAACGCGTTTTGGCAGCAGCTAAAATAGCGAAGCAAAAGAAATTAAATGTGGTGGTGGGTTTACAACGTCATTATCAAAACTCTTACAGAGAACTGATGAAACGTGTGCAAGATGGACAAATTGGAGATATTGTTTCGGCCTCTTGCTGGTGGAATAATGACGGAGTATGGGTGAAACCTCGTAAAGAAGGTCAGACGGAGATGGATTACCAATTGCGTAACTGGTATTATTTCAATTGGATGTGTGGAGATCATATTACAGAGCAACATGTTCATAACATTGACGTCATCAACTGGGCTAAAAATGGGTATCCGGTAAAAGCTCGTGGAACGGGTGGACGTGAGGTAAGAAAAGGAAAGAATTATGGTGAAATTTTTGATCATCACATTGTTGAATTTGAATATGCGGATGGTACAATTCTGAATAGTCAATGCCGACATATCCCAGGTACTTGGGCTAAGGTGGATGAGCATGTGATTGGAACGAAAGGAAAGATACATTTTGATGCGGCCAAAATTTTTGATCACAAGGGAAATCTTCAATATGCGTTTGATAAAAAGACGAAGGAAAATAATCCATATCAAACAGAGCATGATGAATTATGGGCTACTGTGGCAGCCGGCGAATACAAGTTTGCTGATGCTGAAAATGGGGCTTATTCGACCATGACGTCAATTTTAGGGCGTATGGCGACTTATTCAGGCCAAGTAATTGAATGGGATAAAGCCATCAATTCAGGACTTAATATAGCACCTTCTACTTTTAGTTGGGATGCGGACATGCCATCCAAGCCAGATGCAAATGGTTTGTATGCTGTGGCAGTACCTGGAAAAACAAAGTATTTTTAAAAAATTATCTCAAAAAAACTAGATTTTTAATTAAATTGCGGCTTCATTTTTTAGCCTAAAGTAATGAACTATCAACCACAGGATTTTCTTCCGATTTTTGTCCAACTTGCGGCGGCCCTTGCATTTATCGTGGCCACGATGTTGGCGACACATGCGCTGGGTCCTAAAAGGCATTCCGAGAAAAAAGATGACACGTTCGAATGTGGAATTGAATCTGTAGGAGATGCCCGCACACCTATTTCAGTCAAGTATTTTTTAGTAGCCATTTTGTTTGTGCTATTTGATATAGAAATTGTTTTCATGTACCCTTGGGCAGTTAATTTCAAGGAATTATCGTGGAATGGATTTTATGAAATGATTGTGTTCATGGGTTTACTTTTAGCAGGATTCGTGTATGTGATTAAAAAAGGAATTTTAACCTGGGAAAAATAAACTTTCAAACGAATTGATGGTTTATAATTTTCAAGATAGCGTCTAGTTGATATGAGTAATTCAGAGATAAGTATGGTGGAATCGCCACCGGGATTAGAGGGACAAGGTTTTTTTGCGACAAGTTTAGATTCATTGGTGGGACTGGCCAGAGCGAATTCGCTTTGGCCTTTGCCGTTTGCGACCTCTTGTTGTGGGATTGAATTTATGTCCACGATGGCATCACATTATGACATTGGTCGTTTTGGTGCGGAAAGACTTAGTTTTTCTGCGCGCCAAGCTGATGTTTTGATGGTGATGGGAACCATTGCCAAAAAAATGGCTCCAGTTGTTAAGCAGGTTTATTTACAGATGGCGGAACCTCGTTGGGTTTTATCGGTAGGAGCTTGCGCATGTTCTGGGGGAATTTTTGACACCTATTCTGTTTTACAAGGTATAGATCGAATTATCCCCGTGGATGTATATGTACCTGGTTGTCCTCCACGCCCTGAGCAAATCTTAGATGGATTTATGCAAATTCAGGAATTAGCAAAAAAAGAAAGTACGCGCAGGCGAAATATGCCAGAGTACAAGGCTTTATTAGCGTCATACGGAATCGAATAAGGGCAGGGATATGGAAAAATTGAATAATCAACAAATCATAGAAGCCCTTCAGAAGGCATTTGGGGAACATGCTATTTATGGCATAGGAGAATCTCATGGGATTCTTCAGGTGACGTCTTCTGTAGATCAAATTGTTCCTATGATGCATTTTTTATATGCAGATCCTATTTTAAAGTTTCAGTTTTTGACCGATTTAGCGGGGATACATTTTCCGGAAGCGAAAGGTCAGGAGTTGGGTGTTATCTATCATTTGCACAGTTTAGAGAACAATGTGCGCTTGTGGATTAAGGCCTATGCACCTATTGATGCACCTAATTTTCCAACGATCACGGGATTGTATGCGTCGGCCAATTGGATGGAGCGTGAAGCCTTTGATTTTTATGGAATTATTTTTGAAGGTCATCCTAATTTAACACGTATTTTAAATGTGGATGATATGGATTACCATCCGATGCGTAAAGAATATCCGTTAGAGGACGCGACGCGTCATGATAAGATTGATGAACTTTTTGGTAGATAATCTACTTATTGATAAAATTTTATGTCTGAAATAGCCTTAGTAAATAGTCCAAATGTTGGTTTAGATAAAACACAAAAAGGGGGTCCTTATGTGAATGATTTATCGACACTAAATTTAGGGCCTACACATCCGGCCACGCATGGTATTTTTCAAAATATCTTGACGATGGATGGGGAGACGATCGTAGATGCGGAGCAAACGGTGGGTTACATACATCGTGCTTTTGAAAAAATTGCTGAGCGTCGTCCATTTTATCAGATTACCACATTGACTGACCGGATGAATTATTGTTCATCGCCGATCAACAACATGGGTTGGCATTTGACGGTTGAGAAATTATTAGGAATTGAGGTTCCAAAGCGTGCTCAATACATTCGGGTAATTATGATGGAGTTAGCTCGTTTAGCTGATCACATTGTTTGTAATTCTATTTTGGCTGTGGACACGGGAGCTTTAACGGGTTTCTTGTATGTCTATCAGTGGAGGGAGCATATTTATGAAATTTACGAGGAATTATGTGGGGCACGGTTGACGACCAACATGGGTCGTTTTGGTGGAATGGAGCGTGATTTGTCCAAGGTAGCCATTGAAAAAATCAATATTTTATTAGAAGGATTGCCTAAAGGTTTGAAGGAATTTGAGGGAATGGTCATGCGGAATCGTATTTTCATGGATCGCACTCAAAATGTAGGGGCAATTTCTGCTGAGCGTGCGTTAAATTATGGTTTTACGGGGCCCAATTTGAGAGCTGCTGGGGTTGATTATGATGTTCGTTCCTTGAATCCATATTCTTCGTATGAGGATTTTGAATTTGACGTGCCCGTGGGAACCAAAGGCGATACCTATGATCGCTTTTTAGTCCGAGAGGAAGAAATGTGGCAGAGTTTGCGCATCATTAAACAAGCGATGGAAAATCTTCCAGAGGGGCCTTATCATGCGGATGCTCCTCACTATTATTTGCCACCAAAACAGGAGGTGTATAAAAATATGGAGGCATTGATTTACCATTTTAAGATTGTGATGGGTGAGATTGATGCCCCGGTAGGTGAGGTATATCAGTCGGTTGAGGGAGGAAATGGTGAATTAGGTTTTTATTTAGTTTCAGATGGGGGGCGGACACCTTATCGATTGAAGTTTAGACGTCCGGGATTTATTTATTACCAAGCGTTCCCTGAGATGATTAAGGGTTCGTCACTTTCGGATGCGATTGTCACGATGTCGTCGATGAATGTGATTGCTGGAGAGTTAGATACTTAATACATGGAAGCAAAAAATACAATTAGTTTTCCGGCGGAGACGTTGGAGTTAGTTCAAAAAATAATCAAGCGTTATCCGGAGGGAAAGCATAAGTCTGCAATACTTCCCATTTTGCATTTGGCTCAAGCGGAATGGAAATGGTGTAGTCCTGAGGTGATGTATTATGTGGCTTCGTTGCTCTCAATCGCTCCTGTGGAAGTGTATGAAGTGGCCTCTTTTTATACGATGTTTCATTTGGAGCCTGTTGGCGAGCATGTGATTGAATATTGTAGAACGGGTCCTTGTTGTTTAATGGGGGGCGTGGAAGTATATGATCATTTGAAAAAACGATTGGGAATTCAGACGGGAGAGACTACTTCTGATGGCAAGTTTACGATTAAGGAAGTGGAGTGTTTGGCAGCATGTGGTTGGGGTCCTGTATTTCAAATTAGAGAAAAGTTTTATATGCAATTAACGGCAGAGAAGGTGGATCAGATTATAGATGAACTTAGTAAATAGGCTGGAATGAAAATATTAACAGAACATATAGACGTACCAGGGATAGAAACCATTGATGTTTTTTGCAAACATGGTGGATATCAGGCGATGGAAAAGGCGATTAAAAAAATGACTCCTGATGAGGTAACGGATGAGGTGAAAAAATCGGGTTTAAGGGGTCGTGGAGGAGCTGGATTCCCTGTTGGGATGAAGTGGTCTTTTTTGGCAAAGCCAGAAGGAGTACCTCGTTATTTGGTTTGTAACGCTGATGAGTCGGAGCCAGGAACATTTAAAGATCATTATTTAATGTGGAAATCACCTCATACCTTGATTGAGGGGATGATCGTAGCCAGTTATGCTTTGGGTGCAAACACGTCATATATTTATGTGAGGGGAGAATTAATGTATGTGATTCACATTTTGGAGAAAGCGATTCAGGAGGCATATGATAAGGGTTATTTGGGTAAAAATATTTTGGGATCTGGCTATGATTTAGATCTCTATGTTCAGCCTGGTGGGGGTGCCTACATTTGTGGAGAGGAGACGGCCTTGTTGGAATCATTGGAAGGTAAAAGAGGAAATCCTCGTATAAAACCTCCATTCCCAGCTGTGAAAGGGGTTTGGCAATGCCCTACGGTAGTCAATAATGTGGAGTCGATCGCAGCTACCTCATGGATTGTAAATCATGGAGGTGATGCGTATGCGGCAATTGGGGTGGGGAGAAGTACGGGTACCAAATTGATTTCAGCGTCCGGACATATTCGCAAGCCAGGCGTATATGAAATTCCATTAGGTATTACGGTAGAGGATTTTATTTATTCAGATGAATGGTGTGGAGGAATTCGTGATGGACATAAATTGAAGGCTGTAGTAGCGGGTGGTTCGTCTGTTCCCATCTTATCGGCGGATATGATTTTGAATACGGCCTCAGGTGAGAAACGATTAATGACGTATGAGTCATTATCAGATGGTGGTTTTGCTACGGGAACGATGTTAGGATCTGGGGGTTTCATTGTCATGGATGAGACGACTTGTATTGTCCATAATACGTTGACTTTTGCTCGTTTTTATCACCATGAATCCTGTGGCCAATGTTCACCTTGTCGAGAGGGAACAGGTTGGATGGATAAGGTGATTTATCGCATTGAGCATGGTAAGGGAAGAAAAGAGGACATTGATTTATTAGTCGATGTGGCTAAAAAAATTGAGGGAAATACGATTTGTCCTTTGGGGGATGCGGCTGCATGGCCTGTGGCGGCAGCGATTAGACATTTTAGAGATGAGTTTGAGTGGCATATAGATCATCCTGAGTTAGCGATTCAGCCGGGGGCTGTTTACATGCGACCAGGAGCTAGTTGGACCCAATAAACAAACCGATGACTTCGAAAATTCTATTTGTCGGTCATGATGCGAATGGTGCTGGAGCGCAAATAGTATTATTAAATTGGTTAAAAGCGGAGGCGAATAGAGGTAAAAAGAATTATTTGTTGTTAGAAAAAGGGGGAGAGTTGTTAGCTCAATATGAGCGATATGCGACGGTTTGGGTGTGGAGAAAGGGCCCTAATAAAATTGAAAAAATAGTGAAGAAAATACCTTTCCTCAAACGTGAGGATCGGGTAGATCGGGAGCCTAATAGGGCGGAAATTGCTTCTATGTTAAAGAATTTTAGGCGTGAGAAATTCACACTAATTTTAGGTAATACGGTAGCATCGTTAAGTTTAATGCAGCAATTACAAGGGATGAGAATTCCATTTGGAGTGTATGTTCATGAACTTGATTTTTCGATTTCAATGTATGCTACAGAAAAGGATATGGCATTTTTGGCCCAACAATTGAGCATGGTTTTCGGTGTTTCTGAGCAGGTAATCAGATTGCTCGTTGGCAAATTTAATGTCCCTAAAGAACGAACATTATTGTTGCCACCGATCATTGAAATTCCTAAAACCCGTTCAGATCGAGGGGGGCAAATTAGGGAGCAATTAGGTATTCCTTCGGATGCCCAGGTGGTTTTGGGTTGTGGATTGGCAGAATGGAGAAAGGGTACTGATATTTTTATCCGCGTGGCCCGACAAGTCATCAGAAAAATGCCAAAGGTGCATTTTATCTGGTTGGGCGTGGGAGATAATGTTTTTTCTGCTGAACTAAGGGCGGAGAAAGAACATTGGGATGAGAGCAAGCAAGTACATTTAGTTCCTCAAAAATTGGATTCAAAACCCTATTTTGAGGCGATGGATTTGTTTTTTTTATCATCCAGAGAAGACCCCTTTCCCTTAGTTATGTTGGAGGCGGCTTTTCACGGTAAACCTATCGTGGGATTTGAAGGTAGTGGTGGGGTTAATGATTTTTTGAAAGATTTTCCCGACATGTTAGTAGGGTATTTAGAAGAGGAGCAAGCCAGAGATTGCATTTTAAAATGGCTAAGTGAGGATTTACCTGATCAAACAAAAATGACTTTAGAATTGAAAAATAGATCATTGCAATATTCTGCCGATCGTTTTTTAGAACGTTGGCATCAAATGGGCTTAAAATAAGTAAAAATGAAAGTAACGATAGATAATATCACGTTAGAGGTAGAGCAGGGTACAACTATTATGCAGGCTGCCCGACAAATCGGACCCGAGATTACACCTCCGGCCATGTGCTATTACGAACCCTTAAAGGCTTCTGGTGGTAAATGCCGAGGATGCTTGGTGAAGGTGACAGCAGGTTCGGAAAAAGACCCTAGGCCCATGCCTAAATTGGTTCCTGCTTGTTTGACTCAAGTACAAGATGGCATGATTGTGGAGAATACCATTAATGAGGAAGTGCTTGAAACGAGACGTGGCATTGTAGAGTTTTTGTTGTTGAATCATCCCTTGGATTGTCCTGTATGTGATCAGGCAGGTGAGTGCCATTTACAAGATTTTTCTTTTGAGCATGGAGTCTCAAGCACGCGCACCGCAGAAGAGAGAAATACTTTTGAGCCGACTGATTTAGGGCCCAACATACAATTGCATATGAACCGCTGTATTTTATGCTACCGTTGTGTGTATACGGCGGACCAAATTACAGACGGTCGTGTGCATGGAGTGATGAATCGTGGAGATCATGCAGAAATCAGTACCTACATCGACAAGGCAATCGACAATGATTTTTCTGGAAATTTGATTGATGTATGTCCGGTAGGAGCATTAACTGATAAAACATACCGATTTAAAAGTAGGGTGTGGTTTTCAAAACCTGTGGAGGCGCATTGTGCCTGTGAAAAGTGTTCGGGCCAGGTAACTTTATGGTACAAGGGAGAGGAAGTTATTCGGGTGACCGGGCGTAAAAATGAGTGGGGGGAAGTCAAAGAATTTATTTGCAATACCTGTCGATTTGATCGCAAGAAAACAGCTGAGTGGACGATTGAGGGCCCTGCTAAAGTTTCGCGTCATTCGGTTATTTCGGCCAACAAATATGGGTCGAATTTAATTCAACCTGCTTTTCCAATAAGCCAAGCAGCGAGGGATTATAAGTTGATCAATGATGATCGGGATCGAAGTTTTTTGACGGATCAAGTTAAATTAGAAGCTAAAAAATAATATGGAATTACTATCAGACTTATTTCTTGCTAAGGCGGCATTTATTGGAATTGTGTTTGCTATTACCTTAGGTGTAGCTGCATATTCTACTTATTTTGAGCGTAAAATTGCTGCCTTCATGCAAGATCGCATCGGTCCAGATCGTGCGGGTCCCTTTGGGATTTTACAACCTTTAGCTGATGCGGTGAAGATGTTTATGAAGGAAGATTTCATTCCGGCAAACTCAAATAAGTGGTTATTTATCGCAGGACCTTGTTTATCGATGTTGACAGCGCTAATGACCTCTGCTGTTGTGCCTTTTGGAGATACAGTGACGATAGGAGGTACAACTTTTGATTTGCAGGGAATCGATGTGAATATAGGGATTCTTTGGGTTTTTGGGATAGTTTCTCTAGGCGTGTATGGGATTTTAATTGGCGGCTGGGCGTCTAATAATAAGTATTCATTATTAGGGGCTATTCGTGCGGCCTCTCAAAATATCTCGTATGAATTAGCCATGGGATTGGCGATTATAGCCATACTATTGTTTACGGGAAGTTTATCTACGAAGGCAATTGTTGAGGGCCAACAAAATGGACATTGGAATATTTTTTACCAACCGCTTGGATTCATTATTTTCTTGATTTGTGCTTTTGCGGAATGCAATAGAACTCCATTTGATTTACCAGAATGTGAGACGGAATTAATTGGTGGATACCACACGGAATATTCCTCCATGAAATTGGGTTTTTACTTATTTGCTGAATACATCAATATGTTTATTTCGGGTGCAGTTATGGCAACCCTTTACTTTGGTGGTTATGATTACCCAGGTATTGATTTTGTAACGGCTCAATTTGGGAATAATGTGGCTGTTTTTGTGGGGATGGGCGCACTTATAGGTAAATCACTATTATTTGTTTTTGTATTTATGTGGGTTCGTTGGACCCTTCCACGTTTTCGTTATGACCAATTAATGGGATTGGGCTGGGCTGGATTAATTCCATTATCCATGTACAATGTGGTTGTAACTGCTTTTGGTATTTTAATTGGCAAGCCATTCACCGCAGGTGTGGTGGGAGTAATTTTATTAATTGTGGGCTTATTCGTTCACGATCAATTGTTTGTAAAGAAAAAAATAGCTTAGGAATATGAAATTAAGCAATCGAACAAAGGTAATGGAGCAGGGGGAAATGACGCTTGCTGAGCGCATGTATTTACCTGCCATTGTGGGGGGTATGGCGACTACGCTCAAGCACTTTTTCTCAAAACCTGTGACCATCCGTTACCCAGAACAAAAGCGTTATTTGGGTCCTATATTTAGGGGCCAACATATTTTAAAGAAGGATGAAAATGGGGCAGAGAGGTGTACCGCTTGTGGATTATGTGCGGTAGCATGTCCTGCAGAGGCCATATCGATGGTTGCTGAAGAACGTAAGCCGGGAGAAGAAAAATTGTATCGTGAAGAGAAGTATGCCAAAGTGTACGAAGTCAATATGCTTCGTTGCATCTTTTGTGGTCTTTGCGAGGAGGCATGTCCCAAGGAAGCTATTTTCCTACGTCATGACACCATGGTGCCTGTTTTTAATAGTCGGGATGAGGTTATTTACGGGAAAGATAAATTAGTTGAAAAAATGGACCAGCGCTATTTGCGTGAAGGTTTGAAATAATTAAGATATGGCAATTTCAAATATATGGTATTTTCTTTCTGCATTGACGTTATTAAGCGCTTTGATGGTTGTTTTAGCTAAAAACCCTATTCATAGTGTTTTGTATTTGGTCTTTACTTTTTTTTGTATTTCAGGACACTACGTGCTTTTGAATGCTCAGTTTTTAATGGCCGTTAACATCATTGTTTATGCTGGCGCGATCATGGTTTTGTTTTTATTTGTGATTATGATGTTTGATTTGAAAAAGAATCAGCCTGAATCCAAAAGTTCATTAACCAAATTAGCTGGTTCAGTAGTGGCAGGTACATTATTGGTTTTATTTATTGCTCTGTTGCGCAAAAACACGTTACAGGCTCCTTTAGAGGCTAATTTCAAATCTCAAACGGGAATGGTTGAAACGCTAGGAAAGCTATTGTACACCGAATACCTATTGCCTTTTGAGTTAATTTCTATCTTGTTTTTTGTTGCGATGGTGGGCGCAGTTATGTTGGGAAAACGAGAAGCAGGAGAGCGTAATTTTTAAATATTGATTAGCATAAAAAAAGGGATCTGATTTTTTCAGATCCCTTTTTTTGTTAACCGCTGCCCTTATTTTTTGGGACTTGTTTTTGATTTGAATGGACGATCAAACAATCCTAGTTTTAAACCTATTTGTCCTGAAACCCCCTTCATATCGGCATGGCTATTTTTACCTGCGGCAAATCTGTAGTTTACTGCACCAAATAATTTGGCATACTTAAATACGTTTAATTCAAGACTAAGCCCTGGTTGAATGCCAATG